>CAYHDB010000006.1:0-6405 GCA_964355335.1 uncultured Candidatus Saccharibacteria bacterium
ATACAGGGACTTAATACTCATCGATTCGTCCGGCGAAAAAACCGGCTCAATCTTTCTCGGTTCGGGTTCAAAAAGTATTTTGTTTCCAAAAAGCTTTTTCACACCGAGAGATAGCTCCTTCATCCTCTGATATATTTTCAAACGACGTTCCAAATCGGCAATATCACCTTTCTCATCTTCAGTCAGCTCGAGAGACGGCAGAAGTGATTTAGACTTGATGAGCACGAGAGTAGACGCCACCAGCACGAAGTTGGCGCTATCGGCAATTGGAAATTGTCCGAGCTCTTTTACATACGCGAGATAACCATCGGCAACCTTAGAGAGTGAAATGTCATTTATGAAAAGCTTTCGCTTTTCAATGAGAGAAAGTAGCACATCAAGCGGACCTTCGAATACTCCTGTTTTCACTTGATAGCTGGTCATTTTAGTTTATCTACTATTTATCAAGTTTTATCCCAAGCTCTTTCATCTGTCTTGGACTCAAATCGGAAGGAGAATCCATCATAAGATCTCTCCCCTCTCCCGTTTTCGGAAACGCAATAACCTCACGAATGTTCGGTTCGTTCGCCAAAAGCATCACTAATCTGTCTATTCCCGGTGCGATACCTCCGTGTGGCGGTGCCCCATAGGAAAGTGCATCTATCATATGTCCAAATGACCCACGGATTTGCTCTGGAGTCTGGCCGATAATTTCCAACACCTTTGTAAGCATTTCCGGCTTGTGGTTGCGGATACTGCCACCGCCGGCCTCGTTGCCGTTCAAAACAATATCGTATTGCGTGGTTAGAATCTCGCCAATGTGTTCCTTGTTTTTTAACCACTCCTCGTGTTCAGGCTTGGCTCTCGAAAACGGGTTGTGCGTAAAAGTCCATCCGCCTTCCTCAGTCTTTTCAAAAAATGGAAAATCAATAACCCAACAAAATGCGAGAAGATTCGGGTCGTTCTTGTCCTCACGCATGTCAGGCTTGTCATTGCCGTACTTTTCCATGGCTTCTTTGTAAGTAATCCGTGGAAACGGTACAGTCTGAATACGCTTGTTCGGCATCACTTCCTTTATCATTTCTATATACATTTTTTCGGTATGCTGAAGAACGTCTTCCTGTTCGACAAAAGACATCTCTAGGTCAAGCTGAGTAAACTCCGGCTGTCGGTCACCGCGAGAATCTTCATCACGGAAACACTTTGCAATCTGAAAATATTTTTCCAGACCCGCTACCATGAACAATTGCTTATATTGCTGAGGTGACTGTGGAAGTCCGTAAAACTTTCCCTTATAAATACGGGAAGGCACCACGAAGTTGCGAGCACCCGTCTCTACGTTCGCTTTACTAACTACCGGTGTCTCAATCTCGATGAACCCGTCGTTGGAATAATACTTGCGGATAAATCGAATAATCTCATGACGTAGTCGAAGATTTGATGCCATACGATTACGGCGAAGGTCCAGATAACGATATTTCAAACGCATTTCTTCGCCAATATCCTTGCCATCGCTTCGAACATCAATCGGAGGAGTCACCGCTTCGTTCAACACCTCAATATCCAGAACTTCGAGCTCCACAGTGCCGTTCGGCTCATCCTTGTTTATCATTCTCTCCGGACGCTGATTTACCTTGCCTGTAACCCTCAAAACCCACTCAGGACGAACGGTATTGGCAAGGACGTGTGCTTCCTTGTGACTTGGCAATATCACCATCTGGACCTTGCCGGATACGTCACGCAAATCAATGAAAATAAGCTTACCGTGGTCACGACGAACATCCACCCATCCGGCAAGAGTGACTTCCTGCCCCACTTTACTCGGTAATTCTTTAATGTATGTACGGTTTTTCATATGCAATACAAATTACGAATTTTTACAAATATACGAATGATGATTGGGTACTAATAAAGTTTTACTCCAATTTTTTCTCTCACCTCATCCATTTTTTTATCGGCAACTTTTCTAGCCCTATCTCCCCCATCCTTCAAAATCTTCAAAACGGAGTCGGAATCCTTAGCAAGCTCATCGCGTCGGTCACGAAGAGGGCCAATAAACTTTTTGATATCGTCAATCAAGGCTTCCTTTAAATCTTTATACTTACCCTCTTTACTTTGGTATAGAATAGCCAGCTCTGCTTCGGAACGGAATAATTTGTGAATCTCGTATACATTCTTTGGCACTCCCCCACTAGAGTCTGTCACGATACCCATCACTGCTTTTTCAATTTCGGCATCGGTCGCAAAAAGAGGAATGGTATTGCCATAACTCTTACTCATCTTGCGCCCGTCAATTCCGGGGACAACCGCAACATTCGCTAGAATATGAGCTTCGGGCAACTTGAAAGTATCGCCATATATGCGATTGAATTTTTCCGCAGTATCGCGAGTGATTTCCACGTGCTGTTTTTGGTCGGCGCCCACAGGAACAACATCGGTGTCGTACAGCAAAATATCCGCCGCCATAAGCATGGGGTAATTGAACGTACCGACACTCACCTCTTTACCTTTAGCCTCCGCATCCTTATAAGCATGCGCTCTTTCCAGAAAAGGAACGGTGGTAATGGTGTCAAAAATCCATGCAAGTTCAGTGTGTGCCGAGACATCGGACTGTTTGAAAATAATAGATTTTTTTGGATCCAGACCGATTGCAAGATAATCTAGAGCGAGATTTAAAATATTCTCACGCATCACTTTGGCATCCTGAATAAAATTGAGCGCGTGATAATCGACAATCATAAAATAGCAATCGTGCGCCGACTGCATTTCAAGAAACTGCTTCATCGCTCCGAAGTAGTTACCAATATGTGGCCTTCCCGTGGGCTGAATGCCCGAAAGAAGGGTCTTTTTGGCGTCATTTGCCATAGGTAGAATGATATCAGAAATTGAGTTTTGGTACAAAAACTTATTATAATTGTTATTTCTGATTTTGATGATTTTCAGCTATGATTCAAAACACACTAGCTCTTGTCGTTCAACGGATAGGATATTCCCCTCCGAAGGGAATGATGCCGGTTCGATTCCGGCCAAGAGCACACCAAAACAAAAGAACCGCTTAGCGGTTCTTTTGTTTTAAATTCCTTCTCTCCTTAACTCTTCTATCAATCTCCTACTATCTTTAGACAATTTACTTGGAAGTTTGACACTCAATCGAATAAGTAAATCCCCTCGCTTGCCTTTTTCGTACGGCACACCTTTGCCTTTTACGCGCAATATTTCTCCGTGAGTCACTCCCTCTGGAATCTTAACTTTTATTTCACCGTCCAGTGTTTGCATACTGTATTCCTCGCCCAACAAAGCACTTGAGAGTTTCAATGCCAAGTCGGTAACAAGATTGGCACCTTCTTTGTGAAATACTGGATGCTTCTTCACGTGGACTTTGATATAAAGGTCACCGGAAGTACCTCCAGAAACCGCCTCCCCGGACCCAGTCAAACGAATCATCTCTCCGTCATCAATGCCCGCTGGGATAACAACCGAGATTTCTTCTTGTCGCTTGTGTACGCCAGCGCCGTGACATGTCGAACATTTCTCTTTTGGAACCTTTCCTTTACCGTTACATTCGTCACAAACTCGGACAGATGAGAAATTGCCGAGAAATGAACGCTTGGTCTCGTGCACTTTACCTTTGCCGTTGCACTTACTGCAGGTCCTCATATCGGTACCTCTCTTTGCTCCAGTACCACTACAATCACTGCAGGCAGATGTCTTACTTAAAAGCATTTTTCTGTCAGTTCCAAAAATTGATTCCGAAAATGAAAGCTCGACATCAATCGATATATCGCGTCCACGCGAAGGTCTCCCGCCTCCTCGTCCTCCACCACCGAAAATGTCACCGAAGATATCGCCCAGATCAAACTCAAAACCGTTTTGCGAAAAATCAAAACCACCTTGGCCACCATTGAATCCAGAAAAATCAAAACCTCCGAAGCCCTGACCCTGTGTCGGTCCATTCCCCCCTGCAAACGTCTGACCGTAGGTGTCATACTCGGCGCGTTTCTTCTCGTCTGAAAGCACGCTATATGCCTCGCTGGCCTCCTTGAACTTATCGGCATTACCCGAGCCTTTGTCAGGGTGATATTGATGCGCGAGCTTACGGAAGGCTTTTTTTATTTCCTCCTGGTCAGCATTTTTATTTACTCCTAGAATGTTGTAATAGTCTTTGTTGGCCATGGTCAGTTGTAAGATTTAAGATTAAAGATTTGAGTTTAAGTTAAAGATAAGTATAAAGTAAGGCACTTTTTTCCAACACTTGACGATGCCACATTATATAGGTATTATGTTGCAAGTCAACAGAACCCGAGGAAAAAAATATGGGAAAACACGGAGGAGAACTGAGTCCACTAAAGACGGTACGAAACCCGGATTGGGGCCCTAGCAATGGCACCTTTCATCTGCGAGCACTGCAACCCGGTGCCCCGAAACATCTCAAAACCGACTCTGTCTGCGAAAAGTGTTCGAAAAACTACTCCAGAGAGCTCGCAGTAAACGCAAGGAATCCGAAGTGGTGTCTAGGATGCAACGCCAGGCAGGAGAAGAAAGAAAATGACGAGGCTATGGCTCAACGTCGAGTCTTGCTGGAACAACGAGAATCAATTTAATTGCCAAATGCCCTATCCGACAACTCGGACAGGGCAATTTTATTGGCAATTTTTCTAATTTCAATGTGTCACCTACTATGAATTACAAAACTCTTTTTTCTTTCCCTCCTTTCCAAGGAGGGATTAAGGGTGGTCACATGACTTAATCTTAACCCCCTCTTTTATTCTCCCCCTTCGAAAAGGGGAGAGGTGATGAGTTTTGTAATTCACAATCAACTACCAATTACTTTTTCCCGTCTCCCTCTTTAAACTCCGCATCGCGAACAGGACCGTCACCTTGGCCGTTCTGATTCTTATCAGGATTAGGCTCGCCCGCTTGCTTCGTCTCGCCGGAGCTTCCTGCGGAGGCGGATGCCGCTTTAGCCATTATCTCCCCTATTTTTGAAAGCTCTGTTGATAGAGCCTCGCTAGCTGATTTAATTAAGGCCATATCACTTCCCTCTCTTGCGGTTTTAAGTGAAGCGATTTTTTCCTCGATAGTTTTCGCTACATCCGCAGGCACTTTATCCTTATTATCCTTAAGAGCCTTTTCGGAAGTATAGATAAGCTGTTCGGCAGTATTCTTGACTTCCACCTCATCCTTCTTTTTCTTGTCATCCGCATCATGTGTCTCCGCATCCTTTTTCATCTTTTCGACTTCCTCCTTGGACAAACTACCCTTGGCCTCAATCCTTATCGAATTAGCCTTACCGGTTGTTTTGTCCTTAGCGGTGACATTGAGAATACCGTTTGCATCAATATCAAACGTGACCTCAACCTGTGGCATACCGCGAGGAGCTGGTGGGATACCGTCGAGCATAAAGCGACCGAGAGATTTATTGTCCGCAGACATCGCTCTTTCACCTTGTGTGATATGAATCTCAACTGATGTCTGATTGTCCGCAGCCGTCGAGAAGGTCTGCGACTTCGCCGTCGGGATTGTCGTGTTCTTCTCTATCAACTTAGTCGCTACGCCTCCCATAGTCTCAATGGCAAACGAAAGAGGTATAACATCAAGCAATAGAATATCTTTCACATCTCCGCGGAGAATACCTCCTTGTATAGCGGCGCCGACTGCTACCACCTCGTCAGGATTTACACCCATATGCAATTCCTTGCCGAAGAACTTCTTCACAGCTTCCTGCATCGCAGGCATACGTGTCTGTCCTCCGACCATCACCACTTCGTTTATCTGGTCTTTCTTGAACGGAGACGCTTCCATCGCACGCTTAGTGATTTCCATCGCGCGGTCGATAAACTCCTGGGTCAACTCTTCAAGCTTGGCACGAGTCATCGTGATGAGAAGATGCTGAGGACCGTCAGCGCCGGACGTAATGAATGGAATATTCACTTCGGTTTGTACAGCAGTAGATAGCTCAATTTTCGCCTTTTCGGCAGCCTCATCAAGACGCTGAAGAGCAAGAGCATCTTTCTTCACATCGATACCTGATTGCTTTTTGAACTCATCCGCAAGCCAGTTTATAATCTTCTGATCAATATCCTTTCCTCCAAGGTGTGCGTCTCCGTCAGTGGACTTCACTTCCACCACATCATCTCCGACTTCAAGAACGGAAATGTCGAAGGTACCGCCTCCGAAGTCGAATACGGCAATCTTCTCGTCCTTCTTCTTGTTGAAACCGTAGGCCAATGCCGCGGCTGTCGGTTCGTTAATAATTCTTTTTACATCAAGACCGGCAATCTTACCGGCATCCTTGGTCGCCTGTCGCTGACTGTCGTTGAAGTAAGCAGGCACGGTAATTACCGCCTCGGTAATTTTCTCACCAAGACGCGCCTCCGCGTCATTCTTCAATTTCGTAAGAATCATCGCGGAGATTTCCTCAGGACG
>CAYHDB010000006.1:6505-35153 GCA_964355335.1 uncultured Candidatus Saccharibacteria bacterium
CCTCCGCGTCATTCTTCAATTTCGTAAGAATCATCGCGGAGATTTCCTCAGGACGGTACCACTTGTCCGACATCTTCACCTCGATTCCGCCATTGTCGGATTTTCGCACTTCGAAAGGCACTGATGCCTTGTCTTTCTGGACAGCAGGTTCATCGAACGTATGCCCGATAAAGCGCTTTATCTGGTAGATAGTATTCCTAGGATTTGTAACCCCTTGACGCTTCGCCAAGAGACCGACAAGTCTTTCACCTGTCTTTGACTGCGCAATGATTGAAGGCGTTGTACGTGCACCTTCGGCGTTTTCCAATATTTTCGGTTCCCCGGCTTCCATCACCGCCACGGCGGAGTTGGTAGTACCGAGGTCAATTCCAATTATTTTTGACATAGTTAATTTAGTTCTTAAAGTTTGTAAAGTTCATCAAGTTTATAAAGTAAGGGCACCACAGAGAAGGCCGAGATGGTCTTTGACTAAACCCTATACCCTGCCCCCTACACCCTTCTTACAGAGACGGGGCTCGCGTTGGTTGGCTTACTAAAAATTCAAATATATTGAAAAAAGGAGAAACTGTCGGGGTATATCTTTTTCGATGCGGAATAACCGAAGGTGATTTTAAACAACTGCCACGCAAGCACAAACAAGAGTTTGTAGTTTCTAGTTTGTAGTTTTTAGCCTGATCAGAAACCGGCTTAACAGAAAGAAGGCGGACATTGATTATTTCACCATTTCTCTCAACTACATAAAAAGTCGCCAGCACAAACTCGCCAGTTTTTGTCCTGACGATTCGCTCTACGATTTTCCCTTGTGGTTTTACAGTTAGCATTTTATTCAAAAAGTTTCTTTGGCAACCCCGACTGTTTGACAATTACAAGACAAGTTCCAAGCGGTATCATTTTTCCTTTACCGTGATACGCCACAATGACCATTCTGTCCTCTGCGTTTTTATAAATCTCATGACTACCTCGTGCTCGTATCAAACTAAAGCCGTTGGCAAGCAATATTCTAACAGCCTTGCCGTAAGAAAATGATTTCATCAGACGGCAAAGGATATTTCATCTATAATCGGACGGACACTTTTGGAAAAAACCGGCATTTTCTGCGAACGCAATTCAAGAACCCACAAAGATAAAGCCTCAGTTGCCATTTTTTTGGCCTCTTCAAATGTGGCTCCAAAAGTCGCACAACCGGGAAAAGACGGGAATGATACGTTGTACCCACCCTCTTCCGCCGAGTCAAAAACAGCGTATGTATTAAGGATTTTTCGTGTTTTTTTACTTTTCATGGTGTAATTATATCAAAATTATTCAGAGACTCAAATTACTTTCCTTTTTCCGCGTCTGTCTGCGTTAGTTCCGCGTTGTTCCGCGTCTCTGCCACCTTCACCTTCGGCGCTTTCAATACTCTATCATAAAACATATAACCCTTGTGGATGACTGCAGTGATTGTCTGATTTTTCGCTTCGTCCGAAACTTCTTCAAACTCGACAGCTTCGTGGAGCATTGGGTCAAACTTATCTCCGACAGGATTGAGTTCTTTCAGGCCGTTACTTTCCAAAACTCCCTTAAGCTGGTTCGCAATATATTCAACTCCTGTTCTCCAATTCTTATCAACTTTTTCCCAAGCTTCTTTGTTACTGAATGCCATATTGAAACTCTCAAGCACAGGCAATAGTTCCGAGACCAGATTTTCTGAGGCATATTTTCTGAAACGGTCATTGTCCTCGGCATCGCGTTTGCGAGCATTCTGAAACTCTGCGGTCCCCCTCTGCCACTTATCAAGATATTCCTGTTTTTCCTTCAATGCAGTGGCAAGCTTCTCCTTCAAATCGGCAATCACTTGATTTTCCGACTTTCCAAAACCCGCCTTTCTAGGCGTAGCATTCTCCGCCCCCTCGGGGTCGGTTTCGTATTTAATATCTTGTTCTTCTTGGGGTTCTTGGGACATAAGTATTGTATTTTTTAACGTAACTTGGCATCTCCTTTCGGAATTCTCCCTTTACAAAAGGGAGTGGCTCATTCTGATGAGACGAGGGATTTTGAAATCCTCCAGCCTCGCCGACTCGGCCACCTCCTTTTATAAAGGAGGAATTTGGGAATAATAAAGTTTAATTCTTGCTTACTTGACCATATGTGCCACACATGTTACCTTAATTTTGGACTCTTTGCAACAATTAACAACACGAAAGGAACCTCTTATGACACCATTATTAACTGTCCGAATCTTCACGTACCTGACTATCCCCCTCGCCATCTATTGTGCCATTTTCATGGGAAAAGCCCTGGAGAGAAATAAGGCCGATTTGGGCACCCTGATCCTGCTTGGGGCATTTTCTACTCTTGCCTTAATACAGTGGGTACGTTACACCTGGCAAACATTGCCAAACGGTAAACCGCGGCCTGAAAATGAACTGAAGCGTGGGGTGGTGTACTACGTGAACAATGCTGTCTTTGGTGTTGAAATCGTCATAGAGGCTGGTCTCGCGGATCAAAAACAATTTGACGGTAACTACTGGAAATTTGAATCACCGGCACTCGATGCAATCGGACTTAGGCCAGGAAACTACTTTGTGTATCTTGACGACCCTGGGCAATACCTCATGAAGTGGAAGGATGCTAATGTCGTTATGATTCTTTCGGATAGGGCTCGAAAGAAGACGTTGTCCACCATCGCCACGGACACACGCCAACTTCTCAATCACTCCTGAACCTGTCTCTTTCCCCACCGCTCGCAGTCTTACGCGAGCGGTATTTCTTTTTCTGGATTCCCGCCTGCACGGGAATGACAGAGTAAAACAAAGACTGCAAAAAAACTCCCATTAGGGAGTTTTTTGTTTAACGCTTGCTCCACTGTGGAGCCTTTCGAGCTTTTTTGAGACCGAACTTTCTTCGTTCTTTGGCTCGAGGATCTCGCTTTAGAAAACCTGCAGATTTCAACTTCTTTCTAAGTTCCAATTCATGAATGATGAGAGCTCGGGCAATACCGTGGCGGAGAGCCTCAGCCTGACCATTGATACCTCCACCGGTAATCTTGGCGGTTATCTTAAACTTCTGAGCAAGCTTGGTAAGAGTAAGAGCTTCAACGGCAATCCTGCGCAATTCGTCGGTAGTGAAATATGAATCTACATCTTTTTCATTTACCAAAAATGAACTCTTTGCTGAAGGAGTGATTCGGACACGTGCAATAGCGGTCTTTCTGCGACCTACGGTTTCGATGTATCTGGTTTTTTCTTCTGTTGGCATAGAGTAAGGTGAAAGTGTAAAGTTAAAAGCTTAAAATTGCAAGTAAAATGTGAGTTATTCTGTAACCGTGAGATTCTTCATAATCTTAGCGCGGAGTTTGTTTGAAGGAATCATACCGTACACGGCCAATGTGAAAATCTCTGAATAACCCTTTTTCTCTATGACATTCTCCATAGAAGGATTGCGAAGTCCGCCTGGGTACCCACTATATCGAACATATCTCTTCTGAACCAACTTCTTCTCGCTTATATCAGCTTTAGACGCATTGGTGATTACGACAGTAGTCGGGGTAACAGTATTTCTAGCAAAAGTAGCCGTATTCTTGCCATTAAGAATAGAAGCGGCCTCACTTGCCACTCGTCCCAATTTTTTATTTGTAGCGTCGATAGTGTATTTCATATATTTTCTTAACGAGTTCGGCGAGTTTTTGAAAATAATGACCCAGCACCATTTTCACCGACTGCCCTGTAATCTAAATTTGAATGATATTGGGATAATCTACTAAAATTGCGGATAAAGTAAAGCTCTGTAAAAATGGTGCTTGGGTTAAGTAAATTATAGTCGTTTCACTCCTTAATTTACTAAACAAACTCAATTACAGCCATAGAAGCTCCGTCACTAAGGCGTCTTTGTAACTTCACAATTCTGGTATATCCTCCCGATCTTTTCTCATACTTAGGAGCGAGCTTCTCCATCAATTCCGTAACACCCTTTCCTGCTCCAATCTTGGCGACAAGCATTCTCTTTGAAGCGATATTATTCACTTTGGCACGAGTCACGAGCTTTTCTACAAAAGGACGAAGCTCCTTGGCCTTTGCCTCGGTTGTGGTGATTTTCTTGTGAATTACCAATGACAGAGCAAGAGACTTCAAGAGCGCCTTGCGTCCTCCCATAGTTCTTCCGAATTTTCTGATGTTATCGTGGTGTCTCATAAATAAGTTTCAAGTTTGTAAAGTTTTAAAGTTTATAAAGTATGAGTCCGAATTTTCTTAACTTTATGAACTTGATGAACTTTTTACTTTATAAACTACTTGAGTGTTATTCCGTAATTCCCCAACATTTTCTTAATCTCCTGAACTCCCTTACTTCCCAAACCGTCAATATCCAAAATGTCCTCCTCCTTCTTGCGAGCCAATCCTCCAATCGTTCGGATGTTTGCGTTTGCAAGAGCGTTTGCTGTTCTCTGTGACAGACCCAATGTTTCGATTCGAGTCTTCAAAAACTCAGGGTCAATCTCTTTCTTGCCTTCTGAAGAATCGGATTTATCTGAGACTTCCGCATCAGCCAATTGTTCAGGCTCTTCCTCCTTGAAACCGACGATGGCCTTCAACTGTGAAATCATAATGGCAATCGAGCGTTCCAAAGCTTCGTTTGGTGTGAGAGTACCGTCGGTCTCAATAAAGATTTTCAAACGGTTGAAATCTGTGCGGTTACCGACACGCATATTTTCTACTTCATAATTTACTCGGCGGATAGGTGTAAAAACGGCATCGAGAGAAATAGCTCCGATATCCACTCGGTCCTTCTGCAATATTTCCTTTGGAACATATCCCAAACCTTTCTCAACGCGAAGCTCAATATCCAACTCGGCATTCTTGTCGGTCAATGAAGCAATGTGCAAATCTCCGTTTAGGATTGAAGCCTGTCCAGGACAAGTAATGTCACCTGCGGTAACCTCCTTGATACCTTTCACTTTCAAAGTAAGCGTCTGTGGCTCATCGGTAGTCAAAGCGATTCGAACCTTCTTCAAGTTTAGAATCATTATGATGACATCTTCCTTTACTCCGGAAATTGTCGAGAACTCATGACTGACTCCGGCAATCTTCACAGCAGTAATAGCCGCGCCCGGGAGCGAGGAAAGAATGATACGTCGAAGAGAGTTACCCAGAGTGTGTCCGTAACCCGGATACAACCCGTCAATCTCATAAATACCCGTGAACTTCTCCTCCGAAACTATTCTCGGCTTCGAAGGTAAAATAATTGAGTGCTCCATATTTATTATTGTTAGACCTTTTGGGAATTAATAAATAATTATAAAAACGAATTGTACATCACTTTGAGAAAAAATGCAATGGTCGTTTAACGTCTGTAATATTCCAAAATCAAGGCGATGTCGAAAAGTAGCTCGGATTTGACCATTTTAGGCTTACCCTGCATAGCGCCAGTACGTGTCGTAGGGTCAAATGAAAGCCAAGATGGTGGCAAAGAATCCTTCATTTTTTCCGCCATTTCGGCAAAAATCATCTTCTTTACGCTGGCCTCACGAATCTTAAGCTTATCCCCTATTTTCAGGTTATATGAAGGAATCGTAACGCGTACATCATTGACCAAAATATGGCCGTGAGAAACCATCTGGCGTGCGGCCTGACGTGTAGGAGCCAATTTCAAACGGTAAACAACGTTATCAAGTCGGGTCTCAAGTCGTTCGAACAACAAAACATCATTGGCACCTTGCTTCAAGAGAGCCTCACCGACATATTTTGCAAACTGTCTTTCACCAATACCGTAGCAGTATCGAGCTTTTTGCTTTTCTAGAAGTTGTACGGCAAAATCGCTTTTTGCTCTTGGTCTCTCACGAACTTCCTTGCGTCGTCCTTCTCGCAACGCAAATTTCTGAGATTGTGTCTTTTCGAACAATCCTGCGCCAAGGCGTCGAGCTAGTTTGTATTTTGGTTTGTTTATCATAAATTAGTTATCAAGTTCATCAAGTTTTTAAAGTTTGTAAAGTTGGAAACCGAATTCTCTGACTTTATGAACTTTATAAACTTTCTACTTTATAAACTGGCGTGTTATACACGCCTTGGTTTCGGCGGTCTCGGACCATTATGTGGAACCGGTGTCCTATCCTTTACTCCGACCAGTGAAATGCCTTTCGAGATAAAACCTCGAATAGACGATTCACGGCCAGAACCGACACCCTTGATGACAGCGGATACTTCTTTCATTCCCATAGCCTGAGCCTTCAAAGCCAATGTCTCGCCCACCTTTGCGGCTGCGAACGGTGTACCTTTCTTTGCACCCTTGAAACCTAGTGAACCTGAAGATGACCAGGCCAAAGCGTTGCCTTTCGTATCGGTCAAAAGGAGAGTTGTGTTATTGAAAGTGGATTGAACGTACAAAACACCTGCGTCAACAGTTTTCTTTTTTGAAGCAGACGAAGCAACAGGAGCACCTTCTCCTTTCTTAGCCTCTTCTCCCTCTTTTACTATACGTTTTTTTCCCATAAATTAAGTTTCAAGTTTTCAAGTTATAAAGTTCTTCAAGTCCCCAACCCTACTTTATGAACTTTATGGACTTTATAACTTTATAGACTATTTTATTTCTTCTCTACCGCCCTTCTTCCCGTACCCATAGTCTTTCGTGTGTTACCGCGTCGAGTTCTGGAGTTGGTCTTTGTGCGCTGACCTCTCGATGGCAAACCTCTCATGTGGCGGATACCTCTGTAGGCCTTAATATCTTTGAGGCGCTTTATATTGCCGGCTACCTGACGTTTGAGATCTCCTTCAATCTTGTAAGCCTCTATAATCTTTCTGATGGCATTCTCCTCATCTACCGTAAGTTCCTTTGAACGCTTGCTGGCGGGAATCTTGGCCTGCTTCAATACCTCCAAAGCACGTGAATGACCTACCCCATAAAGGCAGGTAAGACCAATTTCAAGTCTTTTATTCTCCGGCACAGTAATACCTAAAATTCTCATAAGTTGCTTAGATTTTTTGAAAAATTAACAAAACAAACAATGCGGGGCATGATAACAAATAACCGAAAATAAGTCAAAGACTCTACCCGTAAAAACTGAGGCCGTCGAGTGCAGTTTTAGGCGCACCCGAGCATTGCGACCAAAATGTAGGCTTTCTACATTGCGGGAGCAAGCGGAGGGTGCAACGACAAAATGCACCGATGGCGTAAGTTTTTTAGCCCTGTCGCTGTTTGTGTCGGGGATTACCGGTACATACAACATACAAATGTCCCTTTCTTCGGACAGATTTGCACTTCGGACAAACTTTTTTTACTGATGCTTTTACTCTCATACGATACGAAAATTATGCGAATACTAACGAAATAATACGAAAAATTAATACTGTCCGAAACTTTGCGTTTTGCGCTTTTAGTTTTGAGCTTTACAACCTCTTCGTGATTCTTCCCTTCCCTCCATACGGCTCAAGCTCCACAAGCACCTTGTCACCGACAAGCACTCGTATACGGTGAAGCCTCATCTTGCCAGCCAAGTAGCACAACAGATTTTCCTTGTCCGTCGTAGTGGCAGGTTCCTTGTTTTCAAACTTTACCCGAAACATCGTGTTGGGCAAAGCCTCGACGACAACGCCCATAATCGCACCATCCTTTTTTTTCTGGTTTTCTATTTCCATTACTTATTGTCAGGATAATAGCAGAATAAAGCCGACCAAGTCAAGCAATAGAAAAGGCCCCTGTTACACGGGGCCCGACATTTAGAGTGATACATCCTACCCATCGAGAGGCAGGACCGGGAACAAAACCCGAGCTTGAAGCTCCAAATCATCCGCGGTTACCTGGTGACCGGCGACATGTGAATCGAAGAAGGCCGGCTCAATGTTCTTTTTGCAGTGCGGGCACGGGGTGCAACATGCGACAAAATGTGCAACAGTACCTGGATCAGTATGACAATCACAGTCACACTCTCCGACTTCCTTATCGGGACCAAACATATTGAATCCTTGGGTTCGTTGTTTACTACTACCAGGTTATACCCGAAAAACCCAAAAATCAATGTAACATCAATCTGTAAACTCGTTCAGGTTTAGGACCGACAATCGCAGTGTCATTTACAAAAATTGTGGGGGTTCCATATATTCCGGTCTTCTTCAACTCAGCAAGTTCAGTCTCAATCGCTGTTTTTGTTGCTGTCCTGTTGGTACAAGCTTTTATTTCTATCGGATCAAGGCCAACTCCGGAAAGCAGTCCGTATACGAACTCAGGGTCAGATATCTCGTCCTTCGAGGAAGCGAACAACAAGTCATTTAATTTCCAAAACTTATCCTGGTCCTCCTTGTAGGAACAGTATCCGATGGCGCTCATGTATTCGGTACCAGACTTGGCAGGATAGTGGGCAAAAACAAAATTAATCTGTCTCTTCCTTAACAACTCCTGAATAATCGGATAAGTACTTCGGGTATAATCACAACTGTAACAACCGATAAAAACCAAAGTGTTTTCTGAATCGGTAATCTTCTTCGGGAATAATGACAAGTCCACACCGTCAAGAGTCAGATTCTCCTGTTCAGGTTTAACAGTACCGCAAGCCAAACCCTCTACCTCTGATACCTTATTGTTCTCCCCCGCAGGGTCAAAGGCGCAAAAACCGCTAACGTTTAGACCGTTACAGCTTGCGTAGTAATAATAATTGTACAGACCACGTGCGACCCAAAATGTACTCGCAATTGTCAGAATAAAGAAAATCCAAGACAGAAGTTCGAAATGCCGATTAAAAACTCGAGCGAAGAACACAGAACGATTCAGCAAATTACCCACAATCCTCCCTTTCATCTTCTCCTTGAAGTCAGTGTTGCATGGGCGCAAAGTGATTTTCCGAAACACACAATCAAAAGCCTCCTTCGCCAACTCTCGGTGAGTGGCGCTGAAGATTCCAAGAAATGCAAAGACGATTAAAGCGATGACGCAGAACATATTATTTGTTTATTGCTACAATTTTACTCAATCCTTCCGCAAAAATCTTCACTTCATCCATGGTGTTATAAAAATACAGGGAAACTCGGGCGGAAGATTTTATCTTACGGGCATTAAACCACGAATGGACGCAATGCTGACCGGAGCGAATCATCACATTACTGCTTTCATTTAGAATAATGGCAATCTGGTGCGAATCAATGCCGTCAATCGTAAAAGATATTATACCCCCACGAAGTGCTGGATCAGACGGTCCAATTATTTTCGCACCATTTATTTTCAAAATCTCATCAGTTATAATTTTGTTAAGTTTCAACTCATGTTCAGCTATTTTCTCAAACCCAATATTTTCCAAATACCTCACCGCCTCTGCAAGACCGATAATACCGGCATAATCCTGGAGTCCGGCCTCAAATCTTTCAGGTAAAGGTAAAAACTCGTGACCTTCATATGTTGATGAGAGTACAGTTCCCCCACCAACAAGAAAAGGTGCGAGATTTTCTAGAAGTTCAAACTTCCCGTAAAGCACCCCGATACCTGAAGGGCCAAGCATCTTGTGTCCGGAAAATGCCACAAAATCCGCACCGAGTTTATGAACATTAATTTTCCTATGTGGCACCGTTTGTGCCGCATCCAAAAGCACATAAGCTCCGTGGCGTTGCACCATTTCAATTATTTTCTCTGCGGGAATCGATACACCGTCGAGATTGGAAGTGAGTCCGAGCGCCACGAGCTTCACTCGTCCGTCGTGAAGCAATCTTTCCAAATTATCCAAATTGAAAGTGTTGTCTTCATTCAAAGCGATAACTTTATGTATTATCCCCCGCTTCTTTGCCTGAATCTGCCAAGGTACAAGATTTGAGTTGTGTTCTTTATCGGATGTTAAAATCACATCACCTTCGACAAACGGAAAGGAATTGGCCACGAGATTAATAGCTTCGGTGGTATTGCGGGTAAAAATAATTTCTTCTTTACGTCGAGCGCCAAGGAAGGACGCAATTGTCTTACGTGATTCGTCGACTTTCTTGCTGACGGTTTCACCTAGAGTATGAGAACTGCGTCCGGCGCAAGCAGGAAAGTTTGTGTAATAATCGGTCACAGCGTCAATCACTTGCTTCGGCCGAAGTGTCACGCAGGCATTGTCAAAATACACAATGGGTTTGCCGTTGATTTTTTTGGAGAGGATTGGGAAGTCTTTTCGAAATGTTTCCATTTTTATAGTGTAAGGCTCAACCCTACGTGTGTAAACAACTCACTCGGTATGCACGCGGTGATGCTCGGACATAATCCTCTCTTTCACCTCATTTGGGTTCGCTACTCCCTTGAATTTAAAAGACTCATTGCTCGCGGTATGTATCTCAACATTTCCGAAACCAATCAACGTTTCCATAAGACCGGAAACCTTGACGGTCGCATCCTGAATTTGGTCGTATCTGAATGAGGAAACATGGCGGTTAAACAATCCAAGCTGTTCTATATCGATGATCCGATGATTCGTCAAAATCCAGATGTCCAAATAATAATTCGTCCAAAGAAGCGCGAAAAGCACCCAGAGAATCGTGAGCCAGAGACTCCAAAAGAATGTAAACAATGAAGTTCCATAATTCGTAACATGCAACGCGGAAAATACTTCACCAAATGCCGAAGCTGGTATGAACACGAGAAGCAAAGGTAAGACTGCAAAAATCAACAAAAAAATAGTCTCACTGAAAAACAAGAACCAATGTCTTCTCGCTATGTATAGAATTTCCTCACCGTCTTCAAGTTTAATCATTGCAGTGTGACTATCGTAAAATTAAGGCTATATAAGAGATGATGGCAAGTATGCACAGGAGGATATAAATCGAAAGGTAAACAAACGGAGCGCGCCGAATGATGCCGGTATTCATCCCATACTCCTTCCAGTGGTAAAGAAAAGCCACACTTAAAGCACCGAAAACCAAAAGACAAAGGGCAAGTAGAATGCCAAGCGCCAGAGGACTTAACAACATTGAGAATTCAAATTTCATACGTTTTCACTATTCGGGGTTGATTCGTATATTCTACACTATTGGCAAAAAATCTTAAATATTTAGAGTAAGTAGTCCTGTGGAGGTCTAACCTCCACAGATTGCCCTTTCGGACGGAGAAGTTTCTGTTTGTGGACCTGAGGGGAATCGGACCCCTACCTCAGCTATGCCATAGCTGCATTCTACCACTGAACTACAGGCCCTTTGTGCATTACTTTTGTAATTGCGCGTAACTCCAGCGAAATATCGGCAGAATAATATTGAATCCTACAGACACCCTTATAATTTGGCTTCTTTGTTGGTTTACCGATAGTTCGCGGGTCAACCTGCGGTTTGGAAAACAAATCCTTACTAACGCCGGTAATTTTTGCCCAAAAACTTTCAAGCTCTTTGATGTTTTGGTCGGCTCTACACTGAACGGTGCAACGCAATTTTTGTTCATCGATATTATAACAAAAGCGAAGAAGATGCAAAAATAAACTGATAATGTACGGGTCAGAATTTCCGAAGCAGATACTCCCCTGAGATTTTGATCCCTCGGTTATATACAAAACCGCCAAAACCACTTTCGCCGTCTTTTTACTATTCAGAACATAAACAAAATCCCTAACTCTGTTGATCACTGAAGCAAGATACCTTTCGCGCCTCTGTTTGAGTACAGCGTGAGCTTTCAATCTAGAACCTTCAAGTGACTGCAAATTTTGCCGGTGAATTTTTTCCGCCTGTTCTGGAGTTAATTTAATTTTCTTAAACCAGTAAAAAAGATTTCCTTTTGGAACATAAATTCCAAGTGCTTTTTGAATTTCCGGGTACGTTTTACCTTGTACGCGAAGTGCGACAGCAATCGCTCGTATTTTGTCCCATTTCTTCATCATATAATTGTACCACAGATAATATACATGAGCATAAACATAATGATTTTCATTTGTAGATTTGGCTGGACTTGCTAAAATGTTCCTATGTCAAAAAGCGATTCAAAAAAACTTTCAACTGAGAGCTACAAGGGTGTGCGAGATTTTTACCCTGAGGATATGGCTGTGCAGAATTATATTTTCGGAGTAATGGGAAAAGTGGCCAGAAAGTTTGGATACCAAGAGTACGGCGCTTCCATATTGGAGCCAGCCGAGCTTTACCGCGCAAAGTCAGGCGAAGAAATCGTCAATGAACAGACATATACCTTCAAGGACCGTGGTGACCGAGAGGTCACACTCCGGCCGGAAATGACCCCGACCGTTGCCAGAATGGTTGCCGGCAAAAGAAAGGAATTGGTCTTCCCTGTACGCTGGTACTCTATTCCCAATCTATTTCGTTATGAGAAACCTCAGCGAGGCCGTCTTCGTGAACACTGGCAACTTAATGTGGACCTTTTCGGAGTGGACAGTATTCAAGCTGAAGTAGAAATAATTTCCGTGGCAAGCGAAATAATGCGCACTTATGGGGTAAAGGATTCCCAATTTGAAATCAGAATCAACAATCGCAAAATAGTAAATTACATCCTCGAGACATTGATGGGTCTTACGACGGAAACTGCCGGAAAAGTCGCCAAGGTTATCGACCGCAAGGAAAAAGTCTCTCACGAAGTGTTCGGCAAAATGATTACTGACATTGTCGGAGAAAAAGATAACTTTCTTTTGACGCTACTTAGTTCCAAGAACTTTGAAGAGTTTGTTGAACGACTGCCAGAAGATGCCAAACTTCACGAGGGTATTGTGGAAATTAAAACCCTAATACAGGCACTTGAGAAACTAGGTATCACCAATGTGGTTTTCGACCAGACGCTTATGCGAGGTTTCGACTATTACACGGGAATTGTATTTGAAGTATTCGACCTTAACCCGGACAATCGCAGAGCGCTTTTCGGTGGCGGACGTTATGACGATCTTCTTCAAATATTCGGTGACGAGAAAATACCCACAGTCGGTTTTGGTATGGGTGACGTCACCATTCGTGATGTATTGGAAACATATGGGCTTCTTCCTGACGCTAAGTCTTCAGTGAATCTCACTATTTGCACAGTCGGCACTGAACACATTGACTATGCTCAGGAACTGGCGCAAAAGCTTCGAGCCAAGGACATTTCTGTGACAGTGGATTATTCCGGCAAAAAAGTCGGTGACCAAATCAAGCGCGCTGACAGACAAGGTGTGCCATTTATCGTTTGTGTTGGAGAAGAGGAAACAAAAACCGGAAAACTAAAAATTAAAAACCTAAAGACGGGAGAGGAACAAGTCGTTACCGAGGATGAAGTTTCAAAAATAGTTAAGTAGACCAATTTGTCAAAACTCACAAGACAAAGGTTTATTGATAAGCGCAAAAATGTGCTTCTTTTTGCTAAAAACTTTGTAAAAAATCCACTGCGTAACGCCTCAATCATTCCAAGCTCCGTTTCTGCTGGCAGAGCAATGGTGAAGAACATTAATTTTTCAAATATACATTCAGTGGTGGAGCTCGGACCCGGAACTGGAGTTTTCACAAATGAGCTGGTAAAGCGTTGTCTCCCCGGCACGAAAATTATCTTAATTGAACTGGAGAAGTCATACATCGAAAACCTCAGAAAATTATTCGGTGACAAAGTCACAGTTGAAAATACGAACGCTCACCTTCTGGATGAAGTTCTTAAAAAACACGGAGTTTCAAAATTGGATTTATTGATATCCGGACTACCCTTCTTTGAAGAAGTAATCAGTGAACAATTTATTGATACGATAAAACACCGAATCGACACTGGAACAGCATTCAGATTCTTTACATATGTTCCACCGGTAGCAAAACGTGTATACAAAAAATTATCTATCAAAAAAATCGCTTTTGTCTTGAAAAATATTCCTCCACTCTGGATATACGGAGTAAACTAATTGTTTTGAACAGACATTGAATCTGGTACAATGTTCCCATTCGTATATTCGCCCGCCCGAACGTAACGTTTCGGTACTGGCGGGTACTAATTCGTAATCCGTATTACATGAGAAAAATAACTTTCGACATAGAGACATCCAACTTATTTCAGGACATAGGTTCCAACGACCCCTCAAAACTAGCGCTTTCCGTTGTTTGTATTCACGATTCCGAAACCGATTCATATTCAAGCTACTATGAGGAAGATTTGAAAAAACTGTGGCCAATTCTGGAAAAAACAGACATCCTTATCGGCTATAATTCCGACCACTTTGACATTCCCCTATTAAACAGGTATTATCCAGGGGACCTTACTAAGCTAAAAAGTGTCGATCTTCTCAAAGAAATCCGCGCTAGCCTTGGCCGTAGAATCAAGCTTGATGATGTGGCCGAAGCGACCCTAGGAAAAAATAAAACGGCTCATGGCCTTGAAGCGGTAGTCTGGTGGAGAAATGGAGAAAAAGAAAAAGTTGTAAAATACTGTCTGGAAGACGTGAAAATTACCAAAGAGCTGTACGAATACGCGTTCAAAAACAAGCACGTGAAATACAAAGAAGGAACAGTCGTAAAAAACATTCCTCTTGATCCATCAAATTGGGAATTGCTTCAAACCGGAGCAATCAATCACACACTCCCCTTTTAAATATTAATTTTTCAATGAAAAACCCCATCGCAAAATTAGTTCCAGTTTTATCTATTACCGCACTAGTAATACCTTTTTTTGCGTTTGCAGCTATTTCCGTCAAAGTCTCGTCACAGCAACAGAATAGTCGAGGTCATGAAATGGGAGCGGTTTCCTATTACGCATACGGATACGACATCAATGTTAAGGCGGAAAAAATAGTTGAACCGATTTTGCCACCTGTAGCGCCACGACTTCCCATTGCCGGCCGTGGTGGATCGTCAATTTCTCATTTGAAATAATCAAGCATGAAAAAATTCTGGTGGCATAAATCAAAATATAATACCGCCATTTTTTCTCTGATTGCGGCGTCATTCATTATTCTGCTTGGTTTTGCCTCTGTTTATGTTGAGCACGCCATAAAGACACGCCCTCTTCCTGCTCCTGTCGGAGTACCGGGACGACTCATCATTCCCGCCGTAGGTGTAAATACGCTCGTACAACTTGTCGGGGTCGACTCAGAAGGCCGTATGGGCTTGCCTAGCAACTTTACCGATGTATCTTGGTACAAATACGGTCCGAGGCCCGGAGACAAAGGTAGCGCAGTGATTGCGGGACATTTAGACACTGCCATTGATGCCAATGCTGTGTTTGCTGACCTTTCGATACTCAAAGAAGGAGACTTGATCACAATTACCGACAAAACAGGACAAGAGATTCTATTTAAGGTTACCGGCAAGGAAATCTATGATGAGGACAAAGCTCCTCTTGAAAAGATTTTCGATCAGTCCAGAGGGAAAAGACGTCTGAACCTTGTCACTTGCGACGGTACATGGAATCCCAAAACAAAAAACTATAGCCAGCGTCTCGTGATTTATTCCGAGAGAGTTCTCGACTAGATAATCTAATTTTGGATATGAAAAAAGACAGGTACAAAACCTGTCTTTGATAGTTCCTGTCCAATCACGAAATCTTCATCTCTGCCCCACGAAATGTTACCCAGGCAATCTTACCAGAGGGAAGTTTTACCCTCGTAGTTCTGGGACCTTCAGAGACATTACTCTCGCTGTGCTGACTCGTGACTGACCACAACCGGCCCTCTGGGGCCAACTTACTGACTCCCTCCACCCACCCTCGGCCATTTATGCCGTGAGCCTTCTTATAGGCGTATTTACTGTTCTTCTTTTTGCCCAATTTCGACATATTTCCTTTGGTTGAGACCATCTGGTCAGAGCTAAAGTAACTACCGTTAAGATTATTGAAATCTAGGAGTAAGTCAACTTTTTTTAGAATCTCTAATCTGTAGACATCAGGTGTCTACAGATTATTCGGGAAGACAAAAATATACCCTATGTTACAATGACCATACTTTTAAATAATTAATTTAACAGGATGGAAAAAAATAACCCGTTGACGATACCGATGGCGATAGTGGTGGCAGGCATAATTATCGGAGGAGCAATCTTTATGACGCGAGGTGGCGTTCCAAACAAGGAAATCTTCAAACAACCCGAACAGGCACCTGCCAATATTGCCGGGGGGATATCCGGAAGAGTGATTAGCGCGGATGAGCACATCCTTGGCAATCCGGACGCACCGATAGTAATGCTTGAATACTCGGACCTAGAGTGTCCCTTCTGTCAGGTATTTCACAAGACAATGAAGACAGTGCTCGAACAGTATGGCAAGAGCGGAAAGTTGGCATGGGCATACCGTCACTTCCCACTTGAAATTCACCCTCGTTCACCAAAGGAGTCCGAAGCATCGGAGTGCGCGTTTGAACAAGGTGGCAACGACAAGTTCTGGGCCTACATTGACAGAATCTTCGAAGTCAAACCGCAAAATGAAAGTCTCGACCCTTCAGAACTTCCCAAAATAGCCGAAAAGATAAATCTTGATTTGAAATCATTCCAGACCTGTCTGGACAGCGGAAAATACACTGAGAAAGTGAAAAGTGATTATCAAGACGGTATTGCATCAGGAGTAAACGGTACTCCACATTCTGTCCTTATCTTGAAAACTCCGGTTTCCGCATCGGTGGAGGCTCGCCTATCACAAATCAACCAACAAATCCTCACTCAACTTCCACAGGGAAGCCGAAGTGTCATCACATTAGACTCGGGCAAACAAAAAGTCGGTATAAGTGGAGCATTCCAATTTGCCACACTGAAAGAAATTATCGATTTACTACTTTCTGGAAAATAAACCGACGAAAGAAAAACGGCAACCTTTGTAGGACAAAGGTTGCCGTTTTTAAATTACAAACATTACTTCAATTGCTGTCGTAAGTTACAATACTCACAATCCTTCTCCCCACACGTTTTGTCCCAAAAATCCAAACCTATAATTTCTCCTGAAACTCGGGCAACGGTTTCCTTCAGCTCCTCCACTTCATCATCGGTAATTTCAAACCGCTCTTTCTTGTAACGCATCTTCTCATCCGGCTCGGTGAAATCCAATTCCCCACTTCTCATCATATATTGCTTCGTGGCGTCCAACGAAAGCAGGAGTTTATAAAACACCAGCTGACGCTTATAATTGCCGTCGGCATTCTTCGTCTTGCCCTCTATCTCATTGCGGGACTTTGCTTTTCCTGTTTTGTAATCAACAACGTTTACTGTCTGTTCGTCGAGCATCTCAATCTTATCGATTTTTCCCTTTAGCAAGATATCCTGTGAAAGGCTATTGTTCTTCACAGACAGATGAACACCGCGGAGGTTGTATTCGGTAATAACGTTTCTGACCCACGTGCCATTGTAGGTATCATAATATCCACCAAGTGACTTCAAACCCTTGGTATGCAACTCTTTATAATCCGCTGAACTGAGAGGTTTACGTCCCAGGTTATGTTCAAACAATTCGAGCAATTCCTTTCTACTCATATCTTCCTCTTCACGGTACTTATTGAAAAAAGACTGTAATGTCTCATGTACGACAGTACCGTATATCTGGTGCTTGGTCTGCGACTGAGGCAAGCGTATTAGATTCACAAAGAAATATTGCCAGGGACATTTCAAATAGTTGTTTAGGTCTGTCACAGACATTCCGCGTTCCAAAAATAAATCCCGAACATAATCCCTGTCCACGACCGAAGCTTTCTTCTGAGCTTTCTCTATAAAATTGAATGCGGGCAATCCTGCAAACTCTTCTAGAGTCTGATTCACATTTTTAGTTTCCTTAAACTGCGGGTCTATCTCTTCTATAAACTGACTTGGTAATTGATCCCTGCCGTCGCGTCCAACCTTCGAGTAGCTTATCGTGACAGTTTCTTTGGCGCGAGTCAGGGCCACGTAAAACAGTCGTCGCTCATCCTCCATTCTTCCTCCGCCTTCTTCATCTCCTCCGAGCAAGGAAATGTGAAAATATTTTCTGTCCTTCTTGTTACCCCAATGACCGTCATACGCTCCTGAAATATATACATGTCCGAACTCCAAACCCTTCGACTTGTGCGCTGTCATAAGTCGAACTCCCTTTGAAAAATCACTCGAACCAGCGGATTTCAGCAAAATACCATGTTCTTCCATAAGTGAGAGGTACTCCATAAAATCCGAGAGAAAATATTCCTGCGCTCCGCTGGCAAGCTTTCTAACCTCGGCAAAGAAAGCTTCGAGCACACGTAACCGCTCGAGAGACTGTTCGCTCTTCAATGCATCGGTAAGAAATCCCGATTCACGTACCACAACCTCAAACACCTCGGGGAATGTTTTGTTCTTCGCAAGATTGCTCCATTTCACGATTCTTTTCCACAATTCTGGAGAATCGGACTGTACAAGCTCGTGAAGTGGACGACGAGTAGCGCCTGCTGTCTGAATCGTCTTAAATACCGAAACAATATTCAGACCAAGAAAATCAACAAACAATAATTTGCCCAACGCTTCATCGTTTGCCAAATCGGCAATACTACGGAAAATCAGAATAAGCTTTCGTATATGCGGGTCCCGCAACAAATCCTGGTCCGATTCTATCCTGCAAGCAACACCGAGTCTTTCTAAGGAGCTGGCAATTGGAAAAGCATCCTTGTTGTCACGATACAAAACAGCAATATCCTCGGGCCTAACACCATTAGCAATTTTATCCTTAACATCGGAAGCAATGAAAAAATACTCCAAATCCTCACCGGGTAATTCGCAAACGGATATAGGTTTCTTACTATGGATATTTTGAGAGACCAAACGAACTCGCTTAAAAGCTTCGGGTGCAACGTTCTTTTCAATCAAGCTATGTGATGCGTCCAGAATATGCTGTTGAGAGCGGTAATTGTTCTCCAGATTTATCAACACCGCATCCGGATAAATCTTTTTGAAGTACAGAAAGTTTTCGAGCGACGCTCCTTGAAACCGAAATATCGCCTGCTTCTCATCTCCTACAATAAACAAATTGGGGCTTTTGTGAAAATTGGAAAGCAATTCGAGAATCGCATTCTGAGCATTATTGGCATCTTGATGTTCATCCGCGAGAATGTACTGGTACTGTTCCTGAACAATAAGAAGAAAATTGTTGTCTTTCCGAAGAGTTTTTATGACCTCCACAATCATATCCTCGTAGTCATATTGCTTTTTCTTCGCCAAAGTAACCTCATAACTTTCAAAAAGTTTAAGCAATTCTTTGTTCTTCTCAATATGCTCTTTTTCTTTTATGTATTCCCCCTTCATCTTACCTTTATGGGCGCCTTTTTCATGATAAAGGTCTGAAATATCATCGAACTTTTTCTTTTGCTCCTTGATATCGCGATCCAAATCATCGGGGCCGTATCCTTCTCTCTTTAAATTACGGATGACAGAAAGCGCCAGACGGACATAATAATATGTATCGCCATAGGGTTTTAAATATTCGAGCTCCCCTTCCGCAATTATCCTCTCCATCACTTTTATCTGGTCAATATCTGACATTGCGGTTGAACCGATAATTCTGGGGAACCGCTCCGGAAAATCCTTGATTAAGGAATTTGAAAATCCGTGGAAAGTCGATATGTTTACTTTGTATCCGGTGCTACCCACAATCTCTACCAGTTTACGACGCATGGCATACGCCCCCGATTCGGTAAATGTAAGCGCAAGGATTGCATCCGGCGAGGTATCGGTCAAACGAAGGATATTCGCTATTCTTAAGGTGAGAATAGAGGTTTTACCTGTACCTGGGCCAGCTATGACCATTACAGGCCCCTCGATGGCATCCACAGCCTTCCTCTGGTCCTTGTTCAGGCGTTCATACTGCTCGTTAAATTTTGGAGATGTCTTCGGCGTCATCAGGCGATTATAACATGGCAATATATATTAAACCGTGTATGATATTGCGAGTTCAAGTGCCGGGATAAAATCATGAGAAAGAATTAAGGGGTTCATGTCTCAAAAACGCAAGATACCTCGACAGAATATCAAAGATGAATTCTTCCAGTCAGTAGGGGTGGAGCAGTTCCGACTCGGAGTGTGTCTCGAGGATGGACCTTGTTTCCAAACCACAAGACAATCACTTGCATGGCAAAAAGGATGGATGATAACTCACGTCTTCAATGAGGGCTTTGCGGCAGGTCTTGATGGCAAAACACTGAGCGATAATCCATACGCTAGGAGCACCACCACGGCACCAACGTGCATGGGTCTTGCCGAATCATGGCGAAATGGTTTTTGTTCCAGCTATACAGCTCTTAATACAGGTGACTAGTTCAAAACCCACCGTCCACACAGGGCGGTTTTCTTTTGTTTGCATTTGGCAACTAGCGGGACTATGCTTCATGTAGATTAGGACTAACTATGAAGAAAATCAAAATACCACAGCGCAAGCTTCAGGAAATGGAGGTAACACAGTTCGCGAGCCTGGTCGGATTGAAAATTGGATTGCGAGCAAAGAGCTTCATCACTCGCAACTCAATCAGGACCGTAGGTGAGCTCCTGAACACCAGTGTCACTCACGAGAAAAGTACAATATGGCGAAGTCTCGCCGGACTAAGATTGGCGCTCAAGACAATAATTCCGGACGAGCAAAACGACAGGTATCGTTTCCTCATCATTCCGATTTGATTGAACCTGTCCCACAAGAAGGTAACCCCTCACACATCTTCGGAATTCTCCCTTTATTAAAGGGAGTGGATTGTTCTGACAAGCCGAGGGATTTTGAAATCCTCCGCCTCGCCGACTTGGCACCTCCTTTTCCAAAGTAGGAATTTAGAACTGTGAAAGATCGCACATAAAGCACTTTCACAGTGCTTTTTTATTATAAAAATTCGTGTATGATAATCTCGATATAGAGTAAACGGGCTGTATACATTTATGGCCCTAGAAAGTTTTTTCTGTCGGGGTATAGTATAAAAGCAGTATACACGCATGGGGTGTGTGAGGCCTCGGAGCATTACCGAGTACCCCGACAGAGAAAATTTGATGGGCGAATGTGTGTCGTCCAAACTAAATTCTCAATAGTAACTAAGCGATATCCCTCTTAAACATGTGTAGCAACACTTTGTTTTTCAGTTTTAAACTGATAGAATCTCAAAATGAAAGAAGGGTTATCCATGCCTGAGTCAAGGAAAAATTTAGATAATAATCTTGATGTTGCTAAATCAGAGTCAACCATAGAAGTTGAAATTACTGACCCGAACAAAGAAACAGAGATCGATGAGCATGAAATTAGACGACTGGAGCAATCTATAGGTATTGTAAAAATAGCTGCCAATCAAGTTAGAGAAAAACTAGGTATCCCGCCTTCTAACGAAGACTTTCCAAGTGTTTCCGAAGCAAATAAGAGAATTGCTGGTTTGCGTGAGTTTAGTAAAAAATATCATAATCCTGATTATCGCAAGGAAGTGGCTACTAATATAAAAGATGCCAGAAAAACAGGGGGCGGAGAATCTACTCGCCAGATTTTTTACGAAAAAACAGCGAATGAAAAAGAAACATTTGAATCACAAGAAAAAGAAAGAGATGTAGCAAATCTCATGAGACAAAAAGACTTGTTGATTATTCATGGTATGCCGATTCTTTCCGAAAAAACCATGGCTGGTATGAACCAATCTGTAAATAGCCGGGAGTTGAGTTTTGAGGACCGATTTAAAATTATACAAGATGTGCAACCTACCATATCGACATCTATCCCTTCACACGATCGCTATAATAATGGCCTAGCATATAAAACCGGTGTTATTTTGGGAGGTGGAAAAGTGCTTTCCGCAAAACCTGCTGATGGTAATTCAACAGCATACGGGCTTTATAAGAGAATACCAAAAACAACCAGTGATTATTTCTATGCAACCGAAAGCGCAGGAACCCAAAAATCAGCAATCGAACCCACAATTAACGTTGACCGAATAATTCCAAGATTTTCAGGTGGTGGTAGCGGATATAACGAAGTGACAGTGGAATCACCGGAAATTGCTGGTCTATACTATGATGTGACAAGCGGTGAAATTTCTGAGGAAGATATAAGACTTATCGCTAAACATGCTAGAAATCTCAAAATACCTTTGTATGCGATTTTAAATAGCGATAATAAAATTCAAACCTACCGAATTGATTATAATAATGATTTTTCGTCCTTTGATGAAATTTCTGTTACTCCAAAAGAAATTGTATCTTCCAAGCCCACAGTCGACAATGATGAAAAAGTAGAGGTTCTCAAGTCACTTATATCAAAAGGAGTTTTTTCAGGAACTACATCTGAAAATGACGCCAGGCGAAAGCTCCAACAATTAATTAGTAAACAAAATAGTTCTAATAACTAATAACGTAGGGGTCAACCTCTTATTTTGTAATTCAAAAAGGCGACTAATCTCCATACAACTCATTCAGCTTCCTTGCAGTCCCCTCTCCGAAGGTTCCGGATTTATCCGAGATTCCATATTTCTGCTGAAACATTGCAATTGATTTTTTTGTGCAACCACCGTATGTTCCAGACATCGGACAATCATGAGGATCGGATCCTGCTGGAGGATAGACACCCTCAAGCGCTAGAGCGGCCTGAAGTGAGAGCACACTGAGGTTGTATTGCACCCCGGCTGGGACCGGTTCATCCCACTTATGTGGCAAAAGTGAAGTTTCATACCTCCCAGCAATACTTGGATCGCTATTATTGAAAAAATCCTGAATACCAACATATGTTGCAGTAGCAAGTTCTCCAAGCATCTTGCTTCTTATGGTTTTATTCTGAAATGCCGGTTCATAAATGTATCCGTACTCGATAAGTATTGAGGCTGGGTCTAGGGTGTTAAATGAACCTATGGCAATCAAATCCTGGTCCTCCACTACTCCGGCACTCTCCTTCTTCATATTGCTCTCAGGAAAAAATCGCTTTAGTTGTTTGGAAACCGAAAGTGCAATCTCCTTACTTGCCCGAGCATTTGAATACTGTCGTTCGGGAACATAAATTGCGAAACCGGAATACTCCCCTGGTAATGATTTCTTTTTGCGTGGATAGTCATTTAGATGCACATGGACCACCAAATCAATGTCGTTCTCATTCGCCCATTTGTTGATACCGTAAAGTCTGACGACTACGGGACTGGGAGCGTTATTGTGATAGACACCATCAGTCTTCGGCGCGACCTTACCATCGGAAATCAACTCATTCATTATCTGCTTTTTACTTTTTGCAAAAGCCAAAATATCTTCCTTTGCTACCGTAAAGTAAGATGACAACATAGGATTGTAACCGGAATCTGTGCGTGAAGTGATGACCTCAAACTCCCCGTCTGCGGAAAGAAGGTTCACTAGAGATTTCGATAACTCCAAAGTTAAATCCGCTTCCTTCATACCAAGAAATTGCGTTCCCCAATACTCGTTGTCATGTCCTGGCACTACCAATATCCGAAGCTTTTTGCTTGTGGGATTTATATTGGCAAGGGCGACAGTCTGTTTCATAATCTCCGGCTTCACGCTTTCAATGAAAAATACTGAAGCAAATTGCTCATTAGAAATGATTTTGGACACCAATCCGCTTTTTGTCGCAAACGGAATCGCCACAAGAAAAATCGCCCCGAGCATTAGGCCTGTGAAAAATAAAAAAGCAGTTGGTCCTCTCATATGCGGATATTATACAACAAACCGTGCCGATATTGCATCGGCACGGTTTGTTTTTATCTTCTCTCCTTAGTCAATTGTCAAAGGTTAATTGTCAATTGTTCTCTAGTAGCTTTCCAACCTCTTAGACTTATCGTGCTGTCGTATCTTCTCATGCGCCTTGGCCTCAATCTGACGGATACGTTCGCGAGTTACACCGAACTTCTGACCTACTTCTTCGAGTGTGTGAGTCACACCGTCATTAAGTCCGTGCCTCATTTCAAGAATTCGTCGTTCTTTTTCGGAAAGGTCATTGAGTATTTCCTTTACTTGGTCTGAAAGAATACGGCGAGATGATTCGTGGTCAGGTGAAAGAATCTTATCGTCTGCTAGGAAGTCTCCGAGCGTTGACTTGCCATCATCTCCCTCATCGCCTACAGGCGATTCAAGCGACACAGTATCCTGATCGATTTTTTCAATATTATAAACCTTCTCAACATCAAGTCCCATTTCCACCGCAATTTCCTCCGGCAAGGGATCACGTCCCAAATCCTGAGAAAGTCGTCTGACAACCTGCTTGTACTTGGCGATAGTCTCCACCATATGCACCGGCACACGAATAGTACGTGACTGGTCAGCTAGAGCGCGGGTAATGGCCTGTCGTATCCACCATGTAGCGTATGTAGAGAACTTGTAACCTTTGGTCCAGTCGAACTTATCTACCGCTTTGAACAATCCGAGGTTTCCTTCTTGAATAAGATCGAGAAGTGTAAGGTCAGGTGAACGGCCGACATATTTTTTGGCGATAGAAACTACCAAACGAAGGTTTGCTCTAGCCAATAGATTTTTCGCTTCCATATCTCCGGCCTGAATACGCTTCGCTAAATCTTTTTCTTCTCCCGCGTGGATAAGAGGATACTGACCAATTTCTTTCAGATACATCTGGATGGAGTCATAAGATGATTCACTACCTCGTCCCATATAGACATTTTTCTTGCTCGGTTCGATGTCGCTCATATCTATCATCCCACCGCTCTCGAGAATATCTATGCCTCCGTCATGAAGCTTGGCATAAAGTTGGTCAAGGAAAAAGATGTCATCTTCGACATGAGGGAACTCTTTCAGGATTTCATCGTGAGTCACAAAACCGCGCTCCTTGCCCTTGGCAAAGAGACGATTTGCCTTCACTTGCAAATCCTTGTCCTTCTTGGAGACCTTCACCTTTTTTATAGCCTTCTTCTTGGCCTTTACCTTCTTCGGCGCGGGCTTCTTTGTGGCTTTTGGCTTTTTGGAGACCTTTGATACCTTTTTCTTTGTTTTCTTCATGCCAATAAATAAATTAGATTTAGTAAAAGTGTTGAATCCCTCTATCTATGCAAGGCCAAACAGATTCGCAACTATAAGGTAAATATGGCCTACACTTTACTATTAAAGTTACGTTTGAGCAAGATTTTGACGTTTTGTTTTTAAAGCCTGCTTTTTGGTTGATAATTGTTGTATCAGAGCACCAAGAGCATCCTTTTCCTTCACCTCCTTGTTTCGCTCCGCACCGTAGAGTTTTTGCATTGTTTCCGCAAGACGTTCATCTATCAATTCCTCTTCAAGATTTAAAACAAGCTCCGCAATCTCGTGAGACATATTGTTTGCATGTTCATAAGATAGTTCTGCCTGAAAAATCAAATCGCTCTTACCCACATCGGCAAAAAGTTCTTCAAATCTCTTGCTGTCGACAATAGAAGCAAACTCACTTTCAAGCTTCCCCACATCAACATCGGGTTTAATCTTAGATTTTTGCCATAGGATAATCCCGGCAATCTTACTCTCTATAGCCGTTTTACGGCTGGAAACATTACGGCTGGAAACTGGCTTCCCCGGCGTTTCGGCGACCGAAACGCCGGCCGTCCCAACCTTCTTCATCTCCTCCCACAACGCCTCCTCCTTAATTCCAGCGGACTTTGAAATCTTTGACAGAAAGTGTCCTTGGTCAATTGAGCTTCGAAGAGACGCGACGTAGGGCAAAACTATAGTTTGGATTTCCCTACCCAATTTTCTCGGGTCAAGATTTTTCTCGAGTAATGTCTCCAAAGAAAAATCAATCACGTGTTTGGAATCCTTAACAATTTTTTTCCAGTCCTCTATATTTCGTAAAATTATATCTGCAGGATCATCTCCCTCAGGCATCTTCGCCACCTTCACATCCATACCGATTGTTAGAGCAATTTTTGCGTTCCTGCCTGAAGCCTTGAAACCAGCCTCGTCCGAATCAAAAGCCAGGATAATATTGTTTGACAATCGTGTAAGCAATCCAAGATTTGTCACTGCTTCACCAGCCTTTGTATCATCTGAAAGTGCTGTCCCCGAGACTGCGACGGTGTTGGTAAACCCAGCCTGATGGGACATTATGAGGTCCATCTGACCCTCCACCATTATCGAGTAATCTCTCTTCCTGATATCAAACTTCGCTTTGTTCAATCCATACAACACACGGGATTTATTGAACAAAATGGTTTCGGGACTGTTCACATACTTCCCCGTCTTGCCATCGTCTAGCGCAGGCATAATTCTTCCCGAAAATCCTATGACTCTGTCAGAGCTATCGAATATGGGAAACATCACTCGGCCTCGGAAAAAATCGTAAAAACCGGCGCCGGCCCCGCCCGAACGACCGAAGTCATTCGGTCGGGCGGGTTTTTCACTTTTCCTCACCAAGCCCGCGGATAGCATCTCGCCTACCGTAAAACCCTTTTTCAGAAGTTCGTCATACAATGTTCTCCAATCATTCGGAGCAAAACCCAACCGCCAATTCTTCACTGTCTCATCTTTTACCCCGCGCTTTGAAAGATAGTCCTTTGCTTCTTTATCAAGAGACAAGCGTCTTTCGTAAAAATCTGTCGCAGTCTCCAAAACAGCATACAATCTATCTTTCTCACTTTTAGTCTGAGGATTTTCGCGAACAAGCTCCACACCGGCCTTCTGAGCAAGCACCTTCAAAGCGCCGACAAAATCCAATCCTTCAAATTGTTCGACAAAAGAAAAAATATCACCCTTCGCGTTGCAACCGAAACAATAATAGGAACTTCTTGCGGGCGAGACGAAAAACGATGGTGTTTTCTCGTTGTGAAATGGACACCTCGCTTTATAATTACTCCCCGATTTTTCCAATTTCACATACGAGCCCACTACATCCGCGATGCTTAGACGTTCTTTTATTTGTTCTACGGAGGAACTCATACTAATAACATACCATGAATTGCAAATAACTGAATAACAACAATCAAAAAAAACAAATTGTGTCGTCGGACATTCAGTCACTAGGCCCCGACGTGCAACAGTCGGGGCCCCAACTTTTGCACGTCGGGATTAGCAGTTACTAGCGATTTCTCTCTGCGAGTTTTTCCGTAATCATAGTTTCCTTGGCACCACCGATGAAGCCGGTACCTGCAGGGATAAGACGTCCAATGATGACATTTTCCATAAGACCTCGGAGTACATCTTCGTTTCCGCGAATAGCGGCGTTGATAAGTACGCGAGTAGTGTGCTGGAACGAAGCGGCGGAAAGGAAGCTCTTTCGTGACAATGACACTTCTGAAATACCCATGACGAGCTGTTCGGTCTTTGCCTCTTCCTTACCTGCATCCTTGGCCTTTTCATTCTCCAATGAAAGTGAGAACAAATCGACAATGTCTCCCACAGAAAGTCCTGTACCACCTGCCGAGACCACTTTGCGTCTTGAGAACATCTGGCGGACAATCACTTCGATGTGTTTTCGAGAAACCGTTTCTCCTTGCAATTCGTATGGTTTGGTAACTTCGGTAATGATGTAATCTTCGGTCTTCTCGTGTCCTGCGTATTCGAAGAGTTCATCGATATCGGCAGAACCGTCAGTAATGATATCTCCTCTCTTCACTCTGTCACCAACTTTTACCAAAGGCATACGGTTGTAACCTAGAGTATATTCGATTTCGCTTGACGCCTTCTTTTTTGTTTTTGATTTCTCGGCAATGTCCGGAATAACTGTAATGACTTTTTCTTTACCCAAATCTTTTATATCAGTCACGAGACCGTCAGCGCGGTTTACGATAGCAGGATTTTTCGGACTTCTCTTTTCGAACAATTCCTCAACACGAGGCAAACCTTGTGTGATGTCTCCACCGACAGACGCGGTACCTCCGGCATGGAATGTACGCATTGTAAGTTGTGTACCCGGTTCTCCGATAGCTTGAGCGGCGACTGTACCGACAGCTTCACCGATACCTACCAATTCATATTTTCCGAGGTCAACACCGTAACAATTGGCGCAAACTCCGTACACAGCCTTACATGTAAGCGGTGAGCGGACCTTCGCTTCAAGCGCACCTGATTCCTGCAATTTGGCAGCATCCATCTTTGAAAGCAGATGTCCTTTCTTAAAGACAACATTTCCATCCTTGTCCAAACCATCAGATGCAAGGATTCTTCCCTTGATGTGTTTAGCAAGAGTCGGCTCGCCTCCTAGGGCTCCTGTTCGCTTGATTGTAATACCTTCTTTAGTTCCACAATCATCGATGGCAACCATAGTGTCTTGAGCGGCCACGAACAATTTACGAGTAAGATATCCGGCCTTCGCGGTGTTAAGCGCGGTGTCGGTAAGACCTTTACGTGAACCGTGAGTGGTAATGAAATATTCAATCGGAGTCAAACCTTCCTTCATAGAAGAAAGAATTGGGAACTCGATAGTTTCTCCGGCAGTATTCTGGATAAGACCTTTCATGCCGGCCATCTGAGTAATCTGAGAGAACGAACCTCTGGCTCCCGAGTACACCATATCGTGGACCGAACCATTCACCGGCAATGTGGCAGGAATAAGTTTTTCAATTTCACTTTTCGCACCGTGCCAGATTTCAATATTTTTGCGCAATTTTTCATCCTTGGACAACAGACCGTCGTTGTACTGAGAAAGAGCCTCATCGGACTTTTTCTTGGCCGCATCGATAACCTCGGCTTTCTTTTCAGGAATCTTCACATCATCAATACCCCAAGTAACTCCGGAGTAGGTGGCGTACTTAAATCCGAACGCCTTTATCTTATCCATTATGTTTGGAATCTGACCGATACCATAGCGGTTTATCAAATCATCCACCATCGAGGCCATCTTCTTTCTTTCAATCTCCTGATTGATGTAAGGGTAGTCTGAAGGTAGAACACTGTTGAAGAGAAGTCGGCCGACGGATGTTTCAAACAATACTCCGACGAAATCC
>CAYHDB010000007.1:0-2363 GCA_964355335.1 uncultured Candidatus Saccharibacteria bacterium
TCCCGTGAGGTGAGAAGCGAAAACCTGAAGCTTCGCAAGACCTTGAGTGTTCTGTATTCAGAAAGCGAAAGGTGTACAGCTCCTGTAAGGAGGGAGAGTCCAAGTACAATATTTGTATTTTCGGTGGGCGCGTGGCGGAACTGGTATACGCGTACGTCTCAGAAGCGTATCCCGCAAGGGTTGAGAGTTCGAGTCTCTCCGCGCCCACCGAGAATATAAGGTATACGATTTATCCACATGGAAAATTGGAAACAATATTTCAAAGGTAAAAAGATAACCGTGCTTGGACTAGGTCGCTCCGCTCTTTGGAAACCCACGGTTTTCCAACGTTCGCAGACTCACTGCCTTCCTCCACAGGAAAACCAGAGTTTTCCCGACCCCTTTCTCACACCTAGCCCACATGAACTTTAGTGATTTATTAATTTCATGAGTTACAAAAATTATTTTAATAACAAAAGGGTTACTATCATGGGGCTAGGTCTTCTTGGTCGTGGACTTGGCGATACTATTTTTCTTGCCGAACACGGGGCGGATTTAATTGTGACTGATTTACGAGATGCGAAAACTCTTGCACCATCTTTGGAGAGACTTAAAAAGTTCAAGAATATTAAGTGCACACTCGGTCAGCATAAACTTGAGGACTTCCGCAATCGAGATTTTATCGTCAAAGCCGCCGGAGTTGCGCTTGATTCGCCGTACATTGCGGAAGCGGTAAAAAACAAAATACCCGTTGAAATGGACGCCTCGCTCTTCGCTAAGCTCATGCCGAAAGGTGTCACGCTTGTAGGTGTGACCGGCACTCGCGGAAAATCCACCACGACGGCGTTGATTTACGAAATCCTCAACGTCGGAATTAAGAGTAAAGAATTAGGAATTAAGGGAAGGAAGCCCGCAATATATAAAGGGGGAAACCTCGTTCCAGAAGCAACGCTCCCACTTCTCAAAAAAGTTAAAGTGGGCGACATCGTCGTACTTGAACTCGACTCATGGCAATTGCAGGGTTTTCATGATGCAAAGCTCTCGCCACAGGTTGCTGTCTTTACGACATTTTTGGATGACCATCTCATTTATTACAAAGGTGATACAGAAAGATACTTTGAAGACAAAGTGGCGATATTCAAATACCAAAAATCCGGAGACGTACTCGTCGCCGGAGAACGAGTTGCGGAAAATATAGGAAAGTCGAGCGTAGTGGTAAACGGAGATTTTGTCATTGCGAAAAAGGAAGACGTACCAGGTGGATGGAATATTCCAATTCCCGGTGAGCACAATCTGGAAAATATTGCTTGTGCTCTCGCCGTAGCGAAACATTTCCAGATTCAGGACGATGTAGTAAAGAAGGTGATTGAAAACTTTAAACCTATTGCTGGACGGTTGGAACTCATCCGTACGGTAAAAGGCGTGAAGTTTTACAATGATACGAATGCGACAACACCGGATGCAACAATCGCCGGTCTCCGCGCCCTGTCCTATCTTAATTCCTCCTTTATAAAAGGAGGTGTCCGAGTCTCCGAGGACGGAGGATTTCAAAATCCCTCCACGCGTGAGAACGCGGTGCTCCCTTTAAAAAAGGGAGAATTGAGAAACATAATTCTCATCATGGGAGGCACCGACAAAGGCCTTGATATGTCTAAGCTTGTTGCTGAAATATCGAGGTACTGTAAGGCGGTGATTTTGTTGAAAGAAACCGGAACAGAGAAGCTTTTGTCTGAATTCCCCCTTATTAAAGGGGGCGCAACTCGTCTTCGAGTGGGGGATGTCTTTTTGAAGGATACTTTGAAGGAGTGTGTGGAAGAAGCAATTAAAATTGCACAAAAAGGCGACATCGTTCTCTTCAGCCCCGCCTTCGCTTCATTCGGAAAATGGTTCAAGAACGAGTATGATAGAGGCACTCAATTTGTTGAAATAGTTAAATGCTTGAAATAGATTTCTCAAAACTAAAAACTGTTCATTTTATAGGAATCGGAGGCATTGGCACTTCAGCCATCGCCCGGATGTTTGTGCTGGAAGGGAAGAAGGTGAGCGGGTCGGATATGGCGGAGAGTGAGGTAACGGAAGGACTTCGAGAGGCGGGCGCGAAGATTATTATCGGGCAGGATATCAAAGATGTCCCGAAAGATGCGGATTTGATTGTATATACCATCGCGCTTACCGAGCTTGCGCCGGAACTTTTTGAAGAGCTCAAAAAGCTTAATATTCCAATGCTCTCGTATCCCGAAGTGTTGGGTATTTTATCTAAGGAAAAATACACGATTGCGATTACCGGTACGCATGGCAAGACCACTACGACCGCGATGGTGGCGAAGATTTTGATTGATGCTGGACTGGACCCGACGGTGATTGTGGGGAGTTTTTTGTTGGAT
>CAYHDB010000007.1:2463-32995 GCA_964355335.1 uncultured Candidatus Saccharibacteria bacterium
AATTTGTCGCCGAAGATTTTGGTTGTTACGAATATAGATGCTGATCACTTGGATTACTACAAGGACATGGCGGATATTCAGAGTGCGTTTTGTGAACTTTCTGGAAAACTTCCGCAAGACGGTTTTCTTTTGGTAAACTCTCATGCGCCCAATCTTGATGTGCTTGTGCGATCTTCCAAAAGTCAAAACAGTGATTGGGGAGCGATTGTGTTGCCCGAGGGTTTTAAGCTAAAGATTCCTGGGAAGCACAATTTACAGAATGCTCGTGCCGCGCTTGCTGTGGCAAAAGCACTTGGTATCGGGGAAGCGGTTGCTCTGAAATCATTGTCAGAGTTTTCCGGGACGTGGCGCAGGTTTGAGTATCGAGGTAAGGCGGAGAATGGAGCTATTGTGTACGACGATTACGGCCACCATCCAGCGGAAATCGAAGCGACACTTCAAGGCACGAGAGAAATGTTTCCTACGCAAAAAATTGTTGTAGTATTTCAGCCACACTTGTATTCACGTACCAAGGACCATCTGGCCGGTTTTGGGACATGTTTCAAACAGGCAGATGAAGTCATTATGCTCCCGATTTATCCTGCGCGAGAAGTAGACCCGGGTGACATTAATTCAGGTATGGTAGTGGAAGGTATAAAGAAGAATGGTGAACCTGCGTATCTTGTTTCTTCGTTTGAGGAGGCTTCAAAAAAAGCTACGGAATTGGCTGGAGCCGGAGGTGTAATTATCACTATGGGAGCAGGTGAGACAAACAAGGTCGCAGATTTACTTGTTACTTTATAACTTTATAAACTTTATGAACTGTCTTTATGTAGTGGGAACACCAATAGGAAACCTAGAAGACGTGACGCTACGGGCGTTGCGGATTTTGAAAGAGGTGGATGTGATTCTATGCGAGGATACACGAGTGACATCAAAGCTTCTTTCGCGATATGAAATTGCCGGGAAACAACTAGCACCATACAACGAACAGGACAGTGGGATGACCGCGGAGAAAATTATTGGCTGGTTGGAGGAAGGGAAAAATGTGGCGTTGGTTTCTGATGCGGGGACTCCGGGGATTTCAGATCCGGGAACGCTGCTTGTACAAAAAGTGCGAGAGGCGTTGCCCGAGATGAAAATAGAATCAGTACCAGGGCCGAGTGCTCTTACTACGGCGCTTTCTATCGCTGGCGTACCTGTGCACGAGTTTGTCTTCATGGGATTTTTGCCCCACAAGAAGGGAAGGGAAACATTGTTTAAGGAAATTGCTGAATCGGAAAGAACAATGATTTTTTACGAATCTCCTCATCGTATTTTAAAGGCACTCGAGTCACTCAAAAAATTTGCACCGGACAAGAAAGTCACGATTGCCCGTGAGTTGACTAAGATTCATGAGGAAATAAAAACCGGAACCCCTGCAGAGCTTTTGGAGTTTTTTAAAGTAAACGAAGAGAAAATCCGAGGTGAGTTTGTGGTAATTGTCGCCTAATTTTAGCGGAAAGTTTTATAGAAAAATCCGTCTCGATGTGCATCGGGGCGGATTGCTTAGTGTGCTGGCGCTAATGCCGGCCTGGCCAGTTTCAAAGGAACATATTCCTCACCATTCCAGACTAGGCGGTCCGGATCGTCTTTTTTGTAGACGCGGCAGAACTCCCCGTAAGATGTCACCATCAGAAGTGAAGTCCACACTTTTATCCGTTTTCCACTTTTGGGGAAGTAGTATCCGGTAAAGTCTATGTCCATTGTGATGGCGCAATTTGACGGTTGCTGAATCAGAGACCACTTTTGGACCTCAGTCCCGAAGCTGTCATTACCAGCTCTTTTGACGCAAAGCCAATTGAACTTCACCAGTAGTTTTCTTCCGGGTTCGGGTATTTCCCAACTTTGCATCTCGCCCCAATAGGCCAATTTGTCGTCTTCACCCGCACTTATTTGCCTGAGGAGCTGTTGGTAGCTCTCTTCGGTTTCTACAGACATTATGAGCTTCAGGTGGGTCGTATTGACCCCTTGAACAAGATAAAGTTGTCCACCTTTGAACTCTTCATTCAGTTTCTTTTTCAATTCATCTTTCGGAAAATGGTATCCGTGCATACTCTCACCTCCTTCTATTGTTTGTAGGTTTGGTTTTTCTGACGTTATACTAGCATATGCACGGAATAAGTTCTTTTTGCACACTTTTTTAAAATATCGGTTATAATATCCGCATGCGATTCGCGAATAAAATTCTAACTGCTGGCGCATTGATTATCGTCTTACCTTTCTTAGGGTTACCTACATCCTGGAAGAATTTTTTCTTTTTCATAATAGGTGTTTGGTTGTGTGTTATGTATTTTTCAATTCGACATGGTGCTCCCAAAGGCAAAAAGAGCTCCTCCCAAAGTACAAGAAGGGCTCATTCACAGGCGATTTCATATGTTGAGAACAAACCAAGTGACGTCCCGCCAACTTCCACGAGTTCGCCTTTACCAAGTATAAACGAGGAAAATCAGCAAGTTTAATATGAAATCCAAGCTTCAGAACATTTTTGGCGGACGCTATTCCGTAGTAGGAATAGTTTTTTTAATCATCATTGTGTTGTTTTTTTACATTGCATATTTTCTTTTGCCATCATTTATGCCGGCTCGTTATGAGGTACAGAAGACTATTGTTGCCACTTCAACACCCGTGAAAAAGGAGGCGGGATTTGTGGCAACGCATGTGAAAACCCCCGATCAGGTCAAGGGAATATATATGACGAGTTGGGTGGCGGGTTCAAAGGAGCTTCGCAATAATTTGGTGAAGATTGCGGATACAACTGAAATCAATTCGATTGTTATTGATATCAAGGATTACACTGGCAAAATATCCTTTACGGTTGAGGACCCCTATCTTAAGAGTTTTAATTCTGTGGAGAGACGTATTCCTGATATCAAAGATTTTATTGCAACACTTCACAAAAAGGGAATATATGTGATAGGCCGGATATCGGTTTTCCAGGACCCTCAAGTGGTCAGTACTCATCCGGAATTTGCCGTAAAGCGTAAAAGTGACGGAGGTATATGGAAAGATTATAAGGGTATTTCTTGGCTGGATGCCGGCGCCAAAGAGGTTTGGAAATATGCTGTGGCTATCGGTAAGGAGGCTTACAGTATCGGTTTTGATGAGCTGAACTTTGATTACATTCGTTTTCCTTCGGACGGTAACATGAAGGATATCTCATATCCATGGAGCGGTACCGAAAAGAAATCGGAAATTATGCGTCAGTTTTTCGCGTATCTAAATGAAAATCTAAGACCAACAGGTGCGGTGCTTTCCGCGGATCTTTTCGGGATGACTTCTACAAATACGGACGATTTGAATATCGGGCAGATACTCGAGAATGCCTTGCCGTATTTTGATTATGTTTCCCCGATGGTATATCCGTCGCATTATCCTCCTCAGTTTATGGGTTTTGCAAAACCGGCAGAGAAACCTTATGAAGTTATAAAGTACTCTATGGATGCGGCTGTTCGTCGTACCGTGGCGACTACTACAACAGTTGTGATGTTCGGACAGGAGCCTGTTTCTACGACTACAAAACCGATTGTATACAGAAAAGAGAGTTTTGATTCAAGCAAGATCCGTCCGTGGCTTCAAGATTTTAATTTGGGTGCTACCTATGACGCACCGATGGTGCGAAAACAAATTCAGGCTACGTATGACTCAGGACTTGATTCGTGGTTGCTATGGAACGCTTCAAATCGCTATACCGCTTCTGCACTCGAAAGTGTCGGTGGTGAACTCACAAATATTTTGCCGTAAAGTTTCTTATCCACCTTAATTTTGACAGGATGCTTATTCGGGCGTAGCATATTACTTCAGGGTACTGACACGGGGGATATTAAGAAACTTATGTAATATCCGTGGCCTGTGTCGGCAGGGGTCTCTAACAACTCAATGAGGAATGCAGTATGTCGAGGATAGAATTGCAGAAACGAGCCGTTTTGGCGTTCGCCAAAGGCAATAATCTCAACGCACGAAAACGAGAGGTCCTCTCTCGATCCTTCAGAGGAAAAATGACATTCGCGAGGGCGACGGTTATCACAAGGAATTATGCGTTGGGTGGCGTGCAGGAGGAGGGAGAGAGTTTGTTGAAACTCACGCACGCATGGCTCGTTCTTGGCGAGCGGATGTTCCAAGTCATTTTCCATGTCGTGAAGGCATGCAAGGAAGCAGTCAGCCGTGGTGCTGTCGTGCTGGAACACCTGATCGACGAGATCAAGTCATTCCTTCCAGTCGGCGTTTCGGTAACTCAAGTCTCCGAGCAGATCGAAGTCGTGAAGGCTTCTTTTGAGGACGAAGTCGTCCTCGCCGTTTAGGTTGGAAAAAGTAGTTTTCGTAAACCCACAAGCCCTGGTTTCTGACCACGGGCTTTTTTCTTGTGTGTTGCGTGGTATAATTTCAATAATGTCTCACGACGAAAATCAAGTTACTTATTTCGCACAGACTGATTCGCGCAATAGAAGAGTTCCTTTCGGCATTAAGCGCAAAGACCGTTCCCGTCATATGTACGTGGTGGGGAAGACGGGTATGGGAAAATCCACTCTCCTGGAAAATATGGCTATCCAGGATATTCGCAATGGCGAAGGTATGGCCTTTATCGATCCGCACGGCAAAACCGCGGAACTTTTGCTTGAGTACATTCCCGAGGAACGTCTGAAGGATGTTTTGTATTTCGCGCCTTTCGATATGGAACACCCAATCTCCTTCAATGTGATGGAGGATGTCGGCGCAGATAAACGTCACTTGGTGGTCAACGGTCTAATGTCCACATTCGAGAAGATTTGGGAAGATATGTGGTCGGCTCGTATGGCCTATATTTTGAATAACACTCTTCTGGCTTTACTCGAATATCCAGGTTCGACCCTTTTGGGTATCAATAGAATGCTGGCAGATAAGGAATATCGAAAACTTGTGGTGGCCAATGTCAAAGACCCTTCCGTAAAATCTTTTTGGATAGATGAGTTCGGAAAATATACCGACAAATATGCCGCTGAAGCGACTCCTGCTATCCAGAACAAAGTTGGACAATTTACCTCCAATCCTCTTATTCGAAATATCATCGGTCAGACCGCATCTTCCTTTGACATCCGTAAGATGATGGACGAGAGGAAGATTATGATTATCAACCTTTCCAAAGGAAGAGTGGGAGAGGGGAATGCCAATCTTTTGGGCAGTATGCTTATCACCAAAATATATTTGGCGGCAATGTCACGCGCTGACGCTTCCGAGTCAGCATTACATAAATTGCCGAACTTCTATCTTTATGTGGATGAGTTTCAGTCGTTTGCGAACAAAAGTTTTGCCGATATTCTCTCTGAGGCGCGAAAATACAAATTGAATCTTACGATTACCCATCAATACATCGAGCAGATGGAAGAAGAGGTGCGCGACGCCGTGTTCGGGAACGTAGGCACGATGGTGACATTCCGGGTTGGGGCGTTTGACGCTGAGGTTTTGGAAAAGGAATTCGCGCCACAGTTTACCGCAGAAGATTTGGTCAACCTGGGTATTTATCAAGTGTATCTGAAATTGATGATTGACGGTGTCGGGTCTCAACCCTTTTCCGCTACGACTTTGCCCCCAATTGAGCGACCAGCTGTTTCTTCTCGTGAAAAGGTCATAGAGTCGTCGCGCGCTACTTTTAGTATTCCACGAGCGAAAGTGGAGGCAGATATTCAAGCCTGGCATTTGCCGATTATACCTGTCGCCCCGGCTCCGAAGCCTATGGACAGACCGATACCAAGAAAGGAGGAACCCTCAACTCCTGCGAGTGTGCGGTCAGCACTACTTCGACCACCGGGCGTTATGCAAGGAGAACCCAGGAGACGAGAACCGATTCCGAATGCACCGGCATTTTCGCCTTCAGTTGCACCAGCCCCTGCGCAGATTCCGACAGCTCCTTCTTTTGTTTCTGCTCCGACCCCTGTTCCTTTAAGTCAGTTGAGAACAAACGATCCTTTTAAAAAGCCAAAAAGTATTCAGCCTGAAAATCTGACTGAACTTAGAAAGGCATTGTCAGCACTTCTGAAGGACAAGGGTACCGGAGGGTCTGTGCCAACCGTTCAGGTTATGCAAAAGGACAATAGAGAAAGCCGTCCCGTCCCGCCTCCTGCTCCAAACGTCCCAAGGCCTGCGCAAAATATCGCGCCACGAAATCCTGAACGTACAGAACAACCCAATAATGTTCCTCCTCCAATGAAAAACCCGGGTCCTAAGGAAATACCGGAAGATGTGTTGAGAAAGATTCTAAAGGTGGACATAGATGCGCATCAATAAAGACAACGTAAGGTTTTTTCTGCGTGTGACTTTGTTTTCATCACTCATTTTTTCAGCACTATCGGTTTTTGCCGAGGTTCCGACAAGTTTTGTCTTTGTGTCATTGCCCCAGACTATTGCTGTCGGGGCTGTGTCGGAAACAATTACTCTTCAGACACAAAATGCGACGGGGAACAGTGTCGTGCTTCCTCAGACTGGATGTCTTTCACTGAAGTCGACTTCATCATCGGGGCAATTTTCATCCAGCGCGTCAAATTGGAATCCCGTATCGGTTTTGACAATGAATAAGGGTACGGCCAATCGCAATTTTTATTACAAAAATACCTCCACTGGAACCCAAACGATTTCTGTCCAGGCGGTGCTGAAACCCGAAACAGAAAATCGTTCATGTTCTGCCTGGCCCGTGAGTGAATGGCCGGAAGGTTCGGTTGCGTCGCAGAGCCTTGTCGTCGGAGGAAGCGGAGCCGATAATACTGCTAATTCTGCAAATCAGAATTCCAATGCTACGACTACAAGCGGTAGCACGAACAACAATAATCTTGCTGAGAATACTTCTTTGACCAATAACACCAATTCAAGCTGGCCTGTCGAACCGCAAATTTATTCTCATATCAAAGCTCCAAAGATAGCGCTTGCTGGCGCCGACGTGACATTTGTGGGGGAGGTGGTTGGGGCGGACGGGGAGCCGATAGTGAACTCTCGTCTACTTTGGAACTTCGGCGATGGTTCAGTCAAAGAGGGAAAAAGTGTTTTACATGCCTATAATTTTCCTGGGGATTATGTAGTTATACTTGAAGCGTCATCGGGCAAATATGACGGATCAAGCAGGGTAACGGTTAAGGTTATTCCGGCGGATATAAGTATTGCCGGTGTGATATCGGGTTTGGAAGGTAAGATTGATTTGGTCAATGGTTCCAATCAAGAGTTGGACCTGTCTTGGTGGAGAATAGGTAGTAACGGTAAGTTTTTTACCATTCCGAAAAACACCAAAATTCTGCCGAATGGGAGACTTACACTTTCCGCCGTGGTTATGGGTATTTCGATAGAAACCGAAAATTTGTCATTACTTTATCCAAACGGTTCGGTGGCGAAAAAATATGAGGACACAAAATCGTCTGGTCCCATTGTCCCGACAGTTGTAGACGATTCGAAGGATGCGGACATTCCTGTCGTTCCCGTTGCTGAATCTGCTGATGAAAGGACTTTTGTTCCGGTTGCTAAAATAGATAGCAAGCAAGTGGCCTCAGCTATTGCCTCAACTGAAGAAGTAGCTTTAGATGCCGTATCTTCGGAAGCTGTGATTCCGGAAAATACGGGTTCTGGTCCGTCTGTGTGGTTCTATGCGACGGTCGGTGTTATCATTCTGGGACTTGCTTTTGTGATGTTACCGAAGTATCTGAGTTCCTCGGATGTTACGAAAGGAAGTGAGGCGAATAGTTTTGAGATAATCGAGGATTAGTATACGAAAATACCGATGGATATGAATACGCGAACAATTACGAAAAAGAAAAAACGGATACTAATATTCTCATTAGTGTATTATCCGCGTTTTGTCGGTGGGGCGGAAGTGGCTGTGAAGGAAATTACAGATAGGTTGGGCGATTCTTTTGAGTTTGATATGGTTACTCTTCGTAAAGACGCTCTTAAATATGAGAGGATTGGGAATGTGAATGTTTATCGCGTCGGTTTTGGTTGGAGAGCGGGCAGTCATCCTCTTCTCCGAAGATTTAAAATTTATAAGTATTTTTTCCCATTTTTTGCCCTAATAAAAGCTCGTTCACTTCATAATAAAAATAAATATGACGCCATTTGGTCAATTATGGCGAATTACGCGGGTTTTGGAGCACTGTTTTTTAAGATGCTAAACCCGAAGGTTCCTTTTGTCCTGACTCTTCAGGAAGGTGATCCGATTTCATATATTAAGAAGAGGGTTGGGATTCTGTATCCGTTGTTTAAAAAGATTTTTACGAAGGCAGATTTTGTGACCGCCATTTCAACATATCTGGCGGGTTGGGCGAAGGAGATGGGGGCCACAGCACCGATAGAAGTAATACCTAATGGGGTAGATGGTAAAAAGTTTAAAACTCAAAACGAAAAGTTCAAAATTGAAGAGATGGAACGAATACGGGGAGAGTTGGGGTTAGAGAAGGAAGATACGGTGTTGGTTACAACTTCAAGGCTGGTGGAGAAGAATGCGGTAAAGGACATCATCGATGCGCTTACTTTTTTGCCGGAGAATGTGAAGTTGTTGATTATAGGAACAGGGTCACTAGAGCAGTCCCTAAAGTCAAATGTCAAAAGTCAAATGTTGGAATCTCGCGTGAGATTCCTTGGGTTTCTTTCTCACGACGAGATTCCTCGGTATTTGTGGGCTTCCGATATTTTTATCAGACCTTCGTTGTCAGAGGGGATGGGTAATTCATTTATAGAAGCGATGGCGGCGGGGTTGCCTGTTATTGCCACGCCTGTTGGTGGTATCGTGGATTTTCTCAAGGATGGAGAAACCGGTTTGTTCTGCGAGGTGGGTAATCCGAAAAGTATCGCCCAGAAGGTTGAAAAGTTGATGAAGGATAGGGAATCAAGAGAGTATATTATTCAAACAGCCAGCCGTATGGTGAACGAAAGGTATGATTGGAGCTTGATAGCCGGACAAATGCAAAGAGATGTTTTTGATAAAGTTATTTTAAACAAATGAGAATACTAATCGCTACAGGCATATATCCCCCTGATATTGGCGGTCCGGCACAGTACGCCTTCAATTTGGAGCGTGTGTGGAAGGCGATGGGGCATGATGTTACAGTTAAAACTTTCGGTCTTGAAAGAAGTTTGCCTTCAGGTGTTCGGCATTTTTATTATTTTTTCAAATCTTTGCATTCTGCTTATCGAGCAGACTTAATATTCATTCTCGATACGTTCAGTGTTGCTGTTCCATCCGTACTTTTGGGAATAATTTTTGGTAAAAAAACTATTGTTAGAACTGGAGGGGATTTTCTTTGGGAACAGTATGTGGAGCGTACTGGTGAGCGAGTACTTCTAAAAAATTTCTACAAGGAATGTTTAAGTAAGCTGTCCCCAAAAGAAAAGATTATTTTCTCACTTACCAAGTGGGCGGTCAAACACGTTTCGATTTTGGTTTTCAGTACACCCTGGCAGAGGGAAATATGGTCGGACCCTTACGGGTTGAATAACGTTTATACTGAAATTGTTGAAAATTATTATGGTGACAAGGAACCGTCGTCGTCGCCAAAAGGTAAGCACTTTATCGCCGGTACGAGACCTTTGGTTTGGAAAAACCACGGACGAGTACAGGAGGCATTTCAAATTGCATCCAAGACCCATGCAGATGTTATTTATGACAATTCTACAGTGCCGTTTAAGTCATTTATGGACCGCCTAGCCGAGTCGTATGCCGTAATCCAGGCATCACTGGGTGATATCAGCCCTAATATGGTTTTAGACGCGATAAGGCACGATAAACCCTTTATTATTACCAAGGAGACAGGTATTGCTGATAGAGTTAAATCCTGCGCCATTTTTGTCGACCCTGAAAACGTTGATGATATTGCAGAGAAAATCATTTGGTTGTGCGATTCGAATAATTACGAGCAACAGGTTGGAAAAATTAAGGCGTTTACTTTTATTCATAAATGGGAAGATATTGCGGATGAATTTTTAGTGATAGCAAAACAAGTATGAAGATATTATCCATAAGCACAGACAGAAAAATTTTTGAAGAGGGAAGCTCTGTCAGACAGAGGGCCGTTGAGTATGCCGGTCTTTTTGATGAGTTGCATGTTGTTGTGTTCAACAACAGATTTAAGATTAAAGATTCAACCCGCCCGAACGTACCAATTCGGTCCGGGCGGGGATTAAAGGTGGAGCAGATAGGTCAGAATTGTTGGATTTATCCAACAAACTCCTGGAGCCGATGGTTTTATATTTGGGACGCTATTCGTATCGGTCGCGCTATTCTTTCTAAACCCTCTACCCTAAACCCTGTACCCTGGGTTCTTGATTCCCAAGACCCCTTCGAGTGTGGCCTTGTTGCGATGAAATTGTCGAGAAAAAATAAACTTCCCTTACGTGTTCAAATTCATACCGACTTTATGAGTCCGTTTTTCTCTTCTTTATCATTTTTAAATCGTATTCGCGTTAGGATTGCAAAACGAGTTCTTCCGTATGCGACATCTATTCGTGTTGTTTCCGAACGAATCAAGGAATCTTTACTAAAAACTACTAACTACAAACTAAAAACTGCCCCCCTTGTCTTGCCCATCTTCACCGACATAAAAAAGATTCAGGAGACGAATCCCATCTTTGATTTGAAAAAGAAATATCCCGATTGGCACTTCATTATTTTGGTGGTTGCCAGGCTGTCGAACGAGAAAAATATTTCACAAGTTCTTGAGATAATGAGCCGATTGCTAAGGAATTATCCAAGGATAGGGATGGTTATAGTGGGAGAGGGACCGCTCAAGGAAAGTCTAAAGTCTAAAGTCAAAAGTCAAAAGTTGGAGAACAATGTTGTTTTCGAGGGGAGACAGGAAGACGTAATTTCCTATTACAAAACTGCTCATCTTTTTATTCAGACCTCACTTTATGAGGGTTTTGGATTGGCGCTTCTTGAGGCGGTGGCTTCCGGTTGCCCTGCGGTGTCATCCGATGTTGGTATTGCTCCTGAGTTGTTAAGTTATCCAGATCAACAATTTGTTTGTCCGGTCGGAGATACGGAATGTTTTGTAAGCTTGATAAGTAGGTTTATAGAGGATAACCGTCTAAGAGAATTATTCACCTTGGATATCGCACCAATAGCTGTCGGTCAATTTACCCAAAGCAAGGAGGCTTATCTTAGGGCCTATAAAGAAACATTTAATAGTCAGTGAACCGCCCTTTCCGCAAAGGATATTATTGTGTAGAATAGCAAAATTATGACCAAAATGAATAAGAAAACATCGAAATCAAAGCAGTCAAAAGAAAAAACAAAAAAACCACTAATCGGTTTTATCGGTCAGGGTTTTGTCGGCAAGGCGTACGCGGATGATTTTGAAAATCGCGGATTTAAAACGGTCCGTTACTCTCTTGAAGAACCTTATCGAGCAAATAAGGATAAGATAAAGGATTGTGACATTGTTTTTATTGCTGTGCCGACTCCTTCAACACCAAAAGGATTCGATGATTCCATTATCCGAGGTGCGGTAAAATTGGTGGGCAAAGGTAAGGTCGCGGTGATTAAATCTACCATAGTGCCTGGTACAACAGTTTCTATCCAAAATGAAAATCTCGATATATTTATTTTCCACTCACCGGAGTTTCTCACGGAGGTGACCGCCTTGTATGACGCTGGCAATCCGAATAGAAACATTGTAGGTATACCGATAAAATCAAGTGAGGCAAAATTGAAGGCCAAGGAGGTTCTCTCTGTTTTGCCCAGAGCACCTTTTGAGTTGGTAACCGGAGCAGAAGAAGCTGAACTGATTAAATACGGAGGTAATTGCTGGTTTTATTTCAAGGTGATTTTTGTAAATATGCTTTATGATGTTGCCGACAAGAAAAATATTGATTGGACGATAGTACGAGATGCTATGGCTGCGGATCCACGTATTGGGCGGTCACATCTTGATCCACTTCATAAAAGTGGTCGTGGAGCTGGAGGGCATTGTTTTATAAAGGATTTTGCGGCGTTCGCAGAGATTTATGAAGAGATGGTCGGTGATGATTCCGGTGTTCAGTTGTTGGCCCGTATGAAGGATAAGAATATTAGGTTATTGGTGGAAAGTGGTAAAGATCTGGATTTGCTTGCCGGTGTGTATGGAGATGGAGTGGTGAAAAATCATTTGAAGAGTAAATCTAAAAAATGATCAGAGATTTAGAAAATCGTTTTTGGCTTTGGCTTCAATCGTCCTACCCGTTTTTACACGGTATTGCATTCGAAAAAAGAAGAGTGTTTCGTTACATTCTTTCAGGAGGGACCGCCGCATTTGTAAATATCGGACTTTTATATATATTTACCGATGTTTTTGGAATTTGGTATCTGTTTTCCGCTACACTTTCTTTCCTGGTTGCGTTTGTTGTAAGTTTCGGTTTTCAAAAGTTTTGGACATTTGAGGACCATTCGACTGATGGGCTCCACGGTCAGGCTATACTCTATTTGTTTGTAGCGCTTGTGAATCTCTGTTTAAACACGGCATTTGTGTATATGTTGGTGGAGTTTGTCCACGTTCATTATGTCCTAGCCCAGATCATTTCCGGTGTAGTCATAGCTTGTGAAAGTTTTTTTGTCTATCGGAAGTTTATTTTCCGCTAGCATCAAAGATGCTAAAAAAAGTTGTAGCGGATGATGGCCACAATAGCCGAGATTCCGTCACGCCAGCCAATTTTTTTGCCTTCATTTCGTGAGCGAGGGTTGTATGTGATAGGCACCTCGTAGATTTTGTAGTTTCCTTTGGCTGATTTGGCAGTCAACTCAGGTTCGATTCCGAAACGCTTTGAATCGAGGTCGAAGGATTGAATAATTTCTCGTTTAAAAACTTTATAGCAAGTTTCCATGTCTGTAAGGTAAATACCGCTTGCCATATTCGAAAGTATTGTAAGAAGTCTATTCGCAAGGTATTTTGGTGTTTGAAAAACTCTGCGAACACCAGCCATTTGAAATCTGGAACCGAAAACGATATCCGCATCCATTTTTTCGAATGGCTCCAGAAGTTTATCGTATTCCTTAGGGTTAAGTTCTAGGTCCGCATCCTGAATAATTACAATGTCTCCAGTTGCCGATGGAATACCCGTGATGATGGCGGCACCTTTCCCGGCATTCATTTTTTTGTGAATAATTTTAAGCGCGGAAACAGTTGGGTTTTGACTTTTGTTAAAATCACGCTCTATCGCATCCAACACTTCCTTGGTCCTATCGCTTGACCCATCATTTATTATGATGATTTCCTTTTTAATGTGTGTAGCGAACACTTCGGCAAGAAGCGCTTCGAGATGCGCTTCTTCGTTGTAAACCGGAATGATGACCGATAGAATCATATTAATAGTTTAAAATTGACTTCAAGATTTCTTCAAGAGAATAGGTGGGTTTGTAACCAATCAAGGAGTGAGCTTTGCTCAAATCCGGGATTCGCTTTTGCATATCCTCAAAGGTTTTGGAATATACCTTTTCATACGGTATGTGAACTATTTTGGACTTTGATGATGTAAGTTTTTTTATAACAACAGCAAGTTCATTTATTGAAATTGGTATATTCGAACCGAGGTTTACAATTTCTCCATTAGCCCTATTGGATTTAGGGAGTTTCAACAAGGCATTCGTCACGTCATCTACATGGCCAAAGCATCTAATCTGTTTACCGCTACCATACACCGTCATAGGCTCATTCTTTTTGGCTTGGTCGATAAGTCGTGGAATCACCATACCATATTTTCCAGTCTGTCCCGGACCGACGGTGTTGAAGAGTCGGACAATCACGACAGGCAATCCTTTTTCTCTAAAATAGGCAAGTGCCACGAATTCGTCCACTGCTTTTGAGAGCGCATAACCCCAGCGTTCGTTGTAAGCCGAACCGTACACACGATCATCCGTTTCTGAAAATGGAGTATTGTCGAGTTTGCCATATACTTCCGAGGTGGAAGTGATAAGGACGGGAATCTTTCTCTTTTCCGCCAATTTCAAAACCAAATGTGTACCCTCGATGTTGTTTATCATAGAGTAAAGCGGTTTGTCTACGACATATTTTACTCCCACTGCGGCTGCAAGATGATAAATCTGATCAACTTTATCTATCAATGGCTTGAGGTCACGTTCATTTAACACCGAGCCCTTTTTGAAAAAAAAGTTTTTATCTTTTTTGAATTGAGCGATATTTTCCAAACTACCGGTCGATAGGTCATCAAGGACATATACCGTATCTTTTTGTAACAGTAGTTTTCTTATAAGATGTGAGCCAATAAAGCCCGCACCTCCCGTAACCAAGATTTTTCTGGAACCCATGAAGTTAGAGTATAATGAATAGTATTCAAGGAATATAGCATATTTACCTCTTTAAACAAGACTGATGATCCTGTCATTATTACAGCGAAAGGTGCATATGGGAGTCTGTATCGGAGCTATTGTTTTAGTTCTGTATGTGCCGATTATGTTTTTTTTGGCGCGATTTCCAAATGTCTTTCCTGTATACGGTGATGGACCGTATTATATTATTCTTGCGGACAATTTATTAAATCAGGGTATTTTCTCCGGAAGTCTGGAAGCGCCTTTCGTGCCTGCGACATTTATTATGCCGATTTACCCGGTGCTGATTTTTTTGTTTAAAGTCTTGGCTGGTTCATACACATTTTTCCCCATTATTCAGGTGATTTTTGTAGGAGTCACGGCTTATTTGATATTTAAGATTGGCGATAAGTTTTTTTCTGCAACATCGGGAATTATCGCATCACTTTTGTATGTAATTGATCCTACGACGATTCTGCACAGCATGCTTATTATGACGGATATTACATATACGCTTTTTATCGCGGTATCCGTATATTTTATTTTTGCGACAGACGCTGGTGATAGAAGGTCTGTTTTTTTGGGGGGTCTGATGTTGGGGCTCGCTATGCTTACCAGAGTTATTTCCATGTTCCTGCCTTTGGTGATTATTCCTATGTATTTTTTCGTAAGAAAAGGGGAGATGCCTCTGAAGAAATTAATAGTTAATATTTTGATTATTTTGGTTGCGTATTGTGCGGTAGTTGTTCCGTGGATGTTTCGTAATGAAAAAGTTTCCGGAGTTTTCGGGATTGCCGGTGAAAAGTCACTAAATTTGTTTCAATATTATGTTCCAGAGTTTTTGTCATACAAGCGAGGGATTTCTGCCGATGAAGGAAGGAATATTTTAATGAATGATTTAATTCGCGAAACCGGACCACTACTTCCAGGGGACATTGCTTCCTTGAAGTACGCACCAATTGAAGAGCGGATTGCACTTGGTTATATCAAGAGTGATATTTTTGGTTATGCAAAGTTCCACCTTATTAAAACCGTTCCATTTTTTCTTTCCAGTGGATTAAAAAATATGTTTACCTATTACAATAACGCTGTAGGTTATGAGGCATACCCCACCAATAACGGTAATCTTACCAGCTTACTTTCTCAGGGTAGAGTGAACGATTTTTTGTCGGAGCTTCGTGTGCAACCCTTTGTTACACTGGAGCAAATTTATTGGGCAATTGTTTCGATTCTTTCTGTTATTTCGCTTGTGGTGGCCAGGGGCGAAAATAGGAAATTTGTATTTGTGTGTGTCGCGTTAGTTTTATATTATGCCTTACTTACAGGTCCGATGGCGTATTCAAGATTTCGTTTACCGGCCGAGCCGTTCTTATATTTGCTGGCCACGTCGGGTTTGGTCATTTTCGCTAAAATAATTAGAAGAAAATTTAAAGTTTATATACCTCAATGAAGCTTTCAATTATAATTCCGACATTCAATGAGAAAAAAACCATCGGAGAAATCCTTAGGAGGGTTTCTTCTGTCGTGCTTCCAGAAGGGTTCTCGCGTGAAATAATTGTAGTGGATGATGGTTCGACTGACGGTACTAAGGACATTTTGGATTCACTTCCGGGGGCTTTTATCAAAATTTATCATAAAGAAAATCGTGGCAAGGGGTCAGCTTTGAGAAGCGGTTTTGACAGCGCGATGGGTGATATCTTGGTTACACAGGATGCCGATTTGGAATACGACCCAAAAGATTATTCATTGCTTTTGGCGCCGATTTTAGATGGTAAGGCCGATGTCGTGTATGGTTCGCGTTTGGTTACCGCTGCTCCGCATCGTGTAATGTTTTTTTGGCACTATATTGGAAACCAATTGTTAACGTTTTTGTCCAACATGTTCACGAATTTAAATCTTACTGATATGGAGACTGGTTATAAAATGTTTACCCGGAAAGTCGTGGATGATATTAAAGGTAGGTTGGTCTCAAATCGTTTTGGTATTGAGCCCGAGATTACCGCCCGCATAAAAAAATATCGTGTTTATGAGGTGGGTATTTCGTATTCCGGCAGAACATACGCAGAGGGCAAAAAAATCGGATGGAAGGATGGTTTTTCCGCCATATGGAGTATTGTAAGATTTAATCTGTTTCCTTAGTTATACGTTTTATGCGTTTACTGATAATTACTCAAAAGTCTGACGAGCAGGATGCTGTGCTTGGATTTATGCATGGCTGGATTGCGGAGTTTGCCCGACAAGCCGAAAAGGTGTCGGTTATTTGTCTTGAAAAAGGTACTACGAACTTACCCTTAAATGTTCGAGTGCTGTCGCTTGGTAAAGAGGAAAGTAATTTTCAATTTTCAATTTTCAATTTTCAATCAATTTTTAATGTAGCAATTTTCAAGCGATTGAAATACTCGTGGCGTTTCTTACGATATATCGTAGGCTTTCGAAGCGAATATGATGCGGTGTTCGTGCATATGAATCCGGAGTATGCGGTTCTCGGAGGATTGCTTTGGAAATTGTGGGGCAAGACGGTGACGCTCTGGTATGCGCATAAGAGCACTCCGTGGCATTTGCGTTTAGCTCTTTATTTTATCGATATTGTGTTCACTTCCACCAAGAGCGGGTTTCGTCTGCAGTCAAAAAAGGTAAGAATCATAGGACAAGGAATAGATACAGACAGATTTAAGATTTTAGATTCAAGATTAAAGATTGAGGAAGAGAAATTTAAAATTGTAACTGTTGGAAGAATTACACCTTCAAAGGACTATGATGTCTTGATTGATGCGATTGAAAAGATATGTAAGGAGTCTTCTGTTCCGATTAAGGTGGATATTGTTGGTCCGACTTCCGTTATCTCAGACAAAGAATATTTAAAACAGCTGAAGGAAAAAGTCGAGAGAAAGGGTTTGTCTAAAGTGATTACTTTTAAAGGGCCCATTGCCAATTCCGAGCTTCCGGAGGTTCTGGCTCAGTATGATTTGTTCGTTAATATGGGACACACTGGAAGCCTCGATAAGGCGGTTCCGGAGGCTATGGCTGTGGGTTTGCCGGTTTTGACCTGTAATGAGGCTTTTAATGACGTTTTAGGCCGTTTTAGAGGGGATTTGATGTATTCTAAAGGGGATGCACAGGCCTTAGGAGGTAGGATTTTATGGGTTTTAGGACTGTCGGAACAGGAACGTAGGACGCTTGGAGAACAGCTTCGAGAGATAGTAGTGCATGATCACAGCCTGAAAACTTTTGTGAAAAAAATCATTTCGATAATCGAGTCTAAGAAGCAACATGATTGAGGAAAAAATTAAATGTACTGTTGGCATATTAACCTTCAATTCAGGAAGGACTCTCAAGGCTACACTTGAGTCGGTTAGGAAATTTGCCGAAATAATTATTTGCGACGGGGGGTCTAATGATGAAACTCTCTCGCTCGCTCGAGCGTATGGCGCAAAGGTGATTGTACAAGCTCCCGAGTTTAAAGGGGAGGGAAATCGTATCATTGATTTTTCAGGTGTGCGTAACCAAATGATCGCTGTCGCAAGTTACAAGTGGTTTTTTGCTTTAGATTCCGATGAGCTTATGACTCCAGAATTGGAAATGGAAATTGCTAAATTAATTTCAGCTAGTCATTCGCCATCAGCTTTTTGGGTTTATAGAAAATATACGATTGATAGAAAAATTATTGATTGCGCATCGACTTATCCGGCAAGACAGATGCGTTTCTTTCACCGAGATGCTGTGGGCGGTTTTATTAAAACCATTCATGAAAAAATTGAGGTAAAGCCGAATATGCCGGTGTTGAAGCTTAGACAATCTATGCTGGTACCCTTTGATCCTGATCCAGCATTCCATCGGGAAAAATGGCGTCACTATATCGAACTTGAAGCTGTCCGTCGCGGGAGGATTTCCTTGTGGGGATGGCTTGGTGTTTGTTTTGAAAACCTGAAAATTTCTTCACTTTATGCTTTCAGATATTTTAGAAATTTATTTTTTTGCAAGGGTAAACATATGCCTTGGAGACTCGAGTGGGAAAGGCATATGTATCATATAAACATCTGCAAGAGATTTTGGAAGCTGATTTGGAAAGCTGAGAAATCCTAGACTACTTTTACTTCTGGTACAGGAATGATGAACCGAACCCCGTACTTTCTAAGTGAGGCCTCTTTTTTGAGAATTTCGGATGCATAGTTCCATGACAAGAGGAGTATGTAGTCAGGCCTTGCATCAATAATTTTTTTTGGTGAGACAATCTCGATGTTGCTTCCTGGCGCAAACAAATTTTGTTTAAGAGGTGTGGTGTCGGTAATAAAGGCAAGTGTGTCATTTGTGATACCGCAGTAATTAAGAAGTGTATTGCCTTTTGCGGGTGCGCCATACCCGATTATCATTTTTTTTTGAGAAGTAAGTTTGCTTAGAAGTTTTACGAGCTCTTTTTTGTTTCGCAATACTTTATTCGCGAATAGTTCGAATGTACTAGCAAGGTTGAGTCCAAGTTTTTTTTCTTTTTTAATAAAGTTTGTCACTGATTTTTTTATGGTACCGCTTTTGCCGAGTGTGACACGTAAGGATTCCCCGTGGATTTTTACCAACGATACGTCAAGTATTTTCAAATTAAATTGCTTAGCGAGATTGCTTAGAGCGTGTAATGAAAAATAACAAAGGTGTTCGTGGTAGATTTGGTCGTAGCCTCCTTTGTCGATAAGGTTGCCCACCCAATGGGTCTCAAAAATGAAAACACCATTCTGTGAGAGTAGTGTGTTGATTCCCTCCATAACACTATGAAGGTCGTCTATATGTGCAAATACATTGTTTGCCACGATGACCCGCGCCTCACCGTATTTTTGTAAAACTTTCACTGCAGTTTCTTTATTAAAAAATGCGGTGAGTGTGGAGACACCACGTTTTTTTGCAAGGCGAGCCATTTTCTTTGAAGGGTCTATGCCAAGAATTGCACATGCTGATTTCATTTTTTCCAAAAGTATACCGTCGTTACTGCCGATTTCCACCACTAAATCATTGTGACCATTTATGTGATCTAAAGCGATATTTCGGGCCATTTCCACAAAGTGGGCGACTAAAGGCGAGCTTGCACTTGTTTGGTAATGATAATTTCCAAAAAGAATTTTCGGATTGACAACATGTCTAAGTTGGACCAATGTGCAGTCCTTACAAAAGTAAAGTTCAAGAGGAAAAGAATCCTGTTTTGCTTTTAATTCATCACGTTTTAAAAAAGCGTTGGCCGGAGGCATAGCTCCAAGGTCTAGGATTTTTTCGAGGTTAGTGCCGAGACAAATCCTGCATGTTTTCCTGACCCGCATTTTTTGCGAGGTAGTTTTTGTAGAAAAAGTCGTGTTTTTCATACTACCCATTTTATAATTGAGGCCACTCTACAATGAGATACTCCTGAAGAGCCTCCTGCCACGGTCGCATAAGGTTTACTCGTGATACCGACGACTCGTTGGTGACGCGTTTGGCCGGAAGGTTGAAATAATCTCCATTGACCCCGACGACTTTGACCGAAGGTTTGAGTGTTCCGACGATAATCTTTGCGACGTCATAGCGACTGCATACACCTTTGTTGGTAAGGTGAAAAATACCTTTCGCATTCTTCGTAATGAGTTTTTTGAGGGCCTCTACAAGGTCTTTGCCAAATGTCGGTGAGCCTTTGACGTCGTTTAATGCTTTTATTTCTGTTACGTCAGGTTTTTTCAGTTGCTGTATGATTTTTGCGATAAATTTTTTGTCACGCGTTGGACCACCACCAAACATCCAGCAGGCGCGGGCGATTATGTAATTGCTAAGCATGCTTTGTATAATAAGTTCCCCGGCATATTTGGAGTGACCGTAGTGATTCATCGGGTTGGGAATGTCATTTTCTTTGTATGCTCCTTTTTTCTTTCCGTCAAATACGCCTGTCGAGGAAATGTAGACAAGTTTTGCACCAATTTTTCGTGCAGCAAGCGCGACATTATATGTGCCTACTGTGTTAATGAAGTAGGCAAGAGAAGGATTTTTTTCACCGGTATCCAGGTCCGTCAGTGCCGCCAAGTGAAGTATGACTTTTGGTTTAATTTTATTCACCATTTCGAGAACAGACGTAAGATTGGTTACATCCAAAGTTTCTCTGTCGGTTTTAATACCAAAATCCAAATATGAGCCAACCATGCCGTCGGCTCCGGTAATCAATGTTTTCGGAAAGGCTCGGGACATTTTATTTTTTTCCAATTTTAGATAAAAGCACACTAGTTTCAAGGAGAGAATCAATGGTGCCGACATCATGCCAATATCCGGAAACAAAAGAGAATCCCAGTTCGCCTCTAGTCAAATACATATTGTTCGCGTCGGTAATTTCAAGCTCTCCTCGTGCTGAAGGTTTTATCTTTCTTATATATGAAAAAATATTAAAGTCGTAAAGATAAAAGCCTGTCTGAGCAAAGTCGGACTTGGGCTTTTTAGGTTTCTCCTCGATGGCTAGAAGTTTTTTTCCGCTTTTGTCGAAGGCTCCCACACCAAAACGTTCCGGGTCGGGTACCTTTTTGAAAAATACCATAGCGCCGGTTTGAAAACTTTTCACTTCCGTGGAAAAATCATCTTCAAAAATATTGTCACCTAGGATGACGGCAATGCTATTTCGGTCGGCAAAATCCTCAGCATAGAGAAGTGCGTCGGAAATACCTCCGTTGTTTTTGTCTTGCAGGGCGTAAGATAGTTTAACTCCAAACTCCTTACCTGAACCAAGGAAGTTCATAAAGTGTCCAGCGTGTTCTTTTCCAACAACTATCATAATCTCAGAAATCCCCGATTTTTTCAGTGTCTCGATGCCATAAAGAATCATCGGTTTGTCATAAACCGGTAGCAAGTGCTTATTGGTGATTTTGGTCAAAGGGTGAAGGCGAGTCCCCATACCTCCGGCCAGTATTACTCCTTTCATATTTTTTTCTTATTAGTTTTTAATTGGTGAGCTTTCCACAAATCAATATGGGGATTGAATACTCCGGTTTTTTTCTGGATTTTCTTTATCCACGGAAGGTTATTTTTGTACCAATCGACTGTTTCTCTGAAGGCTGTTTCAAAGGTGTATGTTGGTTTCCATCCGAGTTCTTTTTCAATTTTTGAAGAGTCGATTGCGTAGCGACGGTCATGTCCCGGTCTATCCGGTACAAATTCGAAAGATTCTTTACCTTTTCCAAACTGTTTCCCAATCATTGTCGCAATTTCTACATTAGATAACTCATTATCGGCGCCAATGTTATAAACTTCACCTGCTACACCGTTTAGCAAACACAATTCCAATGCTCTGCAGTGATCGATAACATAAATCCAATCACGGACATTCTTGCCGTCCCCATACAATGGAAGTTTTTTTCCTTCAAGCATTCGAACGGTAAAAAACGGGATGAGTTTCTCCGGGTATTGAAAGGGGCCGTAATTGTTTGAACAGTGGGTGACCACAACAGGTACTTTCCATGTGGTGTGATAGGCGTTGCAAAGAAGGTCACCCCCGGCCTTTGTCGCGGCATACGGGACGTTGGGGTCAAAGGCAGTATCCTCTTTAAATTTTTCTTTGGACTCTAGGCTAAGAGAACCAAATACTTCATCGGTGGAAACCTGCAGGTATTTTATAACGTTTTTATTTTGTTTGACTGTCTCAAGAATATTGAAAACTCCCTGAACGTTAGTTTTTATAAATTGCAGGGCACCAACGTGAATACTCCGGTCTACATGTGTTTCGGCTGCAAAGTTGATGACGTAGTCAGGCTTGTATTTTTTGAAAACCTTTTCGATTGTTTTTTTGTCCGCGATATCTCCTTTGATAAAACTGTAACGTTTATCCTTAGAAATATCTTTCAGGTTATCAAGGTTTCCTGAGTAGGTAAGTTTATCAATATTAACCAGCTTACACTTCGAGTAATTTTTGAGAATATAATGAATAAAGTTTGAGCCTATAAACCCGGCTCCTCCGCAGACAAGTATTGTTTTTTCGTTGAATGTGGGCATAAGAGAGAATCGCTTAATACTGGTGTATCATTTCACTTTCACATCTAAAAATCAAGTTAGATTAGGCTAGGTCTATCGGTAGTGACCGAGGACGTTATTCAATGAAATATTTTAGTTTTTATGCCAATTTTAGCCAAAAGAAAAAGTGCGAGAACATTGAATGTGCCGAGAGAATACTTGATGCTGTTTTTTAGACTTGCTCCGCGTTTTTTTCCCGTATAAATCGTTTCCACCGGTACCTGAGAAACTTTCATTTTTTTAAAGGCCGCTTGAGCGATGAGTTCGAAACTGAAAAGATAATTATTGGAATTCGTTCCGTAATTTATGTTTTCCAAAAGATCTCTGGTGTAGATTCGAAAACCTTGGTGGAAGTCTCCGATGTTTACACCTAGGACAAGTTTGTCTATCCAGTTTAAGAATAATATCGGTAGGAGTTTCCACACATACATACCGGTTTTAAGCGGAGCTGTTGCGTGAGTAAATCGGTTGCCCAGGACAAGTAGAGCGCCATTCTTCACTTCTTCTATGGCATTGGGAATTGCCGAGGGTTTGTATTCTCCATCAGGGTGGATATCCACGATAATATCCGCTCCGCGGGAGAGCGCCAGTTCTATGGCGTGCTTCATATTGCCACCGTAGCCGAGGTTTACCGGATTTTCATATGAGGTAATGCCCAATTTTACAGCCAGTTCATATGTTCCGTCGTTTGACGCGTCATCAACTAAAATTATCTCATCAACCAAATTTTTAGGGAAAGACCCGTAGAAATCTTCAAGGGTATTAATCGCCTTGTAGGCAATAAAAATGGCGATAATTTTTAACTTTTGCGGTTTATTTTCTGACACGGTTTTTTGGGTTTATTTCTTTTAAAGAATTTTATATAGTGCGTCAAAAAACATTCTTTGTATGGGATGCCGAGCGCGTTTATAAATTTCTTTCCAATTTGCTGGTTTGGGATACTCATTCATGCGGATATGGCCGTTATCTTTGACTCGGGATCTTCGCCATTGCTTGGTGTAGAAATAGCCGGAACAAACTCTGTCGATCTGATTAATATAATTGATAATCTGTTCCCTAGACATTTCATGTAAGGAACTGACGTTGATAAAAAGGTTAAAAGTATTTGATGGTAACAATTCAATTTGACTGGGCAACAGAAATTTAATGCGCGCGCTGTTGAATTCGCTTTTTATTGATTCAAAGTTATTCCAAGGCTGGTACTTGAAAATTTTATCATTAGGAAAGACTTTTGATAAATATTCCTGTGATACATACAAAGCGGGCGGTATGTCTATGATGCAATATGAGGCTTTTGGTAAAGCTTTCAAAAATACAAAGGCAGTTCTGCCATAGCCAGCGCCAAGTTCCGCAATGTTTACATCCACCCTGGCTAAATCGGCGTGGTTGGTAATGCTGTAAAATTCATGTATGGAATTGCACAAATCTTGGGAAATCAAAACATTCTTGTATGAAACCAAAAACGGATTTCCGAAAGATGGTTCGGAAATTTTTTCCAGAAGATTCAGACGGTCTATCTTTTTTACAAATTCATATAAATAGGCAATGTAGGTCTTATAGACGAACGCTGCCCAAGGATTGAAATTGGTAATATTTTTTACCAAAGGTAGATGTGGATTTATAAATTTGCTTGCAAAAAACGGTGCAAAGTTTCCCGAAAACACCCCCTTAATTATCGGTTGCATCTGATGTCGTATTATTCCCAAAGTTCGCCAATTGAAATACCTGACATTTATTGAGCGTTTGAAATTGGACAGGTCCGCTTCTATGAGTTTTGTTCGATGGCTCTCGTTCTCATCGGACCAAAATTTTGACGGCCGATAGAGTGCCGGCATTTTATTGGCCTCAATAAACAAGTGCTCAAGATTTTTTTCTTCTGTTTTTAAGTTGTCCATAAATTGATTTTAAGTCATTTTTCTGATATTTTTTGTAAATGAATGAATCGGAGCCTCTTAAAGATGGTTTGTCAAATCGCATAAAAAAGTTTTTATTTGACGATTTTGGAGCAGTTATAATTTTGATAATTGTAATTGTACTATATATTTCGTCCGGAAGTTTGTTGACCAAACCGAGAATTTGGGTTGATGAAGCAAGTAGCATTGAACAGTCTCATAACTTATTGCGTTCCGGAACACCTGATATTGAAATCGCACCGGGCCAGTTTACAGGTGTTCCATATCTGATCCAGTCTACCGGCTACCCGATAACAGTCCCACTGGCCTTGGTTTTTAAGGTGTTTGGTTATGGTTTTGCGCAGGCTCGCGTATACATGTTGGTTTGGGTTATAGTAGCTCTGTTTATGGTATTTTACTCGGCTAATAAATTTTTCGGGAATTTCAACGCTATTTTTTCTTTTTTGCTCGTAGCCTCGTTCGCTTCTTTTTATGCAAATGGTTTAACGGTTGTCGGTGAAATTCCCGGCTTTGTTTTTTTGCTTGTCGGCCTTCTATATTTACAAAGAGGCTCATATTTTTTGACCGGTCTTGTTTGGGGCCTTGCAGTTGTCGCCAAGCCTTCGGTTTTTTTGCCAATCATTCCGGCAATTGTTCTGACGTTTTTGTTTGAACGCGGAGGTTTTTTCAAGAAAACAATTTCCGTTGGTCTTGGAATGATTCCAGCGGGTTTGCTTTGGATATGGATTTTGCTCCCGCATCCTTTTAGTGGAGATGTTTGGTCGAGTATCGTTACTTTTTACGCTAATCCCTACGGTTCTGTGATTATAGGGAACATTACGAACAACCTTGCGGGATTTTTTCATTCAGTTACATTAATTTATTTTTGTTTGCTTTTCCTTTTGATTTTGGGAGCGCGGTTTATTTTGAAGAATGATAAAGTCGGAGTTATTTATACCTTTACTCTAGTCTATAGCTTATTGGCTTTCGGCATTTATTTGCGAAGTCCTGGTTGGCTCAGATATATTTTAATTTCCGAATTGTTGATACTTTTCATATTGCCACATGCCGTTATTACAATTACCGGACGATATGCCGAGCGTTTTAAGGTTTACCTTGTCGGTCGGAAGAAAATTTATGTTATTTTTTTATCATTACTTCTGTTTCTGCAAATTGGTCATTTTGTGACCGGGGCGAAACTTTTTTACTCTGATTCTGAGCTCAAAACGGCCGAATTTCTGAATTTGAATTTTCCCGATGATTCAATCGCGGTTTACAATTCACTTACCCTTTTTGTCCTTTTGGAACAAAAAGACCGATATCAGGTGGTGGGTACAAATGTTATACCTATTTCTGGCATAAGTTCGGCTTTTAGCGACCCAAAGCCACTTTTCGTTAAACCCCCGGTGGATCTTATTGTTTTCAGTAAAAATCAAAAATTTTCATCTGATGAAGAGAAAGTGATTAAAGACGTATACAGTGAGTTATATGATGACCATGGTTATGTGGTTTATAGATTGAAAAGCTTATCTATCGATAAATGAAGATTGAAGTGAAAAAAATTTTGTATTTAGGCATTTATCGACCGACGGCTCCCAGAGATAAAGTTTATCTGGATGGGCTTAAAAAGCGTGGTGCGGAGATTGTGGAATGTGTAGATGGAACGCCCGGATTTTTGAAATTTTTCCATTTGGCCAAAAAGCATCGGATGATAAAAAATCAGTACGATATTCTTTGGGTCGGTTATTTGAGCACCATGGTTGTGCCTCTAGCTTGGTTAATGACAAATAAGAAAATTGTTTTCAACGCGCTTGATTCCTGGTATGACCGAAGCGTCATCGATAGGGGAATGTACTCGCGTTTTTCTCCAAAAGCCTGGACGATTTGGTTTTGTGATTTTCTGGCATTTCATTTGTCTGACGTAGTTTTGTTGGAAAGTGAACAGCAAAAACTTTTTATTTCCAAAAAGTTTTTTGTGAGTCCTTCAAAATTGCACGTCGTTTTTACGGGTGTAGATGAAATTGTTTTTCACCCCGATGCTTCGGTTAAGAAATCGGAAAAGTTTACTGTGGTTTTCCGCGGAATGTTTCTCCCCGCAACCGGAGTTGAATATGTTATCGAGACCGCACGATTGCTTAAGGATGAAGATGTTCAATTTCGAATTATCGGCTGGGGTGAGCCGATTGCCGGTAAGATTAAGAAAATGATTTCCGATTATGGATTGACCAATGTGAACCTAACTACGGTGTTTCTTCAGCCGGATGAACTTAGAAACACGATGTTGTCCGCCCATGTTATGCTCGGCCAGTTTAGTGGCCATCCGCGTTTGGATCGGACGATTCAGAATAAAAATATGGAAGCACTCGCTTTGGGTATGCCACTTATAACTCGAGATTCTGCAAGTAACAGAGAATTGCTGACAGATGGTCAGAATTGCTTGTTCGTTCCATCTTCGGATTCAAAAGCTATTGCAGTGTCTATTTTGAGGCTCAAAGAGGATGAAGCATTGCGTAACAATATATCTACTGAAGCTTCTGTAACATATAAACAAAAATTATGTCCGGATATTTTATCCGGACAGTTAGTGTCATTCATTTTATAAAAAATACCCCGCCATCGCGAGGTAGAGGATTATTTCAGAATAAGGCGCCAATCAAGCAAGGAGATAATCTTGAGTCAGTTCGTGTGGCCAGGGCAATTTCACCCGAAGTCCATAATCGCTCATGGCATCACGCATTCCCCATTGGTGATACAAGACCGGCTTGTAAGCGCCGTATCGGATAGTATTATCCGCGTCTATTACGAATCCAACGCGGAATCCTGGGGGAAGTCCTTGGGTGCTTACGAACCTTGAGTTATAGAGATTTACGACCCCTTCAATCAGTCTGCTAACTTCTTTTAGGGAGGCTGTATCTGAAAGTTCCGTCGGTTTATTGTTTAGAAACAAGCATTCTCCGGCCAGTTTACCTCCAAGTGTTGCCTGCCAGTTTCCAATCTCCTTTATCCTAAGTTCTTGCTTTCTGACATTCTCAATAAAACCAGAATCACATGGAACCCGCATGTCTTCCTCAAGCGTTTGGAGTTGCCAGTGAAGGTGCCAAGGCACGCTTGCTCCGCCGTCGTATCCCACCTGCGCTAACAAGAAAAGCCCTTCGACGTTAAGATTTGGGGCAAGACATGCGGCAATGGAGAATGCTTTTTCGATCTCGTTTTGTCCACCTAACCGTTGAATGTCAGATTCCGTCCAACAACTATCCGGCATTATGAGTTTGTTCGTGCCCGCGCTGTTTTTGCGGATGTTGTCAATCGCAAGCCAATCCTGGCAAATATGAGGGAATCGTTGTGCCGCATCACCCAGTTTTATTGCCTCAAATTGGCACACAGCAGGCTTTCTTTCGGTTAGACGGAGTTGCCATGGACGGTCGAAACAAATCGATGCTTTTGTATTTGATGAGGCGACAATTACACCACTAGGTAAGACCTGAGTATTAATGTTCATCTTTTACCTTTCCGTTCGATTTTTCTTCGGGCATCGTAACAAAAATAAAGCTCGCGTGCAACGAATCGCGGCCTCCTGTAATTGAGATGAGAAAATTGATAAATCAGTGCTTGGCGCCCTTTATTCTATTGACTATGTCTGTTGTGGAATATTTTTTTGAATTTTTCGGATTAATTGTGAGTGGGGCGAGAACTATTTCAATATGATCAGGAATGTTATCTTTCCTTCGTAGCACGTCCATCGGCCATTCGTTGCCTTTTACTACTATATCCGGTTGTATTTTTTCAATGATTTCCTCGGTTGTAAGTTCATCAAAAATGATGACCTCATCGACAAGACCCAGGTTTTCCAGAAACGCTTTTCTGTCCATTTCAGAATTAATTGGCCGTTCGGGTCCTTTCAGCGCTCTAGTCGATTTGTCGGAGTTTAATCCTATGATGAGTTTTCCTCCAAGTGATTTGGAAAATCTAAGCAGGTCGATATGACCTTTGTGAACAATGTCGAAAATACCGTTAGCAAATATGATCTTTTCCTTTATAGCCGTATTACTATCTTTCTTAGGCCTCATAATATATGTATTTTAGATTATAAACTTGCACCTCGTTTTTGCGAACGAGTACGTAGACCGAATGTCCTGTATATCTTGCGCATTAATCTTTTGGAACAAGGGTGTGTCAATAGTATTATTTCACATGAATCCAGCATCTCAGAAAAAAAGTTTTGACCAGTCTTGTTTTTTAGAGTTAAAATAACCCAATTTTTTTTGAGAATCGGAAGCTTCCAGGATTCGTTTTCTCTGGCGTACCGATGGACAAAAAGTTTTTGCTTTGGATTTGTATAATCAAGGCAGTCTATCAAAAACATGAACGAGGAATCAATAACGTGAATTTCGTCGGCGCGCTCTATGATTGTACAGTAATCAAAAACATTTTCTGTAAAATTTGGAGCGGGTTCGAATATTTTGTACTTTTTGTCGATTAGTTGTCTTTCAATCCTGTAATTTCTCGGTGCATCCTCATGCAGGAATACATAATTGTTTTTTGGTGCCACACGTTCAAATAGAGCAAGTTCTTTTTCAAAATCCCTCTCAACAAAAAAGCTATCCCATTTTTTTGTAAGAGCGACATCGGCGATTTTATAGAACTGTTTTTCCAGCTGTTCATTTGATGTTCGGTCCAAATATTCAAAACCGATAATTTTAACCTCGTCATATCCCAGTCCTCCGCTAGATGAATTATTCTTTATAAGCTCCGTGGTTTTCGTTTCATTTGCGCTGATGACGGTGAGATTGCTGAGGTCGCGGTACATAAACGCAACAGAGGTATGGTTGTGGGGAAGTGAAAACAGTCCGACACGGTCGTATCTTTTGGCATATTCTCGGACAATTCCGTGGCACATCATATGGTCTCCCAGGCCTGGGTGGTGATGGATTAGTATTGAAGACATGGATTGTATTATACAGGGAAATATTAAATTTTCGAGGATGTTTTTATAAATAGTTTGTGCTAATATGGCCCCTATGAAAGCCGTTATTTTGGAAAAAGTTGATGGTCCGTTGACCGTGGGAGAAGTTGGTTTGACCGACCTTGCTTTTGGGCAGGTTTTGGTCAAAGTTCTTGTCTCCGGTATTTGTGGCTCTCAATTGCAGGAAATTGCAGGAAATAAAGGTAACGCAAAATTTATGCCACATCTTTTGGGGCACGAGGGTTGTGGTGTCGTCGAAAATGTGGGTATCGGTGTCACAAGAGTTAAACATGGAGATAAGGTGGTAATGCATTGGAGAAAAGGGGATGGTATCGAGTCGGATTTTCCAAGATATGTTTATAAGGGAAAACCAATGCCTAGCGGAAAGGTAACGACATTTAGCGAATATTCCATTTGCTCAGAAAATAGACTGACACCTGTGCCCGCAGATACACCAAACGAGTTGTGCGCTCTTTTGGGTTGCGGATTATCGACAGCCCTTGGTACTATCAATGATGAGGCAAATGTGAAATTCGGAGAAAGTGTTTTGATTGTCGGAGCAGGAGGATTGGGCTTGAATCTGGTAAAAGCGGCAAAACTTGCCGGTGCGTATCCAATCGTTTCTGTCGATATTCATGACAGTAAAAAAGAGGTCGCTGAATCGCTCGGTGCACACTTTTTTATCAATTCGAAGACGCACAAAATTTCCGATGAGCTTTATGAAAAATTCGGTATAAAGGATGTCGATGTTGTCATCGAAACATCGGGTAGCAAGCAAGCTCTCGAGGATACGATTCCGCTTTTGTCCGGAAGTGGACGCTATATTATGGTGGGTCAACCTAAGCCCGGGGAGAGTGTAGAACTTAAAAATGCCAACCATATGTTTGGCGGAGAGGGTAAGATGATTAAGGCGACTCAAGGTGGTAAATTTTCGCCCAGTAAGGATATTCCAAGGTATGTAAGATTGCATAAAGCCGGTATTTTGAATATTGATAACATCATTACACATCGGGTGAAACTCGATCAGATCAATGAGGCGATAGATTTGGTGAGAAGGGGTCAAGCCAGCAGAATATTGATAGAAATGTAATTTATGCATAAATTGCTTGAAGGCTACAAGAGAATGCTTTTTCTTCGAACAGCTCAACAGGAGTTGGTGAAATTGTATTTGGAGAAAAAAATATTTAGCATGGTACATTTTTATATTGGTCAAGAAGCAGTGGCGGTTGGTGTTTGCGATGCTTTGCGATTGGAAGACAAAGTAATGGGAAATCATCGTTCACATGGACATTATCTTGCAAAGGGGGGTAATTTTCGAAAAATGGTTTGTGAACTTTTAGGACGAGCTAACGGTTCGGCGCACGGTAAAGGGGGATCAATGCATATGATTGATCGCTCGGTAAACTTTGTTGG
>CAYHDB010000008.1:0-11878 GCA_964355335.1 uncultured Candidatus Saccharibacteria bacterium
GATGTTTTGCAAAATCTTCCAAAGAAGGAGTTTTTACCTAAGGCAATTGTTGCCAAGGTGATGAGTCTTGAGGAGATGATTACACATCTGACAAAGAGGGTATCGAACAGTTTACGGATGAGTTTTAAGGAGTTTTCTAAGGGGGACAAGGAAAGCAAAGTGCATGTCATTGTTTCCTTTTTGGCGATGCTTGAGCTTGTGAAGCAGGGGATTATTTCTGTTACTCAAGATAAACATTTTGACGATATTGTGATGGAGACGGACCAAATAGGAGTACCGAAATACTGAATATAGCTATATAATTTCTCTTTTTTGGACCGTATGCTATAATTCGTTCTTAACTTTTGTATTTGTATGAATCTTGATGCGAAAATTGAAGCAGTTCTGTTCTGGAAAGCCGAGCCGTTGCCGTTATCTCGACTTGCAAAAATCCTTTCAGCCACTGAAGAGGAAATCAAAACAAGTATCTCTCATCTCGAAGATAAGTTGAAGGGCAGGGGAGTCTCCATTATCTTTAAGGATGACGAAGTAGCTCTCCGTACCTCGCCTGATGTATCGCATTTGATTGAGAATTTGTCGAAGGAGGAGCTGACTCGAGATTTGGGGAAGGCCGGACTCGAAACCCTTTCCATTATTCTTTACCAAGGTCCAATTTCACGCCGTGAGATTGATTATGTCCGCGGAGTGAATTCCAATTTTATTTTGCGCAATCTTTTGGTCCGCGGACTTATCGAAAGAGTGGACAACCCGAAGGATCAGCGTTCCTTTCTGTATAAACCGACTTTTGAGTTACTTTCTTTTCTCGGGATTTCAAAAATAGAGGATTTACCGGAGTATGGAAATGTCCGAAAAGAAATTGCGACATTTTCCGTTGCGGAACAACCTGTCGCCGATTTGCCGGAACAAGATGACCAGACACCCTCACTATCAGAAGAATTAGATGCTCCCAGTCATGAAAGTTAGAATATCGAATATATTATCGCCTTTTGGAAAAAGAATTTTTTTGGTTTGGGTTCTCGCCGTATTATGTATTGTCCTCCTTGTCTGGATGGCGAGATTTCCAACTAAAGACATTGAACCGGCCGAAGTGGTGACATCGAACGCCTATGATAGGCTGGCAATTATTGCCGGTTCGGCATATGTGTTTGACGTAAAGGCCGATAAGGCACTTTATGTGAAAAATGCCGATGCGCAGTTACCCCTCGCGTCGTTGACCAAAATAATGACCGCAGTAACGGCGCTTTCTTTGCTGTCTTCGGATGCTACCGTCACAATCGATTCAGAGTCGCTTCGGGCGGAGGGAGATAGTGGGCTTTTCGGTAACGAACGCTGGAAATTGAGTGATCTTTTGGGCCTAACCTTGCTTGAGTCATCAAACGACGGCGCTAGTGCCATTGCTTCCACTGCGGGACAAGCGGCTTTTGCTTTAGGCTCATTGCCAAAGCCGATAGACTCGACTTTTGAGCTTGAGCAGGCAGAGTTTGTCCGGTATATGAACAAAGTGGCAAAGGAACTTAGACTTGATCAGTCATATTTTCTAAATCCTACCGGATTGGATATTTCCACGAGTGTCTCGGGCGCATATGGTTCCGCCCGCGATATTGCGAAACTTTTTTCGTATGCACAGACTAAATACCCGACCCTTTTTGAAATGACTCGGTATAACCAAAGAGAATTTGAATCCTTAAACTTATTAAGGCACAAGGTGAAAAATACAAATATTTTTGTGTCCAAAATCCCTTCTTTTCTTGGTTCAAAGACAGGCTACACTGATTTGGCGGGCGGAAACTTGGTTATCTCTTTCGATGCCGGTCCGAATTATCCGATTGTAATTTCGGTTCTGGGTTCTACCGAACAAGGACGTTTTGAAGATGCGGAAAAGCTTGTCTATGCGACACTTGAGTATCTTCAAACCAATAACTAACAACCCATAACTGAATGACCGAATAACAAAAAACAATGAATCCCCTTTGCTTTTTAGGTCATTCAGTTATATGTTATTAGTTATGAATTATATGTTTTTAATCTCATGGTTTTAGACATCGTAAAAATATTTCTTCCATTGACCGCTTCGTTTTTTCTTGGAATTGCTATTACTCCTGCATTGACTGGGTATCTTTATCGCAATTCGATGTGGAAGAAAAAAGCGAAGACTGTTGCGACTGATGGACGCGGTACTCCAATTTTCAATTCACTTCATAAGGACAAAGAGATCGGTACGCCGAAAATGGGCGGAATTGTTATTTGGCTATCCGCCACATTGACCATGGTTTTGATTTGGTTTGTCGCAAAATTATTTCCGTCCGAATTGACGAGTAAGCTTGATTTTGTGAGTCGGGATCAGACATGGCTTCCTCTTGTCGCGCTTCTCGTGGGTGCGTTTGTCGGGCTCATCGATGATTATATGGAGATAAGGGGAACGGATGGATGGATAGCCGGTGGGTTGTCATTGAGGAAAAGGTTGTATGTTGTGGCGGTCGTAGGATTGTTGGCAGCGTTGTGGTTTTTCTTTAAACTCGAAGTAACCTCGGCCACCTTGCCATTTCTCGGGGCGATTGAGATGGGGTGGTTGTTTATACCTTTTTTTGTTTTGGTGACAGTGGCTATATATTCAGGGGGCGTTATTGACGGAATCGATGGTCTGGCCGGTGGTATTTTTTCAATCATTTTTAGCGCTTATGCGATAATCGCGTTTTATCAATCACAGATCAATCTTGCCGCCTTTTGTGCCGTAATTGTCGGTGGATTGCTGGCATTTCTCTGGTTCAATATTCCACCAGCCAGATTCTATATGTCTGAGACGGGGAGTATGGCACTTACGCTTGCGCTTGCTATTGTTGCGTTTATGGCCGATTCAGTGGGGGAGGGCAATGGTATCTCTGTTTTGCCGATAATAGCGTTTCCGTTGGTTGCCACGACACTTTCCGATATCATCCAGCTTGCTTCGAAACGTCTGCGGAACGGCAAGAAGGTTTTTTTGGTTGCCCCTCTCCACCATCATTTTGAAGCTATCGGCTGGCCAGCGTCTAAAGTCACAATGCGTTATTGGATTATCGGTGTGGTCTGCGCAATTATCGGTCTTATCGTGGCAATGGTAGAATAAACTCAAAGCTTAAATCTAAAAAGTAAAATGATGTCCGAAGGGATTTGTCGTTTTAAGCTTTTAGTTTTAAGTTTTGAATTATTATGGTTCGTGGCAAACCTGTCGATAAATTACTATTAGGAATCATCGGCATCATAATTGTTGCCGGATTTGTCATATTTACTTCCGCGTCACTCGGCTTGCTTGCTCGTACGAGTGGAGCGAGCTTTTCTCATGTGCTAATGACACAAGTCGGGGCGATATTATTAGGCTGTGTCTTCGCCTATGTGGCTTCTAAAATACGCTATACATTTTGGAGGAGATGGTCATTCTTTATTTTTCTTGCGTCGCTGTTTATCACCTTACTTGTTTTTGTTCCAAGCATAGGACTCGAATATGGTGGAGGAAAACGCTGGATTGATTTGAGGTTTATTTCGTTTCAACCGGCAGAGTTATTGAAAATCGCTTTTGTAATGTATGCGGCGGCATGGCTTTCAACCTTTAAAGAAAGAGAGGTGACTTTTAGAAAAGGAATGCTTCCGTTGGTTGTTATGCTTGCCGTGACCGGTGGTATTCTGCTCCAACAGCCTGACACCGACACTTTTGTGAGTATTTTTCTTGCTTCAATGGGAATGTTTATCGTAGCTGGTGGAAAGCTCAGGCATCTATTCGTCCTTTTTCTTATTTCCATGATCGGTCTGTCGGCTTTGATTTTCATGAGGCCATATTTGATGCAGAGAGTGACGACATTTCTAAATCCGGCTGCGGATCCGTTGGGCGCTGGATATCAGATACAGCAGTCCCTTATCGCCATAGGTTCGGGGGAGATGTTTGGTAGGGGATTCGGTCAGAGTATACAAAAGTTTTCTTATCTTCCGGAGCCGATTGGCGATTCGATTTTTGCCGTGGCGGCTGAAGAATTCGGCTTTGTCGGTGCTGTATCGCTCATTGTGATGTTTCTTTTTTTTACGCTCAGGAGTTTCAAAATTGCCGGTAGAGCGCCTGATGCTTACGGTGGACTTTTGGCGGTTGGGATTGTTATACTTATCGTGTCGGGTTCGTTTATGAATATCGCCTCGATGCTGGGGCTTATGCCACTTTCCGGATTGCCCCTGCTTTTTGTAAGTCACGGAGGGTCAGCTATGCTTTTCGCGTTGTTTCAGGTCGGGATTGTGTTGAACATTTCGAAGTTTAGGAGAAGTTAATACGAAAATACGAATGGGTACGGATATACGAACATTTACGAAAATTTCTGTGATACCACTACGGTGTTCGTATTATTTCGTATTTTCGTTTATTTCGTATTTTCGTATATAAATCTTATGAAAATATTATTCACAGGTGGTGGTACAGGAGGTCATTTCTACCCGATTATCGCTGTTGCGGAATCGGTCAATAAAATCGTAAAGGAAAAACGATTAATTCCTCCGACGCTTTACTATATGGCAGACGAACCCTATGACAGTAGGGCGCTTTTTGATAACGGCATCACGTTTGTGAAAATGCCCGCAGGAAAGATGAGACATTATTTCTCATTGCTAAATGTGACAGATACTTTCAAGACCGCATTCGGAGTATTGAAATCACTGTGGAAGATTTTTCGCATTTACCCCGATGTGATTTTTGGGAAGGGGGGATATGCCAGTTTTCCTGCATTGGTGGCCGGAAGGATTTTTCGGATACCTGTGGTGATTCATGAGTCTGACAGTATTCCCGGACGGGTCAATCTGTGGGCTGGGAAGTTTGCTCGCGACGTGGCCGTTTCTTATCCGGAAGCTGCGCGTTTTTTCCCAAATAGCAGGACAGCATACACCGGTAATCCTCTGCGAGCCGAGATTTTGAAACCAGACTCTTCTGGCGCTCATGAGTTCCTAAAGCTCGAAGAGAGTATACCTACGATTTTGATATTGGGAGGTTCGCAAGGTTCAAGCACCATAAACGAAAGTATCCTCGAAGTGTTGCCGGATTTAGTGGAAAGGTATCAGATTATTCACCAGACGGGAAAAGCCAACTTCGCGGAAATATCAAGGACTGCGGGTGTTATCCTTTCCAAAAGCTCACACAAGGACAGATACAAGCCATTTGATTATCTCAATGATTTGGGGATGAAAATGTCGGCAGGCGCGTCGTCGTTGGTGGTTTCTCGGGCCGGTTCTACTATTTTCGAGATTGCCGCTTGGGGGTTGCCTTCGATTATCATCCCGCTTGGCGAAGAGGTCAGTCATGATCAGACTGAGAATGCGTTTAATTTCGCCAGAAGTGGTTCAGCTGTCGTCGTCGAGGAAGTCAATTTGACTCCGCATATCCTTTTGTCGGAAATTGATAATCTTTTTGCCAACCCGGAAAAAATGGCAAGAATGGGTGAGAGTGCCAAGGGTTTTTCTAGATTGGATGCCGCAGATGTCATTGCTTTGAAGTTGTTGGAGATTGGGCTGTCGCATGAAGTGTAAAAACTTAAAACTAAAAGTGAAAAAGTTAAAATTGATGATTGATATAGATGAAAATAAAAAAGTAGTTACCAGATTTGCGCCGAGTCCCACGGGATTTATTCATGTCGGAAATATTCGGACTGCTCTTTATGCTTGGCTTTGGGCGCGTAAGAACAATGGTCAATTTATTCTACGCATAGAAGATACGGACAAGGAAAGGGAGGTAGAGGGTTCAATAGAGCATATTAAAAAATCATTGAAATGGCTTGGTTTGGACTGGGATCAAGGACCAGACATGGGTGGACCGCACGCGTCATACATTCAGTCAGAGAGGCTTCAGTTGTACAAAAAATATGCAGATATCCTTATTAAAAAAGATTTAGCTTACGCGGATCCCTGTACTCCCGAGGAAATTGAACAATTTAGAAAAAAGGCAGAAGCAGAAAAAAAACCATTCCTGTATCGCGAGCATCGTCCGGAAAATCCGCCAGTATGGAACGGGTCTTTGCCTCTTCGGTTTAAAGTGCCGGAGTTAAAAAAAACGATTTGGAAGGATATTGTTTGGGGAGAGCTTTCCGCCGGTCCCGAAGCGTTGGACGATTTTATTTTAATCAAAGGCGACGGATATCCGACTTATAATTTTGCGCATATTGTGGACGATATAGAGATGGGTGTCACTCATGTTGTGCGCGGTCAGGAATTTATTTCTTCGACTCCGAAGTTTCTTTCGGTCTACGATGCACTCGGCGTTACCCCTCCTCTTTTTGTAACTACTCCTCCAATAATGGGTGCGGACGGAAATAAGAAGCTTTCCAAGCGCGATGGCGCCAAGGACATCTTGGATTATGAAAAAGAAGGCTACTTGCCTGACGCTATGCTGAATTATTTGGCATTCTTAGGTTTTAATCCCGGGGGAGAAAAGGAGGTTTTCACCAGAGAAGAATTGATTGCAGTTTTTGATTTGGGAAAAATTCAGCGTTCCGGAGCGCAGTGGAGCGATGATAAATTAAATTGGACAAACAAAGAGCATATGAAGCTTCTTTCTGGTGCTGATATAGAGAAAAATATCCTAGAGTGGTTGCCAGACGGAATGAAGAATCCAAAGCTCGCGAATCTTATTTTCGAGAGGATTTCCAAATGGAGCGATGTGAAAGTAATGGTAGAAAGTGGCGAGCTTGATTTGTTTTTCAAAACACCGGAATACTCGAAAGAAAAACTCTTATATAAAAACATTACATCCGAAAAGATTGCTAAAAATCTTCAATTTGCGATAGATGCCGTTTCAGGTTTGTCCGAAAGTGAATTCAGTTTGGAAAATATAAAAAGTAGTTTGATGAAAATAGCCGATGGCTTGGAGAGCAGGGGAGAGCTGTTGCATCCTGTCCGTTTTGCCCTATCCGGCAAGGACAAATCCCCTGATCCGTTTACGATTATGTCTGTTTTGGGTAAGGAGGAGTCCTTTGAACGTCTCAAAAAGGCCATAAATTTGATATCATAGAGGGATGAAGATTTTTCGGAAACCTTTATTTTATTTTCTGATTTTTTCTCTTGTTTTTATTTTCTCCGTACAGATGGTTCGGGCTGATTTAGTCGAGGACCTAAAGTCAAAGATTGATGAGCGGAACAAGGTCATAGCTGACCTTGAAAAGGAAATTGCGGAATATCAGGTGCAGGTAGAAACCACGGGTGCGAAGGCTAAAACATTAAAGAACGATATCAATGCTCTGGAATTGACCAGAAAGAAGTTGTCGGCTGAGATAAGTGTTCTGCAAAATAAAATCTCATCAACAAATCTGACGATAAGACAACTGGGAAATGAAATAGACGATACCAAGGATTCCATAAGTAGAGGTCAATCCAGTATTGCAACAATGCTTCGCCAAGCCGATATTGAGGAGTCAAACTCTCTTCTTGAGACAATTCTAAATTACCGGAGCATTTCTGTGTTTTTGGATAGGATACAGTCTGTTTCAGAGGTGAATAGAAGTCTTAAAGTTGAGTTACAGAAATTAAAGACTCTGAAAGGGGATTTGGAGCAAAAAACGGTATCTGCAGAGAATAAGCGTAAGGAACTTGAAAATCTTTCAGGAAGTCTCATCGATAAAAAGAAAGTGGCCGAGTACAATAAGTCGCAGACAAGCAAACTATTGACGGTTACGAAGAATAAGCAGTCCGATTATCAAAAAATACTGGATCAGAAGATTGCATTGAAAAACTCTTTTGAGCAGGAATTGCTCGAATATGAGTCTCAGCTAAAATTCGCCATTGATCCATCATCTCTACCGACTGTTGGTTCGGGAGTGTTGAAATGGCCGTTGGACAGCGTAAAAATTACTCAACAATTTGGTAATACGGACTTCGCAAAAGCTCATGCTCAGGTATATAACGGCAAGGGCCATAACGGTATTGATTTTCGAGCTCCTACTGGCACAGTCATCAAATCTGCCGCCTCCGGAGTTATTAAAGGAATAGGGAATACGGATAGTGTTTGTCCCGGTGCCTCCTATGGCAAATGGGTGCTGGTGGAGCATCAGAATGGTCTATCTACGCTATATGCTCACTTTTCAGTGATAAAGGTAGCTACAGGCGATTCTGTGAACGTAGGAGATGTGTTGGGATATAGTGGAGAAACCGGCTATGCCACTGGTCCACATCTTCACTTTACTGTCTACGCCACGCAAGGTGTTCGCATAATGACACGTAAAAGTGCGGTATGTCAAGGTAGCTATACAATGCCGATTGCGAGCTTAAATGCATATTTGAATCCTTTGTCGTATTTCTAGACAATTATTACTTTCATTAATTGAAGAAAGTAGATATAATTGCTATGTAAAAAGTTTATGAAATACAATCAAAAAGGCGGATTTATAAAATTGATAATTGTGATAGTGATTGCGCTGATTGTACTCGGTTATTTCGGGTTCAACGTGAGTGAGATCCTTCAGTCACCATCAGTGTCAAACAACCTAAATTACGCCTGGGGGCTCGCTGTGACCGTCTGGCAGAAGTTCCTAATGGTTCCAGCCAAGTATGTTTGGAATAAGATTGTTGTCGGAATGTTCTGGAATACATTTACATCGATGATTGATAAGGCTCAGACAGCACCGCCGGCAGGGCAACCCGGATTACCGATTCTGAATTAAATTATCTGCACACATTCACACACGCAAAACAAAAAGAAGTCTCGGAATGGGACTTCTTTCTTGTTGATTTCAGGGAAGTGGTCTATGCCTATATAGGGATAAAGATATATTGTGCGACACGTATGTATAGGAAGGAAGGGCGGGTTTTGCCCGCCCTTCCCACTTCTCGATACGAAATATTAAAGCTTTGGCAGAGTTTCGTAAATATAGTTCTCAAATGATTCTATTCTCGTGCGAAGTTCACTCGATAATGAATCATAACGTTTATTTAATTTTAGAATTTGTATTTGTGCCGACAGACATGTCAGGAAGTACTTGAATAGCTTAGTTTCGTAGCGTCCTTTCCCCTCTCCATTTACGAACGTCTGTTGACCTTCCTCAAGTTGTTCATAGTCTAGAGCAAGCAAAAAAATTGGCAGATGTTCCATTTCCGAACATTCAATTTTTCCGTCAGTCATTTTTATTCCGTACTTTAGATGAACGCCTTGGTCTCCGGTTTTTTGTTCTATTCCGTGTCTGAGCTCTGTCACTATGTCTGTGCCAAGGTTCTTGCTAAGTACTTTGTTTGTTTTTTCAATCAATGCTTTACCTTTAAAATTTGCATTCGTTTCGTCGAATGCACACACCGTTTGACCAGTTTTAGTGTCGACAAGAATGTTGTCCACGCCGTTTCTTTCGTCGTCATACCTGGATGAACGTACTACGATGAATCTGTTTCCCATATGCTTGTGCATGATGGCGGTCGAAAGTATTTCAAATTGTGTACCTGCACGGTTGTCTTCTGTGTGGCGAATTGCTGTTTTGTCTGTAGTGCCGTAGTGTTGTCTTGCTCTTTCATCGTCGAAAGACTTTTCTTGTTCGCCATATAGCTCAGGTGGTGGAATAATCCTAAAGTCTTCAGAAATTGCCAGTTTCTTTCCATTAGGGACGTCAGACTGCATCGTGTCGAGTCGGTTGTTAAGCTTGGTGTGCTCACCTGACAAGTAGCTCCTCATTTTTTCAGTAGCGGTGGGGATTCTATCTGCGTTTCCCTCCCTACCGTTACTTTGTGTTATTTTTTCCATTGTTAAATGCTACGCTAATTTGTCGGACTATTCAACTCTTTTGGACGATTTATTGACTGTGATGATATAATATTCCAATGAATGACATTTTGCTTAGTTCCGGTGAAAAAATGCCTGTTATCGGTCTAGGAACCTGGAAGGCGTCACCTACTGATGTGGGCTCCACTGTGGACTACGCCCTATCGGTTGCCGGATATAGGCATATTGATTGTGCGGCAATTTATCGAAATGAAAAGGAAATTGGTGTAGCGTTTAAGAATATTTTTTCCGGTGGCAAACTTAAGCGCGAGGATGTTTTTATTACCAGCAAATTGTGGAATACGGAGCATGCAAGGAAGGATGTTCTTACTGCATGTAAGTTAACTTTGAAAAATCTTGAGCTTGATTACCTTGATTTGTATCTTATGCATTGGGGTGTAGCTGCTCTTCCCGACGCCTCAGAACCCGTTGTCATTCTGAACGCGCGAGAGGAGTGGGTAGATGAGGGTGTGTTGCGAACTGCAGCTGTGTCGATTCGAGAGACATGGGAAGCTATGGAAGAATTAGTGAAACTGGGGCTTGTACGTTCGATTGGCGTTTCCAATTTTACTGCGCCAATGATTGTAGACCTTCTTACTTATGCAGAAATACCTCCTGCTGTTAATCAAATCGAACTTCATCCTTATAACCAGCAGACAGGTCTTGTGGAATATTGCCAGTCCAAGGGTATTGCTGTAACTGCGTATTCGCCACTGGGTACTTCCGGTAATCTAAAGAATCGCCCTGACGAGCCGATTCTAATGGATGACCCGCAAATTGTAACGATTGCAAAAAAGTACAATAAATCCCCCGCTCAGGTGCTGATCCGTTGGGGTATTCAGAGGAATACCGTGGTTATTCCCAAAAGCCTTTCCCAAGAGCATTTGAAGAGCAATATAGATGTTTTTGATTTTGTATTATCGGATAAGGATATCGAGGCAATCGGTCTGCTTGATAGAAAGCATCGTTTTGTCGATCCATTTAAATGGTGGAAAATACCTTATTTTGAATAATTTCGGTTTGAACAAATAAAACAGCCGACCGTTTTAGATGGTCGGCTGTTTTATTTGTTATTTTCTGGCGATTGTCGCAGACTTCTGCCAACAGCTTGAAGATGATTGCCAAGGACTTGTGCCGAACTTGTCGTATAGACGTTTGGCGAAGGCCATGTTTCCTTCCAGTGTTTTTAGGTTTATGCCGGCATTGCGAGCTTCCTTTGAGTGATAATACTCATTGATTTGCATGACACCAATGTCGTCATCGTTTACCATTCCTCGGATTATCTCACCGTTGTCGCCAGTGTGTCTGAATGTAGATTCACACTTTGCGATTTCTGCCAGAATCGGAGTGTCGGTAAAGTATTGTCTGACCGCGCCTTCGACGGTTTTATTGTCCGACACTGCGGACATAAAAGCCATATTGTCGACAATCGCAGGGTCAGTCACGGCGTACTCTTTTTTCTTAGGCTGTGTATCCACCTGCTCCGATGAACCCGTGGGTCCACCGTAGAAAATAGAAAACAAAATCATTGCGCTGGTTGTAAGTTCTATCATAGATTTTTATAAGATTTCTCTCAAAAGTAAAAGTTAGCATTCGATATTGAGATTCGTCTTATAATTAAAATCACCAGAATATGACTTCTGATGACATTAAAATATTAGCATTTTTGTAAAGGAATGTCAAGGACTTTATTTGCATAAACACCAAAATACGGCTTCATAAAGCCGTATTTTGGTGTATCGCTATACTGGTACTTAAAGGTTTTTCAGCGGATACGTAGCAAACTCAGGTAAAAGTGGTTTGTTGTAAAAAAATCTGCCAAAAGCTTCCGTTTCTACGAGTGCTCCTGTGAGTGCGTTGTGAGGTTTGGGCTCATCTGGTATACCGACATAGCGTAAAACGGCATCAAGATTGAGTGCTGAATGACCGTGGAGTGTCGGAGGTGTCATTCCTTTTTTTATCATATCGAAATAACATATAGAGTGTAAATCAATAGTTCGATGCGCCAACGGCCAGTCGATATGATATCGGTAAGCGGTAGCCTGGAGAAAGTCTCGGTCAAACGATGGATTGTGTCCTGCGATGGTTTTCTCCTCAGCTTTGTTTATCCACTCCAAAAACTCAAGCACCACTTCCCTATCG
>CAYHDB010000008.1:11978-32910 GCA_964355335.1 uncultured Candidatus Saccharibacteria bacterium
GTAAATCCGTTTACCGCGAGTGCTTCTTGATCCACGTGAGCGCCATCCCAGATTCGACACTCTTCATAGAAGCGTCGCGATGGATTGGCAAAGTCAACAGCACCAACAGAAACAAGGGAGTTTTTCTCCGGTGATACACCCGAGGCTTCTACGTCAATCACAATCATATCTTTTGTGTCGTAGGTTTAATTAAGCGTGAATATATTTCGAGTAGTGCAAATAGGAGGTTTAGGATGATGGGTCCAAGTATAAATCCAAGCGGACCGAATGAAATGATGCCACCAAGTACGGAAAGGAAAACCAATAGAGGATGTAGAAGCATTCCACGTCCCATAAGTCTTGGTCCGAGGAAATTGTCTATCAATCCGACAGCTGTAATGCTCCAAATCAAAAGTCCGATACCGGGTATTGTCTGCCCGCTAAGAAATAGAAATAATATGGCCGGTATAAGTATCAGCGCTGTGCCAATTCCAGGAATAAGGGCTGATACGGCGGTCACAGCTCCCCAGAGTGCGGGGTTTGGTATGCCGAAATACTCGAAACCCGCGTATGAGATTATGCCTTGGATAAAACCTATTGCCAGAGTTCCGGAAACGATGGAGTTGATGGCCAAATGAAGTTTATTTAGGATTATCTCATCATCAGTGTCTACGAGCGGGCTTAGATTGATTAAGGATTTCACAAGTTTGTCCCCATCCTTGAATAGATAGTAGAGTGTTATGAGAAAAACAAATACTCCTGTTAGGATTTTCGCAATGCTTGAGAATATACTACCAAGCTTGCCGACCATCGAGGATAGAGCGTTCCCAAAATATTTGCTTATATCAACTGAAAATGTCTCGGCCGGTAGTGAGGGAAAGTAGTGTTGCAGACCATCTGTGATGCTCTTGATGAATCCTAGCGTGGCATCTCTGGCGCCACTTCCTGAGAGCGATACGTATAGCTGTTCAGTCTCACGGAAGATTTGCATACCAAGTAAGAGAAGTGGCACCAGTATGAATACCGCGATTACAAGAGATGTGATAATAGAAGATAAACCCTTGTGATTGCTTGTGTGCGAAAGTATTTTCCTGTAAAGAGGTTGGAATATAATGGCGGAGACAGACGCAAGAATAAAAGCATCTAGAAATGGCGAAAGCATAACGTATGAAAGCGCCAGCACTCCGATAATTAGAAATAACAAAAAATAGTTTTCCAACTTGTTGTGGTTCATACTGAAATTGTAGCATGGGTGCTTCTAGTCTTGCCACTGTTCGAATTGTAAGCCTGTGTCGTGATATCATTTATCCCATCGTATTTGATTCATTTATGAAGAGAACAGTCATTATTCCCACATACAATGAGGCCCAAAATATTAAGGCTATTATTGGCCGAGTTTTGGCTGTTGATTCGAGCCTCAATGTCTTGGTAGTGGATGATAATTCTCCGGACGGAACCGCGGGAATTGTCGAATCAATAACGAAAGGAAATGACCGTGTGACTTTACTGCTAAGAAAGGAAAAGAATGGTCTTGGTAAAGCGTACATCAATGCTTTCCAGAAGATTTTGGAGGACGGTCAAGTCACGGAAATAGCTATGATGGACGCGGATTTTTCTCATGACCCGGATTCCTTGCCACAAATGTTTAAGAGGTTGGCGGACTATGACGTCGTGGTGGGTTCGAGATATGTGAAAGGAGGTGGAATTGCGGGATGGGAGTTGTGGCGAAAGTTTTTGAGTTATTTCGGAAATGTGTATTGTAAAATTATTTTACGCTTGCCTGTATTTGACGCGACCAGTGGTTTTTATTGTTTACGTGTAGATACTTTGCGTAGATTGGACCTGACTACCATTGATGCCTCCGGGTATGCGTTCCAGATTGAGTTTAAATATTTGCTTTACAGGCTAGGTGCGAGGTTCATCGAGTCCCCTATCATCTTTGCAAATCGCGCAGGTGGCGAGTCCAAAATGTCCGGACACATCATAAGCGAAGGTATTCTCGCTCCGTGGAGGATGTTGTTTAAGAAATAAAATAAAAACCCAAACGAACGAATTCGTTTGGGTTACTGCAGACATACACTACTTTTTCTTTTTCTTCACCTGTTCGGTACTGATTGCCATTAATGCATCTCCGTTGGTTATGCCAAACGCTTGATGGTGGACCGATTCGTAAGCGAAGCGGGTGATGTCGTCACTTACGGCGCCTGTCGACGGGTCTCTGAAGCTTTCCAGCTCGAGAGCGATTGTAAGCACCGTAATGTGGTACCATCGCAAGAACTCATCGTTCTCCTGACACAGCGCCCAGCTGGGGTAGGTCATGTTGAACGACAACGTTCCGGATTCCGCATCGAAGGTGAACGGAATTCGAAAGTTTTCCAACTCAACATATTCGAACCCCAACCCTGTTGAACCGCCCCTGACTTTCGTGCGTGTGCGTCCTTTGACGCCGTGGACGATACCTGGGTGATGTTCCGGCAACTCGGCTTTAGGAGGCTTCCTGTCCTTACCATCTTTATCGTCCTCGTTGGTGGTTTTTCCGACAAAGGGTCTCCCTCCAACCGCGAGCGATGGTCCCGAGTCAGGCCCGATGATTTTCTTCTTGGGTACATCAATGTGTCCCTTGCCGATGCTACCGACGCTGAATCGTCCCGCGACCGACTTGAATTGAGCTTGTTGCAGAAGACTTTCGGCAAACGGCATTACTTCAATGCCGATGCGCTGAAAACGCGTGTCGGCATCATGCTCTGAGGTTTCCGCGATGATATTTTTCCCGACTTTTTCGTACCACTCTTCCAGCATATCGCAAAACTCAAGAAGTGCTTCGTTGTCCTCAAACCGTGTTCTGTCTTCGTGCAACACGATATTCTCGCAAAGCATTACGCCCTCAAAGATTCCTGTCATTAGCGCTTTGGCAACGGTTCCCTTTAACAGTCCCAGAGTGCAGGCGTAGAACTGTCGAGCTGTGATTCGTGAGGGATTATCGAATGTGCCGAAAGTGATTTCTCCCTTTCTGCCACCGCGAACGAGTCGCGCCGTGAAAAGTGTCAGTTCCACCCTTCCGCATTCTTTTCGTGTCCCCGTAAGCTTTTCAAGCGGTTCACCGGTGAACTCTCGAGGTTGAACCTCTATTACGGTACGTTCGCCGTCCTGGTTCGTAAAGTCAACTGTGATTTTGATTTTCCGCTTTAGAATCGCTTCGCCGAATTTGAGCGACAGAATTTCCGCAATTTCCTCTCCTGTGACAGTCATCTTGCGGTGGTCCTTGATAAGTTTACGAGCGTACAATTGACTACGCCACCAAACTTCCCCATCAGGATTGTGGGTCAGATTTAGAGGTGTTCCGACAATAACGATTGACTTTTGCTTCACGATTTCGCTCGTGATGAACGTGTACCTCGTGTAATTTCCAGTTCGGGATTCCGGACAGGTGGTAAAGTCAAATTCGCCTGCAATGGGCATCGTGGCGAAAAATCCAAGCCCGAATTGTCCGAATTTTTCTTTGGATTTTAAAGTTTCTCCAACAGAACTAAATGCCTCAGCGATTTTTTCTCGGCTGGCACCAGTGCCATTGTCGGAGATTCGATAGAATCTTTTTGAGAGGTTAATTTCATTAAGGATTCGGGTTGCGCCTGCATCAATGGCGTTCTGATCGCCTTCCTCAGCAGCTGCGGCCAATGTGCCGTAATTTTTTGCTGCTCGCGCTAACATCTTTCCCTGATGGAAATTTACCGGTACTTCAAATGAGTTTTCGTTAGGTTTCATTATTTCGGTTCTTTCAATGGGTTTGTTCGTGAATTAACAGGTTTAGTGCTTCCCACGTCGTGTGGAGAAGCGGTTCAGAGCCACTTGCCATTTGTCGTCGCATGGCGGCGCGTTGTTCTAGTGAGCCTTGACGAAGGATTGTCGCTAATCTCAGCGTTTCCCTACAGGAAATTTCAAATGCGTCAATTATCTCCTTTGGCTCTCTCAGGTCGCTAACGTTGTTTACACTTAGCTGTTCTTTTTTTTCAAGAAGGCCTTCGATTGTAAGTTTTTCCTTGATTTCCGTAAGTTTTTGCGCAAGTATTTGTCGCTTTTCGGCGACAATTCGCTCGAGTGCAACTGTGCGTTCAGGTGATGGATTCACATCACCACGCAGATAGCGAAGGACGTGTTGATTTTTTTCAATCCCTAAAGCGCTCGTGATTTCGTCTAGTGTTGTGCACCCGACGGCGACTGACTGTCCAATCTCGAAGATGAGGGGTTTGAGTTCGGCGAGTTCCGTGACCTCGTACCCACACAAATTCAGGAAGTATCTAACTCGGAGAAGATTTTCCCCGGCCGGGTCTGTTTCACCACTTATCCAGCGCTGTGTTGTATCGAGAGATACTTGGGCGAATCTTGCAAGCGTTTTAGACTTGCCAAAACGCTTAAGGAAGTCACTCAAGCATTCTTTTGCAGGTGTTTTTTTCATAGTGTATGTTATGTCGAAGACCGATTTTCCTTTGTAAATAACTGTGTGTGATATTACACAAATTTTAATCTATGTCAAGATTTATTGGGTTATTAGTACAATAAAAAAACGCAGGAGAATTGTCTCCCGCGTTGTGTGTTTATCCCAAAAATTGCTTCTTAAGCTCTTCGAACTCCTGATGAGCTTTTGCCAACTTCCCGTTTGTCGTACGTTTTCGGAGCTCCTCAATCTCCGTCCCAATCAATTGGAGACGTTGCCTCGATTTGCTAATTTCCTCAAGAGCTGTCCTCAGAACCTGCAGACGGTTTTCAAGGTTATTAATTTGTCCGCAGATATCCGTTTCCTCTTTGGATAAGTCTCGTGCATTGAGTTTATCCAGTTCGCTCGAACGTGACGTGATGTCACGAAGGAGTTGTTGGTATTCTCCCTCAAGTTGCCGGAGAAGTTGGGCCTGCTCAACGAAGCTTTTCGGTGGTTCCGGAGTTTCTTCTTCCTCCTCATGCTTCTGACGCAGGGCTTGAAGTCCAAGTTGTTGATGGAGAAGGATAAGTCGCAATGCCTCATAGTCATCTGCCTCTGCAATCTGGACGCATAGCTCCGTTATCGTGTAGCGAGCGTTCGATGGATTTTCCGGGTTGAGACGTACCAAGAAACCTGGGCCTAGAAATGAACGAACGTGGATTTTCGCCCCCGCGGAGTGAATCACTCCGACGTCTTCCTCAATCACCTTCCTGAAGTCATTGAACTTGAAAGGCTCGTGAAGTTTGAAGCGTGTATTGAACGCAACCAGCGCTAGCTGGACGTTCTTCTGATTCCTTGCGAAGGAACCGGGTTCATTTTGAAGGTCCAACGGTGGCCGTTCGAGTTTCGGCTCTACTTTGGCCGACGGGCTGTCTGTTGATGGTGTTTCCATAAGTGGTGGAAGGTGTGGCTCTGGGACGGTTGCCTGTAGATTTTCAATCACTGGCGCTCCTGGCACTATGGGTACTGCTTGGGCAGGTACCGGAGCAACAGCAACTTGTGCTGGTACAGGAGTTGCAGTTGGGGTAGTTGTGCCGTTTTTGTGTGCATGACGTATCTGCCTTATCCGAACATCATCCACAAGGTGAACCTTCCTGTTGCCGAACGTTGCCAGCAGTTTTGCGTGAAGTTGAGATGCTGTGAGTCGGTCTGTTTCGTTTTCCCCGTACTTCATGTGTCCTTCAACCGAGTCCTTCGTGCAACCTACAAACATCGGTACTCCGAGGTGTTCACTGCGAACACTCAAGAGTTTTACACCTCTCTGTGAGAACATGTGTCGGCGTTGACCTCCGGCGATGTGAAATGAAGCCTTTTCAGGATCAAGCTCCGCTTTGTGGCAGATTACCAGGAGGACATCCTCAACTTCAGTAATGTTTGGTAAACTCCGTGGTACATGTGGCAGGGTAATCGTCATTGTTTTCGCAGGCATAGTTTGGGTGGGGTTTGTTTTCGAAGATCATTTACCTGTGATATATGTTCCTCGCATACATCGTCCATCAGGTTTTTAAAAACCCTATCACATAATTTACAAATGTCAATATACCCTAGAAATATAAGAATAATTCTGGTAGTATCTATTTAAACGGGACGTAGTATAACGGTAGTATTCACGATTTGGGGTTAAATGCTGTGTCGGGCTGTAGTATAACGGTAGTATTCACGATTCGGGTTCGTGAGATCCGAGTTCAAATCTCGGCAGCCCGACACAGGATTTAACGGGAAGCGTTAATCTCTAAAACTATATTTCAAATCTCGCCACTTTAAAGGTGGGAGTTTTTTCTTGATTTTTGATTATTTCCAGAGATTTTTCCGGTATCTGTGAGAATAATTCGTTTAGCATTTTATGATAATTTTGGTCGCTGACCTCGCTTATCGTGGTCCCTTGTTCCGCCTTTACAAAGAATATTTGGAAACCTTTAAGTGATTTTCCGCCAGTCGATTTTACTAATTCAAAAAATCCACTTGCAGGCATGACAGGAATACCGTGATAGAACTGACGTCTGCTGAACAGCCAAAGCCGTGCAGGGTTCGAAATACGGTCATCGTAGACAATTCCAATTTGTGGAAGTGTCGCGGGAATATTTTGCGCGTACTTTTTTATAACTTCATCCAGGTTTTGGTTCGGGTGACGGACCAATTCTTTTGGTCTCGCATTGCCGATTGAGGTGTCTAGGTATGTGTCGAGTTTTTGGATTCCATAGTCCGCCGGGTTTTGAAACAATAAATTGGCCGAAAAATACGTTTCGTATGCTAAGAATATTACCGCCAGTGCGACAGCGACTTTGGGCTTACCGAAATACTCCCCTATCAGCAATATTGCTAACGTAATGAGAATAATTGCAGGAATAATCAGATAGGAAACAAATCTAACCGCAGAGCCCACGGCTGTAAGAAGAGTAAGGATAAATACAATATTCAAAATTACAAACCACCTGATTTTTCCCAGAGATTTTCTGGCAATACAGAAAATGCTGCCTGTAAGCGACAAAATAACAAAAGGAATTGAATAAATAAGCTGAAGGTTCGTGAAAATACTTGAAAATGGCTCCTGATTTTTACCACCAATCCCCTGCCACTGCGGTGTGGATTGTCCAAACAGGTAGGCGAATTGTAAATCAAAATGTCCGAGTAGTTCGTAGAGTTTAATATTGTAAATAATCACAGGAAGAAACATCAGTCCTGCAATCCCCCACCCTGCGTACCATCGCCAATCTTTTAAAAGTTCCGAGTGGATTATGAATAGATATATGAAATAAACAGGTATTAGAAATACACAGGTGTACTTAACCAACAGAGCCAGTCCAAAACTAATTCCAAACGCCCACCACCATCGTTTGTCATCCAGTAACTTCAGGAAAAAATAGATATTTAGGAGCATCATAAAAAATAGAATGGCTTCAAGTTGGTTCAGTCTTGATATTGCGACTGGAGCAAACGATACGGAGGCGATTGCTCCGGCTAGCAGTCCCGCCCAATCCCTCCATTTTTTTAGAGTTTCATTCTCGAACTTCTCAAATAAGAGTCGAGTGACGAAGAAAAACAATATTACGGTACCTATACCGGCAAACGCGGAAGGTAATCTTGCAATAAGTACGCTTTCACCGAATAAGCTAAAAAATATATGAGAGATAATGAAAAAGAGTGGTGGCGCATCGTGAAATGAAAGTGAAAGCCATGCCGGAGCCACTTTTTCCACAAACAATTGTATCGGAGTGACTTGTGCCGGATTCTCCAGATAATCCAGATATCCTATCGAACGAAAAGCATAAATACCTTCATCAAATGTCAGTTCATCTGAGGATAGGTTCCAAAAACGGAAGAAGATTCCGGTTACAAGAATGATGCTTGCAATAGTCCAGAAAAAAACACTCGTATGTGAATGAGGATTCTTCCTATCATTATTCATGTGCGCGTTGTAGGGATCGAACCTACGACCTTGCGAATGTGAATCGCACGCTCTGACCAACTGAGCTAAACGCGCTTATGATACGAAAATTATGCGAATTATACGAATGATTACGAAAATTTAAAGAAGAAAAGAAGAAGTGTCGGGTTTTCGTATTTGTTCGTATATTTCCCAATTCGTATTTTCGTATATTTATTTTAAACCTTTGCAGTTCGCCGCGGGCTCGTAACCTTTCGCCTTAGCCTCGGCCTCTGAATTAAACCAAATTTTGTTCTTTTCCGCTATGTTTGAAGCGCACCAGGGGAAATAATATTTGGTACCACTTTTTGAGGCCACAAGCTTTCCGCCTTGAGGAAGGCTTTGCACTACTGAAGCTGTTTGCTTTGTGGCGGTATCAGTGGTCGCTAATGTTGATTGGACTGCATTCTCAATGCTATTTTCAACAACAATCGGCGTATGTCTGTTTTCTAGTATTGAAAGTCGCCCTAGGCCAAAGGCACTAAGTCCTACAAGAACGATTATCACTCCTGTATAGTAGTGAGAAGCGGATTCGCCCTGAGGTAGGCGGTTTTTGGCCATTACAGCATACCCCTTGATTTTTATGCCCCAATCTCGTATACTCATCGAGTTATTATATTACAAAGAAAGTGTTTGGCGTATAGTGTTTTCTACCCTATACCCTAAACCCTAAACCCTTCATAAAATGGCAACCAAAAAAGCCGGCGGAACAGCTAAAAACCTGACAGATGTAAACCCACAGTATTTGGGCATTAAGCTTTATGGTGGTGAGAAAGCCCAGATCGGTTCAGTGATTGTCCGTCAGCGTGGTACTCGCATCCTTGCGGGTAAAAATGTCGGGCTTGGAAAGGACCACACACTCTTTGCTTTGAAAGATGGAACCGTGGAATACGGTCACACTCGCAAGCGAGGATTTAATGAAGTGGTGAAATTCAAGAAAACAGTGAACGTCGTAGTGAAGAAGAAATAAAAAATCTTCTATCTAAAATAAAAAACTCCCTCTCGGGAGTTTTTTATTTGCTATTTGGCTGTAATTATTAGTTTGAGTTTTACGCTTTTGTCTTTCACCTTGATTTCCACGATGTGCTCCCCTACTTCTTTGATTGGTTTATCGAGCATTATGAAGTCAGGTAACAAATCCAAATGCTTATCCGACCTCATTTTTTCAATTATTTCATCCTTGTGAATACCTGCAAACAAATGACCTTTTTCATTGGCTTTTTCGGATATTTCAAGAGTGGTCTCACCTATCGCCTTTAGGTTCATAAGCAGGAGGTCCTCTTGTACTTTCTTATGAGCCGAATCTTCTCGCTTAATTTTCTCTATCTTTTGCGTCGCCGATGGCGTAGCTACAACCGCCAATCCCTTAGGGATAAGCAGGTTTAAGGCGTGGCCGTCTGATACAGTCTTTACGTCATATTTTCTTCCGAGCTTTGCTACGTCGTGTAATAATATTATTTTCATTATAGATTCGTATCATTAGTACAATTCGTATATTGGTATCGATACTAATATACTAATCCTACTAATTATACTAATTACCTAATAATAATTTAACTGCTGCTTCCATCTGTGGGTCCTTACCGTTCTTCACATCATCTGCCGTCATCTTTATCACGACATCCGGAGTCACACCTTTTTCGGAGATTGAACGCCCTTTGGGTGTAAGCCATCGCGCGACTGTGACCTTCAGTGATGTCTCCGGAGTGATGTCGACTAATTCTTGCACGACTCCCTTGCCGAATGTCGGTACGCCTACCAATTTTGCCACACCGTATTCTTGGAGCGCACCAGCCAATATTTCCGATGCCGATGCGGAGCCGTTGTTCACTAGTATCACAAATTTCAAATTGTCATTGAAGACTTTTTCGTGAACGCTTCTGTAATATTTTGGCGGAGCATTATTACCAAAATCTTCACTCACCACTATCTTGCCTGGTGGTAAAAACCAGCTTGCCATATCTACTGCGGCATCCAGGTAACCGCCAGGATTTCCTCGAAGGTCAAGAACAAGCTTGGTAGCTCCTGTCTCAACGAACTTTCTTAAGGCGTTTCTGAAGAGATCCGCAGAGTTCACTGTAAAGCTGTAAAGACGGATTGTAAATACACCGTTGTCCAGCATCCCTTCAGGAGTAGCATCATCTTGTCCGAGAAAAACCTGTTTTAAGTCTGTATCAATAGTGGGGATTTCAATCGTATCTCTTGTCACTTTAATCTCCAAGGGTTCCTTTTTCCCTTCGCGTACAATCGTAAGCTTTACCTCCGTTCCCTTTTTCCCTCGAATATGTCTCACCGCCTCGTCCTCGCGCATACCAGCTGTCGTAAGCTCATCAATTTTAATAACTTTGTCACCCGGAAGTATACCGGCTTTTTCCGCAGGTGTGCCTTTTAGCGGTGCGATGACAGTAATGACTTCATTCTTTACGCCGATTTGCATTCCAATACCCTCAAAATTGCCACTGATTTCACTTGTGAACATTTTGTTGTCCTCAGGTGGGAAAAACACAGTGTAGGGGTCGTTCAGTGAGGAGGCCAGGCCCTCGATTGCTCCCCAGACTTTGTCCTGGTCGGTCTTTGCAGTGGTGGTCGAGAATGCGACGTACTTGCTGTTTAGGATATTCCAAGCTTTCCAGAATGGCGCAAAATCCACCTGCTCCGGCATTCCACTTTCTTTGTTTATAAGACTGACAACCTGCTGAGCATCAGGTCTTGTGCTTTTCCCCATGGAAAAACCGGTGGTAAATGATATGCCCAGGATAATGACGGAAATAATTATCCACGAGACTTGTTTTGGCCAGGGATTTTTCATAGATGTTTTGCCATTATCTCAAAATGATACGAGTCGGTCAATTTTAGCTGTACCGCGAGTTTCGATTAAGATATAATTCAAGCATGTTATACAAGTATGTTCAGAAAAATCTAACCTGGATTGATCTTGAGTGCCCCACTCGCGATGAGGTACGCCAGATAATTACCGAGTGGAATGTTCATCCTCTCGTAGCTCAAGAGCTTGTCGGACCGACACTGCGGTCAAAGGTTGAGATTTATCCTGACTTTATTTATCTCATTTTGCATTTTCCAATTCTACGCAGGAAGAATTCTTCCAAGCACAAGGAGGCTGAGCAGGAAGTCGATTTTATAATTGGGAAAAACTTCATCATCACAAGCCGATATGACTCAATCGACTCTATTCATGAGTTCACCAAGAAGCTGGAAGTCAATTCTATACTAGAGAAAAATGATATGGCAAATCACGGCGGGATGATTTTCTTTTACATGATACGCATGATTTATGATTCGTTGCTTCTTGATTTTGAGGCGCTGAATGACTCTATCAGGAAAGTGGAGGATAATATTTTTAAGGGTAAAGAAAGGGAGATGGTGGTCCGCATATCGGAGATTAGCCGTGACCTTCTTGACGCAAAGAGAGCTATGCGTCTTCACAAGGAGATTTTGGAATCGTTTGAGGTTTCTTCACGAAAGTTTTTTGGTGATGAATTTGTTCATCAAGCACGTTCGATTGTCGGAGAGTTTTACAAAGTGCACAATGCATTGGAGAGTAATCTGGAGTCGATTAGTGAATTGCGAGAGACGAATAATTCCTTGCTGAACACGAAGCAGAATGAAATTATGAAAATATTCACGATTCTTGCCTTCGTCACCTTCCCTCTTTCGCTTGCGATTGATATTGTGACTATTCCCTCGGAGTCGAACCCACTTACTGGGCATCCTCAGGCGTTTTGGATTATCATTGCCGGTACAGTCGTGTCGTGTATTATGATGTTTAGCTTTTTCAAGTATAAGAAGTGGCTGTAGCCACGAACCGATAACTTAATAACATATGACTGAATTACTGAATGACCGGACAGATTTCTGCTTGTTATTTAGTAATAAGTTATTCAGTAATGAGTGATATGTCTCTCAAACTTTACAACACCCTAACCGGAAAAAAGGAGGAGTTCAAACCTATCAAAGAAGGTGAGGTTTCGATGTACAACTGTGGGCCGACAGTCTACAACTTCGCTCATATCGGCAATCTGCGCGCCTATGTATTTGCTGATGTTTTGCGTCGAACATTTGAATACAACGGCTACAAAGTGAAGCAAGTGATGAATATTACTGATGTCGGCCATCTGACTTCGGATGACGATGATGGTGATGACAAGATGATGAAGGCTTTGAAGCGTGAGGGAAAACCATTCACTTTTGAGGCGATGCAGGAAATTGCCAGAAAGTACGAAACGGAGTTCAAAAAAGATTTAAATAGATTGAATATTATTGAGCCGGAGATAATGCCTCGTGCTAGTGAAAATATTGCAGAGGACATTGAGATTGTTCAGAAGCTTTTAGAGAAGGGTGTCGCCTATAAAACAAGTGATGGCATTTATTTTGATATTTCGAAGTTCTCTTCTTATGGAACCCGTGGAGGATTTAAGCTCGGTGATTTGAAAGAGGGAGCGCGGATTGCCATAAATCCTGAAAAGAAAAATCCCCGTGACTTCTCTCTTTGGAAATTTTCCAGACCTGTTTCGGCCTCCCCTACTTTCCAAGGAGGGGATGAAAGGGGTGGTGATGTGTTGGGTTGGGACTTTCCACCATACGGCAAGGGTTTCCCCGGTTGGCATATCGAATGTTCAGCAATGTCACGAAAATATCTTGGCCAGCCGTTTGATGTTCACACTGGTGGCATAGACCATATCCCAGTTCATCATCAGAACGAAATTGCCCAGTCCGAGGCGGCTTATGATGTTCCCCTCGCGAATGTCTGGATGCACAACGAGTTCGTCAATATGGGCGAGGTAAAAATGGCAAAGTCCGGTGATAATTTTATTACACTCCAAACACTGAAGGACAAAGGTATCCATCCGCTCGCCTACCGCTACTATCTTTTGGAAGCAAGACACAGTACTCCAATAGCATTCAGTCAAGAAGCTCTCAAAGCGGCACAAAGCACGTATGTTGACTTGTTGCGTACGTTTGCCTCTCTCGAAGTTGGAGGACGTCCTTCCTCAGCGTATGTGTTGCGTTTTATCGAAGCTATAAACGATGACCTCAATACTGCAGAATCACTCTCATTTATTTATGCGGTTTTAGGAGGTGTTGAGCACCTTTCGTCTGCAGATATGCGCGCTACGATTCTTGATTTTGATAGAGTACTCGGGCTCGATATTGAAAATCAATCAAAAAAACTAGCTGAAGAAATAAATGACGTTCCTGAAGGAATTAAAATCCTCGCCTCGGCACGCGAAGACGCGCGCCGACAGAAGGACTTTAAAAAATCCGATGAACTTCGCGACCAAATTACCAAAGAAGGCTTTGAGGTGATGGACACCGACTCCGGCCCTATTGTTCGTAAAATAATTTGAGATAATATCTTTGTTGTATTTACTACTATACTTTGTAGTATAGTAGTAAGCGAATAGTGTGTTGTAATAATTCTTTAGAATATAACACAGAATATGCCACGAGCTAGAATTGAAAATATTTCATCAGGCGAGAGACACAAAATTCTAAAAGAGTTTTGGACGACTATTGCCCTGCTTGAATCTGAGGAGGAAGTACGAAATTTTTTCAAGGATTTATTGAGCGAAAGTGAAGCTTTTATGCTTGCTAGACGTCTGCTTATTGCTAAACATTTATCTGCTGGCAATAGCTATGATGAAATACAACAAGAGCTTAAAACCTCACCGACTACCATAGCTTCCGTTCACGCGTGGTTTGATGGTGGTTTCGGTGGATATGCTTCAGGAATCATAAAATTGAAGAAGGAGTTGGAGCGACAATCCAAATTATCAGAAAAGGATGAGAAGGCCAGAGACCCATTTTCACTCGAACACCTTAAGAAAAAGTACCCGCTCCATTTCCTCCTGTTCAATGTGGCGGATTCAATAAAATATAAATCTCCCAAAAAACTTAGGAAGAATAATTAGAACACATATTTCATTTACTACTATACTACAAAGTATAGTAGTAAAATTGTGGTAATGTTAAAGATGAACAAGAGGTTAGGAAGTTTTTTGCTTTTCCTCCAGAGCTTTCTCTACTTTTTCTAGGTCTTCCGGGCTGGTGATTTGGTGCCAGCTTTTTGACTCGACAATAGATATTTCAAAATCCTTTGCAGCTTTTGCCAAGGTTTGTGGCAGTCCAAACTCTCCCGAGGGGATTTGAACAAGTGGGTATTTGAAAATATCGGTGTTAAGGACGTAAAGTCCTGCGTTGTTTAGCATCCCGGGTTCAAGCTCAGCACCCTCGACAATGTCGGTAATGTGGTTCTTGGCATCTATCGCCACTCGTGCTCCCCTGCCCCTTTCTTCCATCTTTTTTACCAATACCGCCCAATCGTGTTTTAGGCAGGAAGCCACGTCTTCCTTGCTGTATATGTCATCGCCCATCATGACCATAAAACGGCCTTCTAATAGCGTTTCTGCCTGTTTTAGGGCCATCATTGTGCCCAACAGGTCTGTCTGCTCCACATAGCTGATTTTCCGTCCTTTGAAATTATCCCCGAAGTGCTTCTTGATTTTTTCTCCCAAGTATCCCGTAACGATAATAACCTCCCCGATTTCTTTCGGGAGGATGTCTATTTTGTGCTCTATGAGGTTGTTTCCGAGGATTGTAAGAAGGGGTTTTGGCAGATTCTCTGTAAGGGCCTTCATCCTTTTCCCCCGTCCGGCGGCTAAAATTACGACTTGCATTTGAAGATATGTTAGCACATTTACTATAAATTGCACCTTTCATTTGGAGTGCTATTCTTGTGATAGTTGAGTCTAACCGAAAGGACTGTCTCCATGAAAATCAATGAAGGTTTTTATAGGCTTGGTTGCCTTTTCCGTCTATTCGTCTGGGCCTTTGGTCCCTCTCTATTGGTTGGCGCAATTTTGTTCGTAATCGCATACGTGATTCTGCGTATTTGGCACTAACTTCAAACCACCCCCGTCGGTGGTTTTTCTTGTCCACTTTTTACTAACATGTTAGAAACATTTTCATTTGCTTCTCATCTGTAACGCTGTGCTACAATTGCCACCAATGGCAGACAGATCAAACACCGTCCCCAAACAAAAACTTCGTATTCCTCCGCAAAACACGGAGGCCGAATCGGCGCTTCTTGGTTCTATCATGCTTCGACCTGAAGCGATGAATGAGGTGATTGATTTTGTTAAACCCGAATCTTTCTATTCCGAACGTCACCGAATTGTTTTCAAAACAATGATGGAGCTTTTCTCGAAGTCGAGTCCGATCGACCTTCTTTCCTTGTCGTCACGTCTTGGAGAAAAGAATATGCTTGAGCAGATTGGTGGTTCACCATTTCTCGCTGAGATTGTTTCCAATGTCCCATCTTCGACAAACGCAAAGCATTATGCGGAGCTGGTTCAAAAAAAATACATGATGCGTAATCTCATCATGGCGGCTGAACGTATTTCCGAACTCGGGTTTGATGATTCTGCGGATTTAGAAGTCATGCTTGATCAAGCAGAGAAAAGTATATTTGAGGTAACGAACTTTTCCGGTACGCATAAGTTTATCGAACTGAAGGACACCTTGGCTGAGGCGTGGGAACGTCTAGATAGGCTTCACAATTCAGGTGACGAGCTTCGAGGTGTACCGACAGGATTTAAGGCATTAGACGACAAGCTTTCGGGATTGCAGAAGTCTGACCTGATTATTCTTGCAGCCCGTCCTTCCATGGGGAAGACATCTCTAGCGCTTGATATTGCCCGTCAGACTGCCGTTAACCACAAAACGCCTGTTGGTATCTTCTCTCTTGAAATGAGTTCACAGCAGTTGGTGGACCGAATGCTTGCGGCAGCTTCGAATGTGGACTCCTGGAAGTTGCGAACCGGAAAAGGACTTTCGCTCGAGACAGATTTCGGACATATCAGGACTGCGATGGATAGTTTGTCTAAAGCACCGATTTTTATCGATGATCAACCGGGAAATAATATTTTGAAAATGCGTTCTGTCGCTAGACGTTTGAAAAGTGAGAAGGGTCTCGGGCTGATAATTGTAGATTATCTCCAGCTAATGGTCCCGACAAACGCTCGCCACAATGACAATCTTGTTCAACAAGTCACGGAGATTTCTCGTTCACTCAAGCATCTGGCCCGTGAGCTCGATGTACCTGTGCTCGCGCTTTCTCAGCTAAGCCGTGCCGTTGAAGCGCGTGGAGGAAAGCCTCGACTTTCCGACCTTCGAGATTCCGGTTCTATCGAACAGGATGCCGACGTGGTTATGTTTATTCATCGTGAAGATAAGTACAACGAAAACTCTGACAGGCCGAACATTGCCGAGATTATGATTGAAAAACACCGTAACGGTCCGACAGGAAAGGCAGAACTGTATTTTGATGATAAGCGCGCATCCTTTATGTCACTTGAGGGAGGTAATTTTGCCGACTTCGCAAAATCGTCCAACGATTTTTGATACGAACATACGAATGGAGATAGATATACGAACAAATACGAAAAAGGAATGCGTGCCGAATACAGTTTTCGTATTATTTCGTATATTCGTATAAAATTTTCGTATACTTATGAATGCAGTAGATAAATTAGCAGAACTTTTTAAAGAGTTTCCAGGGATTGGTCCGCGTCAGGCCAAGCGGTTTGTGTATTATCTGCTTTCTAGAAACAGTGGGTATCTGGATAATCTATCGAAGATGGTGATGGAGCTGAAACGAGAGATTAAGAATTGCCCATCGTGTTTTAGATTTTACCCCAATGATGTGGCGAGGTCTCCACTTTGCTCGGTCTGCAGGGATAGAAATCGCGATAAAACATCCTTGTTGTTAGTTGCTCGTGATGTCGATTTGGAGGCGATTGAAAAAAGCCATTCATATGCCGGATATTATTTTGTATTGGGCGGTACAGTGCCGATATTGGAGAAAGAACCGGAGAAAAAAATCAGGATTAAGGAGTTGTCCGCGCGCATCAGAACGCGCGCGGAGGAAGGCCTCAAAGAAATTATTATCGCCACATCTGTAAACCCCGAAGGTGAGAACACTGCCGACTTCATTTCAAGTTTTCTGTCTCCCTTGCTTAAGGAATTAAATATAAAGATTTCCGGTCTTGGTCGCGGTCTTTCTACAGGTACCGAGCTTGAGTATTCGGACTCGGATACTATCAAGAACGCTCTCAAGAATCGCTCTTGACACAGTATACTTATTGTGCTAGTTTCCACACTAGTCGATAGGAATAACCCTATCACCTATAAACCGCCTGGTTTATAGCGTTTTTTGTAAAGATCAACCTATGAAAAAGTTGATTCTGCTGGGCGCCTCCCTTTTCGTTGGCGCGTTACTAACTGGTGCAATCCTCGGATTCATTGTCTTTCGGCTCACAGAAGAAGAAGTAGCCGAGTCTCCTGCGGTATCGTCAACTGCCGAAACTGTCGAAGTCAGTTTCGAATTTACAGTGACGAAGTAAGCAAAATCAGAACTCAGAACTCAGTTATGAATACAATTAAGAAATTGTCGGTGCTCGCGTTCGCCCTGTTGGCCATCAATGTCAGCGTCCTCGCTCAGACCTCGAGTGGCGGAACAACCTCAACGGCGACTATGGCCACAATCACGGATCTTCCGGACTCACTCCCGATGTTGCAGTCGGTGGACCGGTTGCTCGACCACGCCATCACTCAGTTTGAGAATGGCGGTCGGGCGGAGATCTACTTCTACGGAGGAGGCATCAGTTACAGACAGAATGCCAAGCCCAATGAGGTTATTGAGGCCAACGGGAAGCGCCTCGACCAGATCCTGAAGGAAATGGGGAGTGTCAAATTCAAATTCCCCCTCCTGGATCCGACCAAGGACCGTGTGACGGTGCAGAGTTCATTGTACGGACCTGCAAAGCAAAATGGCTCGCGAGATCAATTGTTCTCCGGAGCTCAGTCATACAAGTTCATTAACCTGGGTGGAAAATGGACTGTTCCCGAGGGATCCAAGAAGGTGGAAATGTCTCTGAATTGGGAAGCTCCACTTGACCTCGGATTGCCGGTCGAATGGGCCTCTGTGTATCTTCGCGATGAAAATGGCGAGGGGCGATGGCAGGACATTCGAGTCGAAAACAACCAGGTTCGGCTTCCAAAAAACTTCGCAGGGGCTGATATGCCGATTCGGTTCGGATATCGCCGACCTGATGGAACGGGCGCAGTCAAGGAATACAATCTGAGGACAGCGTCGGCTATCATCAGCCCAGAGGTTGAGCCTCGGCACTCTGTCGGTCTTGATTCAGTCATTTTTGCGAATGACGATGGTCTGGCACAAGGGGCGGTAATGATGCTTGATGTGCAGGCCGAGGTCTGGCGTTATTCGCCTCTCGTGCGACTCACGCTGAATCAACCTCGGAGTGTGCTTGTCCGAGCGGCGGCGGTCAGTATCCTTGCGGCACTGGACATGAATGACGCTATCGGCCATGTCAAAGAGGTGTCCTATGCCCTAAAACTTAGAGGGCTTGTTGAGGGAAAGGAGCTGGAAGTTAACCTAAATCCTGTTGTGGCCAATGGCTTCGTGCAGTATCACGAAATGCAGTTACCGGCCGGAAATTACTCTATGTTCTTTCAGTGGAAGGAGTCCTTCAAGAACAACGAGAGGTTCTCGCCCAATCCAAACGATGGCCAGAATGGCAAGGGTGGCGAGACCACTGTTGTTGTTCCCTCTGTGGCCAAGGGCGGTCTCACTCCAGTCTTGGAGTCAGATCAGGTTGATCTAAAGTAAGTTCGAACCGCGTGAGTCTGCCTATGGTGGACCACGCGGTATTTTTTTATGCAAAACCGCCCCGATGTCTCATCGGGGCGGTTTTCATTACCCAGGAAACCCCGGACGAGAAAAGCGTCCTTTGGCTTCATCGGTAGCTTTTCCGTCCGGGGTTGAATGGGCAACAGCCTACCATGTACTCATGGTAGGCTGTAAGCATGAGAATCCGAAGCCTGAATCACAGCCGATATCAAATTGAATACCACCTAGTGTGGGGAACGAGATATCGCAGAAAATACATCAAGGAATACACCAAGCAGGAGCTAAGGAAATACTTGTACCATGCCACTAAGAAATATCCTACGCTCCACATACATTCGTTTAACACTAATGAAGATCATGTCCACCTTCAAATCGAGATACCACCAAACCTCTCTATTGCTACCGTCGTTCAGAGACTCAAGGCGGAATCAAGCCAGCACCTTAAGAAAAAATTCAAGTTTATACGTGATATGTACCTCGACGGTAGCATCTGGAGCGTGGGGTATTTCGTATCTACGATAGGATTGAACGATGAGATGATCAAGAAGTATATTGCAAATCAAGGTCGCAAGGACCAAGGCACCACAATACGCTTCGGATTCTCATGAGATCCAAGGAAACCCCGTACGACCTGTAGTCAGGGAGTGCGGGGAGGACGTCCATTCTTGATTATTTTAGAGAGTCGATTGTCACCTTGAAGTGTGGCTGGCGGTGACCGTTTTTCTTGAAATAGCGACTCTTTTGTTTGTATTTTATGACATCGATAGTTTTGTCTCGTCCGATTTCTGAAATGGTGGCATTGACCTTGGCTTCAGGGATATATGGGGTGCCGATGGTAGTGTCCTTACCGTTGTCTACAAGGAGAACCTTGTCGAATACAACCTTGTCACCCACCTTGAATGTACCGGTGATTTTCTCAATTTTAACAACCTCTCCCACGGAGACTTTGTATTGCTTCCCGCCTGTTTGTATAACTGCAAATTCAGCCATAGTTGCACTATTCTACATAATTATATTAAAAAAGCAACTTTCATACTGTTTCATACTGTAATGGCTAATGATATGTTGGTAAACCCAGAAATGAAAAACCATTCCGATATATATCGAAATGGCCGTGATATTTAGGAAGGCGGGCGATATCCCTCCAATGGAAAAATAGTCACTGGATCAATTGAGATGCCGAGAGAACAGGATATGGCAGCGATTCTTCGAAGAATTCTCTCGAAAACTATTACTTTTCCGTTTATTGGAAATCCGAAGCAATCGGACTCGTCCAGAATATGCCTGGAGTGTCGCCATGTATCCTCAAGGATTTGTCGGACTCGCTCTCTCGTCTTGCCAATTTCTTGCCCCACGTCCTCAAGTGTTGCGATTTTATAGTCTGGGTCAAGCCAGTCGCCCTCTACCAATTTGTATCGACGAAGAAAAATGTATGCATCCCTCTGCAACGAATTACTCAGAAGAAACTTCCACCATGTTTGAAGTGACTGGCAACCAACTTCCACCTCTTCTCGAAGCATAAGGATGTGGTCAGGTGTAACAGCATTCTCGTCAATATCTTCTCCCGCTTCTATCGCGGATTCAAGTGTGTGTACCACTTTTCCTTCGTTGAGCACTAAGGCAAGTCGTACGGTATTTTCGCTCAAGCCAGTTTCGTCGGCGATAGCAGTTATATTTTCATTGTCATTCCCATTGTGTGCCATCGAGCCACCCACGTGTTCTTGTTGGAGTGCCTGCGCGACCATACGCCCTTGCTCATATCGATACACAGGTAACCTTACTAGTGATATGCATTCCGAAAGTTCCCTTAGGATTGTTCTTCTAATCCATAGGCCTCCATAATACGAGAATGGCGCACCATCTTTCAAAAAGCGTACGGAGGCCTCCATTAAGCCCATGTTTCCCCACTGAATGAGGTCCTCATAGCTGAAAATACTTTCCTTCGTCGCCCATTCGTAACGTCGAGCTATTTTGTATACGAGCCTGAGGTTACGAAGCACTATCTCGTTGCGTGCATCAAAATCGCCGTTTCTGGCACGTTCCGCAAGATCACAGCATTGTTCATAAGTAAGTATCCCTTTGTTATTATATTTGCGACAATCCTTAAAGTATCGAAGTAAATTACTTGATCCATTCGATGCCCTTTGTTTTGGTTTGCCCCCTTCTTCCTCATTGGTGCGCATTTGAAATGGCTGATCACAATCCATAAAATTGGATTCCTGGTACTCACTTTGCCTCTCGGTAATTTTCAAAGTATTCATCGTGATTCCTTCCCCACTTTCGCTTTTGAATCCGAACACTTGTATAGTTTTCTTATGAAAAAATT
>CAYHDB010000009.1:0-32901 GCA_964355335.1 uncultured Candidatus Saccharibacteria bacterium
CATGATTTCTCTTTCCGATCTTGATGATCAGGATATCCGTGATTCCAAGAAGGGTCAGTTCTATCTCAACGAACCTCAACGTTCCCTTGCCAACAATTCCGCCGTCTATCTTCAGAAGCCCACGACCGCTGAGTTCATGAATGAATGGGTAGCTCTGATGAACAGTGGTTCAGGAGAAAGAGGAATATTTAACCGCGGTTCTCTGGCCAAAACTTTGCCGGAGCGACGCTTGAAGGAATTGAAGGGATATTTCGACGCATCAGGGAAAAATATCATCGGTTCAATAGGTACAAATCCTTGCGGAGAAATTATTTTGCAGTCCAAACAATTCTGTAATCTTTCGGAGGTTGTCGCCAGAAAGCAGGATGATGAGAAATCTCTGCTAAGAAAAGTTCGCCTTGCCACCATTCTAGGGACATATCAATCGTCATTGACCAATTTCCCTTATCTTTCGAAGGAGTGGAAGGAACACTGCGAAGCGGAACGATTGCTCGGAGTTTCTATCACAGGTCAGTGGGATAGTCCCGCGGTTCGCGATGCAAAGGTTTTGACGAAGATGCGACAGGAGTCCATCAGGATAAACCAGATGTACGCCAAGCGTTTCGGAGTAAATAACTCCACCTGTATTACCTGTGTGAAGCCGTCAGGCACACTTTCCCAGACCGTAGACTGTTCGTCTGGTATGCACCCACGTCACGCTCCTTTCTATATCAGACGTGTAAGAATCTCAGCTACAGACGCTCTATTCAAAATGCTTCGAGATCAGGGAGTGCCATATCATCCTGAAGTGGGACAGCCAATGGATGGCGCCACCACTTATGTCTTGGAGTTCCCTGTGAAAGCTCCCGGAGGCTCTATATATAAGAATGATTTGACCGCGCTTGATCAGCTTGAGCACTGGAAATTGGTAAAGGAGAATTACACAGAGCACAATCCATCCGTGACCGTCTCAGTGGGGGACAATGAATGGATTGCCGTCGCCAACTGGCTGTACGAGCATTGGGATATAGTGGGAGGACTTTCATTCCTACCTCGTGACAATCATGTGTATCAGCTTGCCCCTTATGAAGCGATTGACGAGAAGACTTATCTTGAAATGGCAAAGCGTCTTGCTCACATTGATTTCTCAAAAATTATCACTTATGAAAAGCAGGATGAGACGGAAGTGAGGAAGGAGTTGGCTTGTGTGGCGGGCGTATGCGAGGTCGTTTGAGTACAAACGACAAGTTGAAAGTGGAAAGTTTAAAGCTATAAAGTAAAAGAGTTTAAGAAAAAACAAAGAGAAAACCCTCCGCTTTTGGCGGAGGGTTTTCATTTGCTTTGTGTCTATAAGCCGAATTCTGTACCGATTTTGCTCACCGAAGGTGTTGCAAAATCGAGTACCCCGCGAAGCCTTTTGGGGCGAAGTGGGGTTTGTCCCACGTCGCTAAAGCTCTGCGGGACGCTCAATTTTGTATTCACCTATGGTGAACAAAATTGGCGATAGTTATTTATCTGCGATTGTTGTCGCCAACAACCTGAAGCGGCACTCCAACGCACCTCGCCCCAACTCGGTGCAAAGTTTCAAGTTGAAAGTCTATCAAGTTCGTAAAGTGAAGATGAACTCCTACTTTATGGACTTTATAACTTTATGAACTTGTAACTGCATCGAATGGAAGTGAGATGCGCCGGCACGGCCTTGCACAGGGGTAAGGGTTTTGCCGTTGCATCCGAATGCATTACACATCCGGTTACGCCCTTGCGGGCGCCCAATATCCTTTCGAACATCGGCGTCACTGTTCGCACCTCGCGGATTGCTCCGGGTGGGGGTTACCCACTACCTATTTTCTCAGCTTACGCCAAGACTGTGTTCGGACTTTCCTCCCAGCACTAATTTCACCGAACAAAATATTGCCAAACCTTTTTACCCTAGCCGATTATTTAAGTAATCAGGTTGAATATTGTTCTGTAAAATTAGTGCTGGGCAACTACCCAACACAAAGACCTAAACACTCTACCACAAAATGGTAATTAATCAATAGATTTATTCACTTTTTTAGAGGTTATACATTTGATATACACTGCTGTATTTTATATAATAGTCCTACATTTATTGGACTAAAACCTATTATTTTTTATGGAAAAAGTAGCTATCGAACTTAATGATTCAAAGAACGCGTCTTCGGGAGTTAGAATGGGTTTTCTTGAAAAAGCCACTTTCGTGCTTTTACTTGTTATACCTTTCCTGCTTCCGTTGTTTTTTGTGCCGTCGGTTTCCTTTCCTGTTCAGTTCAGCAAGATGGTCTTGCTCTCGTTTCTCGTATTGATTGCGTTTGCCTTCTGGATCATTGCCAGGCTTAAGGATGGAAAGTTTACATTCCCAAGAACGTCATTGTTTCTCTCCGGCATTTCGGTTATCGCTATATTGGCTATTTCGGCTCTATTTTCAGGATCAGTGCAACAGTCGTTCACAGGACTATCGCTTGAGATTGGAACAGGTGCTTCGATGGCGATATTTTTCCTACTTATGTTTATGGTGCCATTGGTTTTCAAATCAAAGGACCGGATTTTCTACGCTTACCTGGCATTTTTCGGCGCATTTTTCCTTTTAGCTTTATTCCAGGTTCTTCGTCTGATTTTTGGAGTTGAGTTTCTCTCATTGGGTATTTTCACCGACATCACCTCAAATACTGTAGGCAAGTGGAATGATTTGGGAATATTTTTTGGAGTAGGAACTGTTCTCTCGCTTATTACTCTCGAATTGATTTCACTTAGCCGACTTTTCAAGGTTCTCGCATATACCGCTTTGGCAATATCATTGTTTTTCCTGGCAATTGTCAATTTCACTCCCGCATGGTACGTCATCGCACTTTTCAGTTTGATTTTCTTGGTTTATGTTATTTCGTTCGACAAGAGTGAGATGGTCAAGGATGTTGCGGAAGATGATTCAAGTGATGAAGGTATCGTAAAGCCTTTGCGAAGAATACCTATGACTTCATTGGCAATCCTCCTGATCTCGCTGGTGTTTATCCTCGGTGGTAGTGCGATAGGTTCAGCTTTTTCGGACAAGCTAAGTATCAATCAATTGGAGGTTCGACCGTCATGGGCCGCTACTATGGGTATTGCCAAAAATGTTTTGACTCACGATCCATTTTTCGGATCAGGTCCAAATAGGTTTACCAAGGAATGGTTGTTGTCAAAGCCTGACGGTATCAATTCAACTATTTTCTGGAACACAGACTTTAGTTTCGGTGTCGGATTTATACCCACTTTCTTGGTTACCACAGGTCTTTTGGGAGCGTTGACGTGGATTCTCTTCCTCGGTTCATTCCTGTTTGTCGGATTTAGAGCTATTCTATCTGCGATTGATGACAAAATATCCCGTTATCTTGTCACCTCATCATTTCTTGTGTCGCTGTTCTTGTGGATTATCAATATATTCTATTTGCCGAGTCTCTCTGTTGTTACATTGACATTCTTCTTCACCGGTCTTTTCATTGCTTCCTTGTATCAAGGAGGATTGATGAAGTCGATGAACATTTCATTCATAGATGATCCGAAGAAAGGTTTTGTATCCGTTCTTGTTCTCATCCTTTTGCTTATCGGTTCAATCACTGTCGGTTACTCATTCACCGAAAAATTCATCGCGTCTGTATATTTCCAGAATGGCATTATCGCCTTCAATTCCGCTGGTAACGTCGACAATGCCGAGAAGGCATTGCTCAACGCTGTAAAGCTCGATAACAACTCGTCGTATTACAGAGCTCTTACCCAAATCAGTATGATGAGAATGTCCGCTCTGACTTCTCAGGATCCAAAGTCGATTTCTCAGGATACCTTCAAGACAAAGTTCCAAGGATATTTCAGCTCAGCTCTTTCGTATGCCGAACAAGCGGTGTCACTTGACCAGTCGGATTATCAAAACTGGCTGTCTCTTGGACAGGTGTATGAGGCTGTGGTTCCTCTCAAAGTTCCGAATTCATATGAGAGTTCAAATGGCGCGTACCTAAGATCTCTTGAGAAAAATCCGAAGAGTCCCGCTATCTTGCTAACGCTCGGTAGACTTGAGGCGGCAAATGGCAACAATGATAAGGCAAAGGATTATATCGGTCAGGCTCTCAGACAGAAGAACAATTATACCGATGCCATCTTCCTCCTAGCGCAGATTCAAGTTCAGGAAGGTAAAATCAAAGATGCCATATCTTCGGTTGAAGCAGCGGCGATTCTTTCACCAAATGATAGTGGCACATTCTTCCAGCTAGGATTCCTCAGATACAATGATAAGGATTACGAGGGAGCATCAGGAGCATTCAAGCAAGCATTGACCATAAATCCTTCATACGCGAATGCCAAGTATTTCCTCGGACTTTCATACCAGAAGCTCGGTCGCGAGGCGGAAGCGATAGCTCTGTTTGAAGAATTGAAGGCGTCCAATCCGGATAATACCGAAATAGATTTGATTCTTAAAAATCTAAATGCCGGTCGTGATCCGTTTGCCAATGCCACTCCTCCGATAGACAGCCGACCTGAGAAGCGTGCCACTCCACCTATCACAGAGAAGGGAACACCAAGCAAGAAGAGTGTCCCGACTCAATAGCTGTAAATATGGTAAAGAGGGTTCTCAATATACTTAACCGAGAGATAAGCGGACTCCACGAGGCCGCTTATCTTTTAGGTATATTTGCCATCGGGTCTCAGATTCTGGCGCTTTTGCGTGATAGGATTTTTGCCTACACGTTTGGGGCCAGCCGTACTCTGGATTTGTATTATTCCGCATTCCGCATTCCGGATTTGATTTTTGTTTCCATTGCCTCGATGGTTTCCGTTTCGGTTTTGGTCCCGTTCTTCATCGAGAAACTTAAGAGTGGGGATGACAGCGGTAAACGGTTCATTGATAACAGTTTTTCGGTTTTCTTTGTAGCCATTGTATTGGTATCAGTTGTTGCTTTTATCCTCATACCTTATTTGATTCCCTATGTTTTGCCCGGGTTCGATAGTGAAGTCACAAAGAGTTATGTGATTGCTTTGGCAAGAATAATGCTTTTGTCTCCGATTTTTCTTGGAATATCGAATTTCTTCGCGAGCATTACTCAGATATACAATAGATTCTTCATATACGCGATAAGTCCGCTTTTGTACAACGTCGGAATAATTATCGGAGCATTGTTTTTCTACCCACTGTGGGGAGTCTACGGTCTCGCTTGGGGAGTGGTACTCGGAGCATTTCTTCATGCCGGAGTCCAGATACCTTTTATAAGAGAGAAAAAACTTTTTCCTGCCTTACGTTTTCCTTTGGATTTTTCCTCTACGAGGAAAATTGTAATGGTCTCTTTACCAAGGACTCTTGCTCTTTCCGCCAATCAAATCGCCACTTTTTTTCTGGTTGCTTTTGCTTCCGTAATGGGAGCGGGTTCAATCGCGGTTTTTAGTTTTTCTTGGAACCTTCAGTCTGTACCTCTTTCGATAATCGGCGCCAGTTATGCCTCGGCAGCATTTCCTGCACTTTCTAGGTTTATCGCGCAAGGCCAGCGAGATAGATTTTTTGCCGATATGATTTCCTCCGCGCGTCACATCATCTTTTGGTCGTTGCCGATGATGGCGTTGTTTGTGGTACTTCGAGCACAGATTGTCAGGACTATTCTTGGAGCCGGTAATTTCAGCTGGTCTGATACGCGACTTACCGCAGCTTGTCTTGCGGTATTTACCCTGTCCGTGGCTTCTCAAAGTCTATTGCTCTTGTTTGTGAGAGGATATTACGCACTTGGGAAGACTTTTAAGCCTCTGCTTATAAATGTGGTTTCTTCGGCATTAATTGTTTTGTTTGGATATGTCGGTTTGCGTTTGTATGAAATACAGCCGAACTTCCATTTGTTTTTGGAATCGCTTCTTAGGGTGGACAACCTGTCCGGCAACGCGGTGCTTATTCTCCCGCTTGCCTATACTATAGGTATGATTGTAAATATGGTGTGGCATTGGATATCCTTTGAGCGCGATTTCCGCGGATTTACCGGAGCTGTATCGAAAACTCTTTTTGCCAGCTTCAGCGCTTCTGTGATTATCGGCTATGTGGCGCACTTTTTCTTGGATGTTTTCGACAATGTGTTCAATATAAATACACTGGCCGGCATTTTCCTTCAGGGATTCTTCTCGGGGATAATAGGAATTATTGCAGGTGTCATTGTTCTCGTGCTTTTGAAAAATCAGGAGATTAAGGATGTCTGGTCTACGCTTCATCGGAAGATTTGGAAGGCAAAAATTGTCGGAGTTGATGCTACGGACAATTCTACTATCCAATAAAAAAGAGCGAAGATTACCTTCGCTCAATCGCATTAAATTGTCGCTATGCTTTAGGCTTGTCGCGCAAATGCGCGAGCACGGCAAGGAACATGTCTTCTCGCACTTCATCACCCTCGATGTGATTCACGGCGCAGAGGGCGGCTAACACACGAGGGGAAGGGTGAAGTTCTGGAAAAGGGCTTACTAGCAGTTCCTCCGCGGTAGCTAAAAGTTCGTTAATACCCGGTGTCTTGGTAGCCTCTGTTGGGGGGTGCGCTGGATTTACCTCAAGCATTCTTTGTCGCACGGCTTCGGTTTTCAATCCAAGTTGGCACAGAACCCTTGCAGCCAGTCCATCACCTTCCCGAAGTATTCCCAATAGAAGATGTTCAGTGCCAATATAGGGATGGTTTTGAATTTGTCTCTCACTGTTCGCAAGTCTTACAACCTTCTTGACTCGCGGTGTTAGTAGAGGCTCTGCATTCAATGTCTCCGGGCCATGTGTGATGTGTTTTTCAAGCTCTAATTGGACGCTGTCAAGGTTAACTCCGCAGGACGCCAACACTGTGGCGGCGGAACTTTCCTCCCCTAACCTCACAAGGCCGAAGAGTAAATGTTCGGTACCGATGAAGTTGTGTTTTAAACGTGTTGCAACCCTTCGCGCGAGAGCTATGACTTGCTGTGCTCGTGGAGTGAACTGATACATATCTTCCATAAGTGCTTTCTACGTTTTTTGTTTGTTTTTCTACGTTCTGCTGTGATTTTTATAGCATGCAATGCTTTTTGTCAAGAAACTTTTTTATATATGACTTTTCTGTTAGTATGTCTTTCATGGACCTAAGGCATATTCGCAATTTTTCCATAATAGCTCATATAGACCACGGCAAGTCCACACTTGCCGATCGTTTGCTTGAAATAACCGGCACGATAGAAAAGCGTAAGATGCAGGATCAAGTGCTTGATTCTATGGAGCTGGAGCGTGAGCGGGGTATCACAATTAAAATGACGCCTGTTCGAATGTCCTATACCCTAAACGCTACACCCTATACCCTAAATCTTATCGACACTCCCGGACACATAGACTTCTCCTACGAAGTATCCCGCGCGCAGAAGGCCGTGGAGGGAGCAGTGCTTCTTGTGGATGCCACCCAGGGAGTCCAGGCACAGACTCTCTCTGTGCTTGCCATGGCGCGTGACGCAGGGCTTGTGATTATTCCTGCAGTCAATAAAGTGGATTCACCGCTTGCGCGTACAGCAGAGATTAAACAAGAAGTAATGAAGCTTTTGGGTTGCTCGGAAGATGATGTTTTGGAAGTGTCCGGAAGGACTGGACAGGGAGTAGCACAATTACTTGAGGAAATTGTGAAGCGTGTTCCTCCGCCAAAAGAGGAAATACCGGAGAGTGACAGTTTTCGCGGATTGGTTTTTGATTTTAAGTATTCGACGCATACAGGAGTTATCGTCTACACAAGAGTTTTTGACGGTTCCGTGAGAAAGGGAGAGAAAATGGTTTTTAAAATTGCCAACAGAGAGTTCATCCCAATTGAAGTCGGTATTTTTTCACCAGCCGATATTCCCACCGAGTCGTTGAGTGCCGGTGAAATCGGATATATCGTGACGGGCATCAAGGAACCGGGCATCGCCTCTGTCGGAGATACTATTTCCCTTGCAAGAAAACCCCTGCCGGCACTTGCCGGTTACGAAAAACCAAGACCTGTGGTCTGGGCATCCATATATCCGGAAAGTCAGGATGATTTCAACCTTCTTCGCCAATCCTTGGGTCGCTTACGACTTTCCGATTCATCTTTTTCACATGAGGAAGAATCATCGGGACTTTTGGGGAGAGGTTTCAGGTGCGGGTTCTTGGGAATGCTTCATTTGGAAATTATTACCGAGAGGTTGAGACGTGAGTTTCAGTTGAAGCTCATTGTGACGACACCATCTATTACATATGAGGTGATAAATAAGCACGGAAAAAGATTGGTGATATATTCTCCGACGCTTTTTCCGGAATATGGGGAAATCGAAAAAGTTTTCGAACCATGGGTTGCGGTAAAAATCATTACTCCATCAGATTATTTGGGGCAAATAATGCAGTTGCTTTTCAAACATGAGGCGGTGGTGGGGGAGTCCGAATCATTTGGTGATAATCGTTCGTCGGTTTCCGTAGATATGCCTCTTCGTGAACTTATGAGAAACTTTTTCGATGAGTTGAAAAGCGCTTCGTCGGGCTTTGCTTCTTTGTCGTACAAAATCGGTGAACTTAAAGAGGCTGATGTTGTTAAGCTTGATATTTTGGTTGCAGATGAGATTGTCCCGGCTTTTTCACGTATTGTGTCCCGTAAGCGTGCGGAGGAGGAGGCTGAAACGGCTGTGGAGAAGCTTTACACTATTTTGCCTCGCCAGATGTTTACTACCAAGATACAAGGGAGAGCGTTGGGAAGGATTATGTCATCGCGCACGCTGTCGGCTATGAAGAAGGATGTGACTCAGCATATGTACGGAGGCGATATCACCAGAAAAATGAAATTGCGAGAAAAACAGAAAAAGGGAAAGAAAAAGATGAAAGAGCTCGGCCGAGGCCGAGCCAACATCCCTCAGGATGTTTTCATAAAGATGATGCGTAGCGAATGATTACATTCGCTTATACGAAAATACGAAAGGGTACGGATATACGAACATCTACGAAAACTTTCTGGTTGTAACTATGGTTTTCGTATAATTTCGTATATTTCCCAATTCGTATTTTCGTATGTTTAACTATAGAGTCCCGGCAAGTAGAGAAGCACCATACTCAAGATGATGAGTATGCAGACGACAAACCATACCGCGTTTACTTTCTTTTGGTGTTTTTTGTTGAATAGCATGTTTTGAAAAGCGTTATGTATTAAGTTTTAAGTATAACGTATTAAAATATTTAAGAAAAGCATTATACTGAGTGCTTTATACTTAATACCTTATACCTTATACTATACATTATGCGAGATTTTGAGCGAAAAAGGAGGACAAAAAAGATTTTAGAATCCCCCCTTGTTCTTATACTTATAGCGGTTCTTCTTGTTTTTTTGGCGAAAGGCACCTGGAACTTGTACCAGAAGAGTAAGGGTTCAGAAAGTGATTTAAATCTTGCAAAGGAGCGTTTGTCTAGACTTGAGGAAAGAAAGGACAAGTTGGCCGGTGCCATAAATAGTCTTCGCACCGAAACCGGTATGGAGGGTGAGATTCGAGATCGATTACAGATGGCCAGAGAAGGAGAGAAGGAGATTGTGATAGTTGATGATGAAAGTGCGACAAAAAAAGTTGAGTCCGAGTCTAAATCAGGTTTTTTGCAAAAAATTTGGGATTTCTTTACAATCAGGTAGTTTTGCGGATATGGTTTAGTGGCAGAACAAGTGCTTCCCAAGCATTGGGCGGGAGTTCGATTCTCCCTATCCGCACATTTGTGAAAACACTTCTTGGTGTTTTTGCAAATGTGCGGGTAAGAAAGTGTGGTGACACTTTCGTGCGAGAATCGAAGCCCGATTGAGCCGAGCGTCGTCGCGAGCCAATTGGGATACTGAAACTGTAAGTTTCGATTCTCCCTATCCGCACAATTCGAACTAACATACCAGACTTGAACGGTATTTGATTATCCAATATAATTCTATTATATGGGTAAAGCCGCCTTGTCAGTAGACGAGATTAGTCAAATTGTTCAGTTAAGACAAACTGGGCACACTCTTTCGGAGATCAGAAGTGTCGTAAAGAGAGGATATGGCACAGTTTTTAAGTACATGAAGGATGTTCCCATTTTATCTGAACATAAAAAGTTTTGGGAATCGAAACGTGGGGGAAGTAAGTATCGTTCAATAAAAGAATGGCAAGAGGCAAAGGAAAAAGTAAAAAACCTTATTAGCCCTTTGGGGAAAAGGGAAAGACTTATTATTCTTGCATGTCTGTACTGGGGAGAAGGAAATAAGACGGAACTTAGTTTGATTAACAGCGACCCATCACTGATTAAGTTGTTTGTGAACTGTCTGAGAGATATAGGGGTTGTTAAAAATCAGCTTAAGGTGACAATCAGAATTTATAACGGCATAAACAAAAAGAAAGCTATGAAGTTTTGGGCAAATATTGTAGGTATTTTTCCAAGCGAGATTTCCAACGTCAATGTTCTGTTTGGCAAAAAGAAAGGCAAATTAGAATATGGTATGTGTCGTGTGCGTGTACAAAAGAGTCGGCTGTATTTCAAATTAATAATGAGTATGATAGCGTTAATGAAAGAAAGTTTATTGCTGCCGTAGTTCAATGGATAGAACAAGACACTCCTAACGTCTAGATGCAGGTTCGATTCCTGCCGGTGGCACCAATATATAAGACTTCACATTTTCGGTTTTTTTGCTATACTCATTTTGTGACACCAGAGGAGAGACAAATGCTTGAGAAGGCTCTTGATCTTGCGGAGGAGAACAATCGTATTCTTCGTGGGATTCGCAGGACTAATCGTTTTAGTTTGATTTGGAAGATCTGTTATTGGACAGTGATTATCGGAGCGTCTGTTGGTGCATATGTTTACATTCAGCCATACATAGGTCAATTGACGGGAATGTATGAACAGGTTCAGGGTACAATGGACAGCGTCAAAGGACTTTCAGAGATGATTCCGAAGTTCTAGTTTATAAATAAAAATGCCGAGGTAGCTCAGTTGGTAGAGCGTCCGCCTGAAGAGCGGTAGGTCCCCGGTTCAAATCCGGGCCTCGGCACATTATAAAACCGGCAGTAGCCGGTTTTATCGTGCCGAGGCAAGAAGCCAACTGCTTGGCTTCTGCCGGATTTGAACGCCGGAACGATGCCGAGTCAGTAGACGAGGTCGTGAGGCGGTGTCCAGACCAGGGTGAGCGACGGCGAACCTTGAGTCGCGGAAAAATCCGGGCCTCGGCACATTATAAAACCGGCTACTGCCGGTTTTGCCGTAAAAAATTATTATGAATAAATTAGCTTATCTCAGAATTGAGTATCGAGATTATATCTTCCTCGGTTTTATACAGATGCACCTGTACATTTTTGTCTCCCTTTATCATTGCGGAAAGTTTCAAGGTATCTTCTCCGTTATAGAGAGCAATAACTTTTTTATTCAAACTAATCGATTGGGAAATAAGATATCCAACACCTAGGCTTGGTGTCGTAACTTCAGCTACGACAATATCGCTTTTTCCAAGCGTTTCGAGCTCTCGGTCATGTATCTCTTCTTTTTCCAAATCGGTTTCGCCGTATTCTCCAAGAGATTTGTCCGCCACATGCTCCGAAAAAACAATTCCATACTGCTTAAGAATTTCTACAATTCCAACATAGTGTGGCTGGTTAATCCTTCCCCCACGAATTGACCCTATAAAGAAAATTTTTTTGTTTGTTTTCATTTTTGTGTGAAAAGGAGACTCTTGTCCTTTGCCTTCGTCCATATCGATAGGAAAAGATTCTGTTGCATCGCGTAGAGAGCCTTGTCCTCAATGAGAATTGCGGTCGGCTCGCGTTCATCATAGCTCACATAGAGCATTTTACCGTCGTAGAGCATAAGGTCAACATCAAAAGGCGTAACCATTTTTTCATCTGTACTTCTGAATTTAGTGAAATCATCATACTTTCTTTTTGAAAAATAACGTGCCGATTCTTTGTTTTCAAAAAAGAGGACATTCTTTTGTATTTTCTTCACAATCCGCCTGTGTTCATAAAGCTCCCGTACCTCAAGTCCGGGTCTTTTTTTCCCAAGTGTTTCGTACGCAAGAATTATTTTTGGTCGAGAAATGAGTATGTCCTCAAGCGCTTTCTTGTATTCTTCTATGCCCTCAAAGATTCGCACACCGGGGCGCTCTCCAGCGAGTCGGTACTTGTTTGTAAGCTCTGGAATAATTTCCCGTACTGCGTGAGATTGTTTTTCAAATTCTTTTTCTCGGTGAGCTAATAGCTCATAGAGTCGTTCCGGGTTTTCAGCGATGTACAGCGTGCGCCACTTGTCTTTTGAAGTTGATACTAGGCCTTTTTGGGAGAGCTGGTTCAGCACATGATATAGCATAGTGCGGGGGAAAGGGGAGCGGGTGGCAAGCTCCTGTACGGTGCTTTTTGGATATTTAAGCATCGTCGAATACAGCACGGCTTCGTTTTCACTAAGGCCAAGCTTCTCCAAGACACTGACTATATTATTTTTTTCATTTTTCCGTTGCATGAGGTGTTTCAGAAGTTGTAAATTGAAGATTTACAATCTACCCATACCTGAATTGAGGTTTCAATACTATAACCTATACTCTGCACAGATGTCAAGAACCTGTCTCCCCTGCCTTGGGGTGGAGGAGCAGGGAGGTGACAAGATCCCCAAATAAAAACCATTATGAAAGAAATATATCCTAGCGGACCAACAGGTGGAATGATGTTCCGCCACTTCCGAATCGATCCGTTATTAAGTCACGTTGTCAAAGAAATCAGGAACTTCCCTGATTTCTGCGACGACGCATTCTTCGCCACGCTTCCAAAGCCGGAAATTTTGGAGGGCTACCTGTGCTTTTTTGAGGTTGACTGCGGCGACGGTGCTACTCCGAAGAATTATGCTCACGAACTCAGGTCTAGGGGCTTAGCACCTCACGTCCATGCGCAAATACAAGTGAACGTGGACGATCGGGAGTTCGAACGCAAACACCCCAACGTTACTCATTGGACAGACGGCGAAGGAACAGTTCACTCTTATCTTTTCGGTAGCTCTTACGTCAATAAACGATGGCTTGCTGGTGTTCCGATCGTCTTTCGTCGCCCGCTTTTTCCATTGATGCTTGGGCCAACTGGCGACCAAGGTACAGTACAGGCGGCACGAAAAGTCTTTACGGGTCATCTGAGTGGGGCCTTCGAGCATAAGGGAATTGTGTTCTCTGGCGCTACACCCGAGACCGAAGTGCTAGTCGAAGAACTCATTCAAAATGGCGATTTCTACCATTTCCTTCACTGCACGCAGACAGGGCTGGAGAGACGCCGGCTACTCGGAAGCCAATTCCTGGCCATCTGCCGGGATCATTACGCAGCATTGCGCAAAGGAGGTTACTCAAACTTTTTTGTCCTCACAAAGGGGGATGAGGAAGTGTCGAGCGACCTCAGTAATGTTTTTGTTGCGCAAGCGTATGTGCGTGACAACCTGCTCGTCGCTTGCCTGCATGAGTTCCAAGAAGCTCATGTCTCGCGCGGGGAAGATAGGTACCGCTTCTTTTCCCCGAGATAGCGGCGGGAGACATTACCGTCAAAATCAACGTCAGCCGTTCTCAGCACTAAAAAGTGTAGAGAACGGTTTTTCTTTTTGTCTTCAACTTTTTATTGCCACCGTAACTTCCTCGAAACTCGTAAATTGTATATTTACAAACTACCTATACCTTGATGGAATTTTTTGCGCTATGCACTATTCTTTTTCAGGATGTCAAGAATCTGTCTGCTTTGCCTGCGTGTGCAGGTGTAAGAGTTAGATTGACAAGGTTCTTTACAATAAACAATGCAAACTAGGAGAAATTATGATTGATACGCGCACAATCCCTGAGATTGATCAGGGAAAGATGCCCATCTGGCAACTTGACGAGATCGGTATGTCCGAGCTTGCCTGGCGAGACCGTACACTTCGGCGTGGCGATAGAAGTCGTCTCCCGCAGAGCGTTATCCGTGCCTTGAGGATCGCAGACGAGCCCGCAGAGTTGTTCCGCAAGGCATATCTCGACCTCATCACTCCGGCACTTACGCCCGAGATGCTTCTTGAGACTGGAGTAGTCCGGAATCTCAAGATCTTCGAGTATCTCGAGGAAGAGATGCCTCTATCTGACAAGTTCGCGAAGCAGAGTCTTACAGATATGCTATGCTACAACCTTCTTGTCAATGCGTCCCGCGCGAAGGCTGGTGAGGAAAAGAGGTGCCTGATCAGGCTTGGTTTTAACCTCGCCGATTGGCCGTCCAAACTCCCCGCACTCAAACTCAAGGCGACCGATCTCACAGACCCCGACGAAGTCGTCGGCGTCATGTATGACGAGATCCTGATTTCCGACTTCTCGCTGGGTTTCGATTACCGGGAGTTGCAGCGTGTTCTCGCTAAGAAGTGGCCGTGGACACTCTGTGCTGACTGCGGTTCAACAGAACAATGCAAATGTGCCGAGATTAAAGATCGGGAACGGACCGGTCACTTCAAAATCGACGTCGTTGTCGACGAGTGGCAGGCCTGCCAGCAATCGCTGTATGGCCTCGCCATACAGATGCAAGACCAGTACCATGCCAAAAACCAGGGCCGTGGCACGAGCTATGAGCTTGAGCGGGTAAAGCGTGAGCGTACTGAGTTTGCCAATCGCGTTCTCAATTACGACCACAGCGTACGCAAGAACCTCAATCTCCCGGAGCTCATGGAGGAGGCGACGGATCTTCGCATTTGGATCACTGTCATGTCCCTTCCTCTCAAACTCAACCTCTACGAATTCCTCTTTTCGCGCTACACGCGCATGGCCAAAAAGCGCCTGGAGGAGCAGCGGGAACTCGGCGAAAGGTGGGAATGGAGTGGCTCAGTTTGGCAGCAGAAGTAAGAGTGTCGGCCAATCTTCGAGAGCAATCTCCCGAACGACGCCATACACATGAACGCAGAAGGAAAGGAGAAAGGATGCAAGAACAAACAACTGTCATCGTGAAGCCAGATATGGTGCTTCGTGGTGAAGAGACGGTGCGACAAATCCGTGCACGTTACGAAGCTGAGAATCTCATCATTGTGCAGGAAATACAATTGAAGTTCACGCTTGAAGCGGCCGGAAAGTTCTATGCCGAGCACAAGGGGAAGCCTTGGTTTGAAGGGTTAACTCTGGCTATGTCAAGCGGTCCGTCGGTTGCCTGGAAGATTGCTGGGGAAGACGCAGTAGCCCGCGTCCGCGAACTCAACGGAGCGACCGATCCGAGGCAGGCTAAACCCGGGACTATCCGCGAAATTTTTCGCTCGGCGGGTGGACCATTCAACTCGGTTCACGGTTCTGCCTCCGAAGAGGAAGCGAGAAGAGAGTGGGAGATAGTGTTGGCTTCACAATGCCAGAAAACGAAGGGCTATAACGTAAGCTATCGTGCAGCTTTTCGGAGCAGAGGGTCGGTTGGTCTGTGGATCCCTTCGGACCGATATTCGGTCGATGAACACTTCTACTACTTCTACAGGGGAAGCCCTGAAGAAATAGTCTCCCAAGTCCCGAGGGAGCAGGTGGAATGTGTTTACCGTGCAGAATACTAAGCAAAGACTCGGCCGTCGTTCGCGAGAGAAATTTCACCAACGACGCCACACACAAGGGTGCAGAGAGAACTCTCTGCACCCTTTTTATTTCATGTTACAATTTATCCATGGAAAAATTAACGTTGGAACAAATCTCAATCCTTGTGATGGAGCAGGCGAAAGCGAAAGGCTTCGGGACTACACCGGAAGAGATTAATGTCGCGGAAAAAGTCGCCCTGATACACTCGGAAGTTTCTGAGGCTTTTCAGGCATATCGTCACAAAAATATAAAAGGCAAGGATGGTTTTGAAGAAGAAATGGGGGACGTAATACAAAGAATTCTTCATCTGTGTGGAGTGCTTGGTGTAGATATTGAAGGATCTATTTTAGACAAGCTTGCGTATAACAAAGACCGAAAATGGAATTGGGATAAAATGAACGAGTCGCATTCTTAATAAGGATAAACTTTTTTACATACATGAGACAGCAAAAAATCCACGATATACTTTTGTTTTTGAGAAGAAGCAAAGCCTTGGAATCAGTCGAGCGATATCGCTCATCAATGAGTGCCAATACGAAAACAGTTGCGGAGCATGCATGGAGATTGGGAGTCATGGCGCTCATTATAGGAACTGAAGCCCGGGTACGGATAGATATGAACCGCACGCTCGCCCTTGCGCTTTTGCATGACCTTGCTGAGGCAAAGACCGGTGATATTGACGCTTATGAGCAGATAGTGGCTGGAAAAAAACTGACCGAAGAAAAGTCGGTTATGGAAGAGAAGGCTATGCATGAAATGACGGATGACCTGCCTTTCGGGGACTGGATATACGCTTTGTGGCGAGAATATGAGGACCAAGTGACTATAGAGGCGAAGTTTGTGAAGGCATTAGACAAGATTGAAGGGTTTCTTCATATTGCTGAAGTGGGAGTGGAAGCATATATTCCAAAAGAATTTCATGCCGATTACGCGACCAAGGCGGTGGTGGCGTTTGATGAGGCAACGCACCATTTTCCGGAACTTAAGGACCTTTTGGACGAGGTGAAAAAAGATTTGAAAGCGCAATTTGAAAAAGTTGGCGTGAAGTGGATTGATAGTAAATGAAACTTCCTTAAACTCCCTTGAGAGGTAGGAGGTTCTATATATTTACCTAGAAGAGACTGTTTTGCTCGGGTTTTTCTACCTTGACTGGCAAATCAGGTGTCATCTCTGCTTTGGTTGCTTCACCGCTTGCGACATCCGCAAGTCTACGGAAATCTCTTCTGAGCTCCTCCATGACTGCCGTGGCGCGTAATGCGGCAGCAGGGTGATAAAGAGGAAAAATAATTCTACTCGCCACGCCGGAGTCCGCCGTGGCGGACGAAGGCGGGACTTCGATTTCAAACACTCTTCCGTGGTCGTTGCTTATCTTTGCCAGGGGCAAAAAGTAATTCATGGAAAACCTGCCAAGTGTCGCAATGATTTTAGGATTAATTATTTCAATCTGTCTTGCAAGATAAGGTTTGTATGCCTCGATTTCTTCAGTAGTAGGGTCACGATTCTCTGGTGGGCGTCTTTTCACGATGTTTGTGACATACACTTCAGGACGCCTCCATTTTATACTTTGAATACAATCATCTAGTACTTTCCCAGCTCTCCCTACAAATGGCCTTTTTTGTAGGTCCTCGTTGAAACCGGGCGCTTCACCGATAAACATAACAGTACAATTTTTATTTCCTTCACCAAATACAAGATTGGCAAGCTTCTTTAGAGGAAGTTTTGCCATTTTCATTTCCTTTTTCAGTGCATCAAGTGCAATTCTTTTATCCATCGGAGAATTGTAACTCACCGAATGTACGACCGCAACAAAAAACGAGCCACATTTTGTGCCTCGTTTTTCTTTATTCCTAGAACCTAACAGCTAGAAGCTAATTAGACCTCACTTTCAGTTTCGTTTGTCTGCCTTTTTCTACTTTGGGAAGTTTGATGACAAGAAGGCCGTGCTTTTCAAGTGCTTCAGCACCCTCTACTTCAATTTCCTGAGGAAGAAGAATAGTTCTTGAGAAAGAGCCCCAATACAATTCTTTCGTAAAATAATCACCATCTCCGACTTCTCTTGATTCTTCGCGCAATCCCTTGATGGTCACCATATCTCGAGTGATTGAAATATCCAGGTCCTCTGGCTTTACCCCTGCAATCATTGTCTTGATGACGATTTCATCCGGTGTTTGGTATACATCGACAGTCAGCTGTCCTTCCTCGCTCTCTTCTTCCATCCAAGTCTCTTTGTCGGATTTCTTCGCTTTGCCTTTTGGAACTGAGGCAATAACAGGAGAGTCATCCTTCTCTTCAAATTGGACTGAACCGGTGAGTCGCTCAAAAAAAGATCTTTTGTCTTTGGCCATATAATTTTATTAGCGAGGCCGAGAGTTTTAAATACACTCAGCTGTTTGTGAAGATAATTGTAACTTTAATTAAAACAATCCACAATCACAAAACGTGCAAATCCTGTGGATAGATAAAACGTCGTGCTTTTAAAGTTTAAATTTGCGGTATTTCCTGATTTTTTTGATTTTCTCGAAGCCGGCTATGAGAAGAAGAATGGCTAGCCATACAAAGCAAAATACGATAAATATCTGGTTCCCAACGCTTTTCATTATGTAGATGTTAAATATTGTGTGGAGAAGTACTGCGACACCAATTCCGGCAATCAGATGTGCTATTTTATTGAACCAGCTTTTATCAAATGAAATCCCAATAAAAAAGGCCAATGCTCCGGACGATAACACATGTAGAAGTGTGGCCCCGATGAATCTTAGGTTGCCTGTTACCAATCCCTCCACAATACTTGTATTCGAAATCGAAGTAAAAAGAAAAAGTACATTTTCCATCGCTGAAAATCCAAGAGCTGCAGTCAGCATATATATGACTGCATCTATAGGCTCGTCGTAGGATTTTGTGTCAAAAGCAGCAAAAAATGCCGAACCCCACTTGAGGATTTCTTCGGCTAAAGCCCATAGAAGCACCATCAGAAATGCTGTTCCGGCGAATTCTTTTTGTATCAATTTTTCCAGAGGGAGGACTAGAGGCACGGCTATCATTCCCGCGATAAATGTTCTGACAATTAAAGCTCTTGGTTCAGGATGAAGTCTGTCTTCTTGAAGCCAAAACCAAAGCCACAAGAGGGCGGGCAGAATGCCACCGGAGAGAGCGAAGAATAATGTTGTAGCAGACATGTTAATACGAATTACAAATTTCTACGAATATACGAATAAAGATTAAGATTCGTCATTTTTTCTTTCGGTATTTGTATATTCGTATTGATTCGTAATTGGTATTGTAGGCCATTGTTCCACCATCAGCAGACCTTCATTTCCCCCGCCTGAATGTAGTCGGGCAGGCATTGTTTGCCAAATTTCCTCGGTCACAAACGGCATAAACGGATGAAGTATGATGAGAATTTCACGAAGTGAGTGAAGTAGGAACTGCTTGCGTGATAGTTTTGCGTGTTCGTCACCATCTTTGAAAATCGATTTGCTATCCTCGATAATCTTATCTGCGAGATTGTGCCAGATATAGTGATAGATTTTTTCCGCAGACATATAGAAGCGGTATTCTTCGATATCCTTTGTAATATCCACTGTCAGGTCGTGACGTTCTTTCCTTAGTTGTGTGTCTACTTCCGTGTATATGTCAAAATCTCTGTCATAGGTCACACCTTCCGTGTTTTCCAGAGTAAATCTTGCAATGTTCCAAAGCTTATTCGCAAAGTTCTTGTATCCGCGGATTTTGTCTTCGGAAATGTTTGTATCGGTACCGGGAGTATTTCCGATAATAAGAGCCATGCGTCCAGCGTCAGTACCGAACTTTTTTGCCACGTCAATTGGGTCTATACCATTGCCGAGAGATTTGGACATTTTGCGTCCCTTTCCGTCGCGAACGGTGCCGTGAAGATACACAGTGCGAAAGGGGATAGTGCCAAGTGCATATTTTGTCATAAGCACCATTCGAGCGATCCAGAAGAAAAGAATCTCATACCCAGTTTCTAATACGTCAGTTGGGTGGTAAAGCCCAAGGTCTTTTGTTTTCTCGGGCCATCCCAAAGTTGAAAAAGTCCAGAGTCCCGAAGAGAACCATGTGTCCAGTGTGTCGGGGTCTTGCACGGCGCTTTTTCCTCCACACGTAGGACAATTATCCAAGGGTTTTTCGGAAACAATAATTTCTCCACATTCTTTTTCTGGAATTTTCCCGTCAAATTCATACGTGTATATCCACACCTGCGTATTATCGTTTACCTCCCTCTTGGGATGATGTCGTTTGAACGCAGCAATAAGGTCGGCGCGTTTCTCGTATGTTTTCCAGTGTTTTTTGTCCTGCAAGTCAATTTCGCCAACAGTTGTTATCTTAATTTCTGTTATTGTTCCATACCCAAAAATTCTTTTAGTGACGCTGTTCTCGAAAGCAACTCGTTCTCCCACACTAAATCCATGGTCGCGTAGACGATAGGTGCGGGTTTTGGTATCAAAGACTTGAGTGACGATATCTCCGGCAAATCCCATCCTTTTTACCGTCTGACCGCAATACCATACTGGTACTCTGTGCCCATACCAAATCTGACGAGAAATGCACCAATCACGAAGATTCTCAATCCAATGAAAATAAGTTTTCTCGAAATGCTCCGGAAGTATCTTGATATCACCACTCTTCACCGCTTCACGCATCAAATCCTTCAATGTTTTATTCTCTCTTTCCTTAATCGGCTTATTTACGTTCACAAACCATTGCAGTTTGATCTGCGGTTCGACGATACCACCCGTTCGTTCCGCTGTAGCGAGGTTGTGTGTGTATGGCTCCTCTTTTACCAATAGTCCCTTGGTACGCAATTTCTCAACTACCTTAGGACGAGCGTCCGCAATTTTCATTCCTGAAAATTCTCCAGCAATCGGGAGCAATTTCCCGTACTCATCAATCACTTGCTCTCTGGGGAGGTTATGTCGTTCCGCGATTTCGAAGTCAGTGTTATCGTGCCACGGCGTAATGGTCATCACTCCGCTTCCGAACTCCATCTCAATCGCATCATCTTTTACGATAGTCGCAGTTATCGGTCCGTTTATCCATTCAAGGTCAATTTTTTGGCCATTCTTGTATTGCGCGTAGCGTTTATCATCTGGATGCATACAAACGTATTTGTCGCCGAACTTTGTCTCGGGACGTGAAGTTGCGATGGTAAATGGTCCATACTGCATATAGTACAGTACGGTTTTTTCCTCCTGATACACAATCTCATCATCCGAAATGGTTGTTTGCCCTTTCGGGTCCCAGTTGACGATTCGGTGACCGCGATAAATCAGTCCATCGTCATACATCATTTTGAACATTGTTCGGACAGCGAGATTTCGCTTTTCATCAAGAGTGAAGGCTTCTCTTGACCAGTCGCATGAAGCACCCATCACTCGGATTTGTGAAGTAATCGTATCGTGGCTTTGCTGAGCGAAGGCTTCAACTCTTTTTAAAAATTCATCTCGTCCGAGATCGTGTCGAGATTTTTTTTCGGTCTTATAAATATCCTTTTCGACACGAGCCTGTGTTGCGATGGAGGCGTGGTCGGTACCAGGGAGCCACAGCGTTTTGAATCCGCACATTCGCTTGTATCGAATCATAATGTCTTCGAGTGTGAGCATAAGTGCGTGTCCCATATGTAAAACACCCGTTACGTTGGGTGGTGGCATAACGATGGTAAACGCATTTTCTCGTTTACCGGGTAAATTGTCCGGATTAAAAAAACCGCTGTCCTCCCAGAGTTTATATATTCGGGATTCGGCTTCCTGTGGGTCGTAGGGTTTTAGGAACTTTTCGTTTAGGGGCATGGGGAAATGATAGCAATATTTACGCTTTCTTACAAAAATGTTGAAGCCCCACACAGGATTGTGTGGGGCTTTTGCTCAAGTTGAGCGGAGGCAAAGAACAGTGCGGTGAGAAGTGTCATACTTCTCAAGTTGTAAGTCTAGTATGTGTCGACAAACCCCGAACTCTGGCGATAATGCACTACACTATGAACTTACGCATTCGCCGTATTTGGTTGCGACATGGCAAGTGTCCGACTGGCGCCAGACGACACCATATCTATCCTGGGTTTAGTTTAGCACTCCCCAGATTTTCATCTGTCGGTTACCACTAGTAGGTCCCACCGAGGGATAGTCGCTAACACTTATTTCCTCACCGCACCTAAGGGGATTATAGACCCACATATTAAAAATGCAAGTTGCCGTTTGCTCGGTGTGATTTTCTCACAAAGACTCGATGAGTGTGTTAAAATTATCTTATGAAAAATTTTAGTTTAAAGTTTCTCGACATAATGATAGCTGTTGTGCTTGGCCTGGGTTTTCAATGGTGGCCTTCACTCACCCTGCCATGGCATTATATCGCTTTTATATTTGTTTACATTGATATTGTTGATTACTGGATGGACTATGGCCCTTCTCTAAAGAAGTTCCCGCCAAAACGTGAGATCGATATCATTTTGGATATTCTAATCATGTTCGCGCTCTTCCTCTATATTTATAGCACTCAGTTAAGCATTTTGTACTTCTTGTCCTCTTTTGTTTTTTTAAGGATTTTAGACTATTTGTGGCTTCTAAGTTCGAAAAATCAATTTCATCCGACTGGCTCAGACAAGCTTTTTGTAAACGCGTGGCTTCGATATGATTTGGTTGAAAGTATACTAACCGTAGCTCTTATACTAATCACTAAATATTCCACCCTTCATCCACTATATTCACTTTTAATATTTATTTCCTTTAGAATAGTAGCTCGGATATTGGCTAGTCTAAATTATAAAAAAATACACTTTGTGTGATGTTTCAAAATACAGCCTGTTCTTGCTGATTTTTATAGACTAAGATTTCCACTTGCCTTGAGATCTAGAAGACCGGTTTTTTCGCTAGTGGCCTTGTTTTTATTGAAATATCCCGCAATGGCAATCATTAGCGCGTTGTCGGTGGCGTGATCTATTGCAGGAAGCTTAAGAGAAATATTTTGTTCAGATGTAAGTTTTTCGAACGCCTTGCGGATGTTTTTGTTGGCAACTACTCCGCCACCAAGAATTAGAGTTTGCACCCCATATGTTTCGATGGCTTTTTTCACCTTCTCGATAATTACCTCTGTTACTGAATCCTCGAACTCAAGTGCAATCTCGGATTTTGTTTTATCTTCCAAAGGAGCTGGTAATTTTTTTACCAAATACAAGACAGCGGTCTTGAGTCCCGAAAAAGAAAAATCCAAATTTTTTGAGTGAAGCATTGGTCTCGGGAGAACTAGGTTCAACCTCTTTTCCGACTTTGAGGTTGAACCTAGTTTTGTCCCTCGCTCTATTTCCGCAAGTTTTGAAATTTCCGGTCCTCCGGGATAGGGAAGTCCCAAAATTCTTGCCACTTTGTCGAATGCCTCCCCGATAGCGTCGTCGCGAGTTTTCCCGACAATTTCGTATTGTAGCCAATCTTTCATAAGTACCATTTCCGTATGCCCTCCTGAAATAAGTAATGCGAGCGCCGGAAACTCGGGTTTTGAAAATTGAAAATTGATAATTGATAATTTCTCGTTTCGCCTTAGAAGCGAAACGAGAATATGTCCCTCCATATGATTTGTTGCAACGACAGGAATATCCCACGCCACACTCAAGGCTTTTGCAAAATTAATTCCAACCCATAATGCAGGCTCGAGTCCCGGCCCGGCAGTGACGGCAATCAAATCAATTGGTGGTTTTTCGATAGTAGGGATAAACTCTAAAAATAGTTTCCCCAATTCCTGCTCTCGCTCCAAAATCATTCCAACATTCTCAAGAATGTTGGAATGATTTTGTTCACCTATTCCTGATTCTCTATTCCTGATTCTTGATTCAAGAAAACCGGCTTCCCTTAATGTTTTTTCCATTAATGGGACGAGATTTCGGCCATGTTCTCTCTTCGCTAGATTAGGCATTACCCCTCCATATTCTTTATGGAGTTCAATTTGTGATAACACCTTGTTTGCTAGGATTTTGACCCTCTTTTCCCCGTTCGTGCTTTCCTGTATATCTATGAGGGACAATGCGGTCTCATCGCAAGACGTTTCAATACCCAAAATTATCATGTTGACTATGCTATCAATTCCTGACAAAAATGACCACACGGTCATAAAAAAACCACCCATACACTTTTTGGGTGTGATAGGTGGTAGTGAGTTATTCAATCAACAGCGCTTTGAGAAATGAGTTCTCAAATCCTCGACCCAAGGTTATTGGAGAAATGTCCCCGCCATCCTTGGTGGCACGAAATGCCAATATCCAGTTTGACCATTGGGCATTTATGTCTGGTGATGACCGAATCTCGTAGGTGCCGGAAGGACCTGACAACGTGACAGTTGCTTGTCCTGACTTGTCGGTTTTGACAATTTTCAACACAACAGGAGGAGGGTGGCTTACCATCCTTACCAATTCCTCGGAAGAATGTTCCCCGTCCATTGAGTTTGAGACGAGGCGAAAATGGTAAACTGTCCCATCTGCATTCCCGGCCTTCCATGTGTGGATTGTCGCCACCTTCAACTCACCGGAGCTGAGGTTCGTTATCGTGCCAGCCGGCGCCCAATTTTCCCATTTGCCGTTATTCAATTTAAGTTGCCAGACATTTGTCAGAACTCCGACGAAGTTATCGCCGTAATTCGAGATTGTGCCAGTCAACATAAGTAAGGTTTTCGGCAGGATGTTGGTTGTCGGCACCAGGCTTGCTGTAACGAGTATCTGGGGCGGTTTCGGCGGTGGAGCTTTCACCACGACTATTGCGCTAAGTGAGTTGGTATTTGCGTCACCGAACACTGTCAGGCTCACCGTGAATTCACCGTTTGTACCGTAGTCATGAATTGGGTTCTGACTTGTTCCAAGCGTTCCGTCTCCAAAGTCCCAGCCCCACGCATTGATTTTTCCTGTGGACAAATCAAGGAACTGAATTGTTGACCAGGACTCTTTGACAACCTCTGCTCTGAAGTCTGCCATAGCGGGAGGAATCGGAGGCGGAGGAGTAACTTCAATGACAGAGGTGTTGACGTTGGTCATACCATTTCCTGTTACCGTCAGAGTTACGACGTAATTTGTCCCCACACTGTAAGTGTGTGTTGGGTTTTGCAAATCACTCGTTGTTCCGTCACCGAAGTTCCAATGCCATGCATTGACTGGACCCGTCGACCTGTCGACGAATTGCACCAGAAGCTTTGCGTTGGCACTGCTCACTATGAAGTCCGCCAGTATAGGATTTGGAATTGTCACCGTGATCAAGATGTTTGATTGGACGACCCCTCCTGTACCTGTAGCGATGACTTTGTAGTCTGTGGTGCTGGTCGGCCAGACTGTTCTGGAGCCACTGTTTGACACAGTTTCTCCGTTGAAGATGGTAGTTGTTGCGTTTGCCGTAATCCACGTAAACGACACAAATCCATTTGTACCCGCAACGACAGAGTTTGTCGAGGCGGTGAATGTGAGCTGAGGAGACTGAGGAGTTGTCACAGTGACCTCGACTATCTTCTGAATGGTTCCTCCAGGTCCGCCTGCAACAAAGATGTAATTTGTGTTGGAAACGGGGAAGACAGTTTTTGTTCCGTTTGTTCCCACATCCTCCCCATTCAAAGTTACTTTCGTTGCGTTGATACTATTCCAGTTGAATGTCACTCCCTGTCCCAGGACCACAGCGTTGGTTGATGACGGGACTGTAAGTAGGGGGGAAGGATAGACAATCGGAGGTGGAACCGCAGGTTGATGAAACAAAACACTGCTGGACGTCTTTACGCCGGCGACAGTGTATTCGATTTTCATTGACCACGGCCTGTATTGATCGATGTATTGCTGAATTGGAGCAACTGAAGCCGTGAAGGCGTTGCCTGCGCCGATGAAGACTAGTCTATTGAATGAGTGATCCGGCCCGGATGTGTATTGAACACCCGTAGATCTGTCCATTCCGAATATCGTCGAAGAGAATGCGTTTGCCACAAGATTGCTCTCGTATCGCATTTTGTTTGACGGATCGGAACTGGACATTACCCATGAGACTGTCGACAGGGTAGTCGAAGCTCCATCGTAAACCAATCCCGCGTGTAAACGTTTCGGACTGGATGGAGTGAATGAGATCATCGACGCATCAGCAATTTGATTTGTTTTTAGGGCGACGAATTGACCCGTGCCTGTGCCGTACGTATCGAGACCGTTCCCGAGAGCAAACATCGCGTTTGCTTGCCAGTCGGTCGCCGACGTATCGGCGACGAACCAGACAATTTTAGCGTTGGTGCTCTGTGCGTTTGATTGAATGCTGCCGATTAAAGCAGCGATGATGACAATGAACTGAACTAGGGTTTTCCTCATAATGCTTCCTGTCTTCGGGTTTTTTGTTTGTTTAGATACCCGTACCTATGACTGAGGCTATTATCCATTGGCTGTGATGTCAAGCGATCAGTTCCCAAATTGAACGAATTATTCAGAGCGGGTGTCTTTTAAGGAGGATACATTTTATAGATACACGTCAAATAATTGATAATTTGTCCTTTAACAATGTGAAAATGTCCTTTTAATTCAATTTTACATTTATTTTTACTGGCATTTTCCTGCCCGCATATAATTTACGTGTCCTTTATGCTAGAAACTTTTGTCCTTTATGACATTAATTTGTCAAAAAACCCTTATTTAACAAAGATTTTTCTTGACATCGAGATATTTGGCACTAGTATTCAGATATTCAGAAATAATTCTTTTTGTTTTTCTTTTTTAAACTATTATGGTGCGCAGGAATACGAACAATATTCTGTTTTCTTTTTTCCGTGGAAGGGCTTCCTTCTTGCTGTCTGTTTTTCTTATTTTCTCAGTACTTTTCAACTCGTTTCCACTACAAGTTTTAGCTGACGAGCTTGGTACTTCTCCCTCGATAGGATCCGAGGTTTCTTCAACCTCGTTGGACACCTCGCCATCAATCGATTCTAGCGTTTCACTTTCTACTTCGCCGTCTTCTTCCGGAGGCTCTTCCGTCTCTCAGGTTGCCCTTTCTTCTACACCGTCTGTTGCTGACAATTCTGTATCTTTGCTTGGCACTTCACCCTCTGTTCCTTCAGGTACTCAGGATAATTCTCTGTCAACGAGTCCGTCTTTTGATTCTCAATCATCCATTGTCAGTACTGGAGATGCTTTAGTTTCCACTCCATCTATCGGAAGTGAGGTCTCGACTTCAGGTGTTGTTTCGGTATCCAGTCAACAAACTTTCGTACTCAGTACTTCTCCGTCAGGAGGAGCTTCTCTGATTGTTATTGGTACAAGCCCTTCAACAGGAAATGAAGTGGTTATGTTGGGAACTTCTCCAGCAATAGGTTCTTCGGATCTTTCCACTACGCCGTCAATTGGAAATGAGACAGTAACGCTCGGTACAACTCCATCAATCGGAAATGAGACAGTAACGCTCGGGACCACACCCTCGATTGGGAATGAAACAGTAACGCTCGGTACAACTCCGTCAATAGGAAATGAAACAGTAACGCTCGGGACCACACCCTCGATTGGGAATGAGGTAGTAACGGTTCCTGTCGTAGTGACTCCTCCTGTTGTACCGCCTGTTGTTCCTCCTGTGGTGCCTCCAGTGATTCCGCCAGTCGTTCCACCGGTAATTCCTCCTGTTGTTCCTCCTGTGGTGCCTCCAGTGATTCCACCAATCGTTCCTCCTGTTGTACCGCCTGTTGTACCTCCTGTTGTTCCTCCGGTTACTCCGCCAGCAGTGACCACTCCTGCGACTGCAAGTCTTGCATCGAGTGGAGGTGGTGTTGCCGGAGGTGGTGGTGGAGGTGGCGGAGGCATTTTGCTTATCGTTACAAACCCAAGTGTTTCTCAAGTGGGCTTGGGTATTGTCGAAGTAAATTGGTATACAAATTATCCGTCCACCAGTCAGGTTTTTTATGCTACGACCTCGGTCAATGATTTAAAAGGTGGGCAGTTTAGGGGTTACTCAAACGGTACCGAAAAAGTTGAAATTGTCGGTACTTCACACAAAATTGTGATTGCCGGACTTAAGGCTGATGTGAAATATTATTTCCGTCCGGTCTCAGCGTTTTTGTCGGTAGGCTATGCGGATGCATTTGGAACCGAACTTTCTATTGTTTTGCCATCAGGAAAGGGAACACCAGTGAATGAAGTTAAATCTCAGCAGGTGGCGTCAGTGGCTGGTCCCGCATGTCCGTTTATCGATTCATATTTGGGACGTAATTTTAATAACAGTAAGGAACAGGTATACAGACTTCAGAATTTCTTGACGATTATGGCTGGAATACCAGTTGAAGCCACCGGTGTATATGATGCGCAGACAGAATTGGCTGTGCGTAAGTTCCAGGAAAAACATTCTGAGGAGATACTTAAACCTTGGGGCAATGATACAAAGTCGACAGGTTATGTTTACATAACCACTAAGCAGAAAATAAATCAGATAATGTGCGGTAGCGCAGAGCTTACAGTGTCAGAAAAGCAAGCGCTCGAGGGTTATAAACAAGCACCGGTAATTACAACACCACAAATTGAGGAATCGAAACCAATAACTCCGACACCGATAGTTGGTTTGAAGGCAAGCGTTAAGCAAGATGCTAAGAATATGGTGGCAACAAGCACTACGGACAATACTCAGTACTTGGCAACAGCATATTTATCTGGTGCACTGAGTGATTTGAACCAGTGCGGAATTTTTACCAAAACTAACGTATTAAGAACGCTAGCAGTGATACTTATACTGTTCGGTCTGGTGCTACTACTGACACTCATAGGTCCGAAACCCTATAGTATTAGGTCTATCTGGAAAAAGTGGCATAAAGGACAACCACCTAAAGGACAGTAAATATTGTCCTTTATATAGGACATAGTTGATTTAACCAAGAGGTAGGATTTAATAACAAATGAAAAACTCACCTATAGGTTTAGGTGAGTTTGGTTGAACTGGACTCGATCTGTCCGGTTCGTTCTGCCTGGAGAAGTGCAATGACTTTGGTTACTTTCGCGATCACTTTTTTGAAAACTTCGCACCCCTCATTGTGCGTGTTTGTGAATCCCCAAAGCCAGGAATTGAATCGAGACAATTGAGTGAGACTGATGCTCATGAAGTCATCCGTATTGCCAGGACGAGATCCCTCAAAAGACCCACTCTCATGAGAACTCAGCCAGTGAAGGCAGGAAGCTTCTTTGCACGCTTCCTTGATGAGTGCAACGATATCTTCCGGTGACTGGTGCCACCCCTCAAAGAAGTGGCCCATTGAGAACATTCTGTTTACTCGTTCAATGGTCGATTGTGGGGGAACTTCGCTTTCAAAACGGATGCTTAAAAAGCTATCCACGTGAACAATCTTTTCAGGACAATCTTTGTTAAGGTTCATATAAGTAAGGTCAGGTTTACGGAAAACACTGAAGGAAAACGATTCCAGCAGGGTTATTTGCTTGACGCACAATAGCACATATCAAAAATTTGGCAACTTTTTTTGCACTAAAATTTGGTTGTGGGCGGTACAGGGATGGAAACTTACCCTCCAGAGGCGGGCAGGCAGTTCCGTACCACGATTGGCTCGTCCACCGTGGCGGACTCGACTCAATCGAGCTTCAAATCTCACACGGAAGTGCCACCGCGCTTCCTCTCTTCCCAGCAAAAAATTGCGCAGAAATTTTACTGCGGAGGAGGCGAGATTTGGCTACTACATAGCCAGGTGATTTTCCATCTCGATGACTCGATAAGGAAAATCCTTTCAAATCTCGCACGTGGGCAAGCAGTTGCCCACTCTGCTCCGCTTTCGCGGACTCAAGGCGGAGGAGGCGAGATTTGAACTCGCGAGGGACTTTCATCCCTGCCGCGTTTCGAGTGCGGTGCCTTCAACCACTCAGCCACTCCTCCGTTGGTATTTAGACTGGGTAATCCTAGCATTTTTTGCTAATTTTACAAAAAATGCTATTATTTCTCAGCTAGTCAATTTTGGCTAAAACAATCCATCCGATGGATTGTTCGCCCGAACATTTATGAAAATGTTCTAGGGCCCTATCGTCTAATGGTTAGGACACGGCCTTCTCAAGGCTGGAATCGGGGTTCGACTCCCCGTAGGGTCACAAAACTAAAAAGTGATTATGTCACTTTTTAGTTTTGTGACCCTAAGCAGAGCTAAACGCTCTGCGTCGGGGAGTCGAAGACCTTCTCCCATATTTCTGAGCGATTCATATCGTGAGGAAATGGGAAAGGTGTACTGGTCGAGTAGCGACCGTTACTCCCCGGGAAGAGGTAGTGAGTGAAATTATTTTGCGCGCTTAGCTCAGTGGTAGAGCATCGTCTTGACGTGACGAGGGCCGGGGGTTCAATCCCCTCAGCGCGCACCAATTAGGAAGTTTTTAAAAAAGTAAAGAGTCTACTTCCCGTGCAACCACATGTAGATATCTTCAAGCGCTTTGACTGCATCTCCTGCGGCAATGTTGTTTTGGTGGTAAAGCCCATTCGTACAGTCTCCAGCAGCCCAAATACCCGGAACGGATGTTTGTTGATTGCGAGGGTCTACAACTACCTGGCCAGTTTCAGTAAGTTTAATCAGTTTTGAGGCGTAGGATGTAGCGGGTGTTGAACCTATTTCTACGAAAATTCCTGAGACAGGTAGCTCCAATTTTTTGCCACTATCTTTTTCTTTATAAACTAGTTTTTCTACAAAATCACCTCCGATTACTTCAACTATCTCTGTATTTAAGACAGCATGCATTTTCGGGTTCGATAGCACTTTCTTCACTGTGACAGGGTCAGCTTTGAACTCCTCATTTTTGTGTAGCAGAACTACGCTTTTGCAGTAGGCGAGAAGCTGGGCTGCGGTTTCAAAACCTGCATTACCACCTCCGATGACCACCACATCCATATCAGCAAATAGGGGACCGTCGCATGAGGCGCAGTACACAATGCCTTTATTTTCGTATTTATCTGCCCCTGGAACGTTCAATCTCCGTCTTGCACTACCTGTGGCAATAAGCACGGTTTTTGCGGTATATGTCGATTTGTCGGTCTGTATGGAAAATCCTTCTACGGTCTTTTCAATATTTTGAGCTAGCTCGCCTTCACGAATGTCGACAATATCTCCGGCATAAGTTTTCAAGTGTTCCTTGAGAGAAGAAGCAAGTTTTGAGCCGCTGATGGACGGAGTCCCTATCCAATTCTGAATATCTTCCGAAACGGTGCTTTGACCGCCAAATTCTTTGGCGATAAAAATAGTTTTAAGGCGCTTGCGGGAAGCGTAGACTCCTGCAGATACCGCCGCCGGTCCGCCACCTAGGATTGCTAAATCGTACATCAGAGTGAAGTTAAAAGTTGATAAGTTTGTAAGCAAAAAATACAGAATATGAGGGAATTGAAGCTTATAATATCAGATTTGGAAAAGTAGTACGAGATATTGACAAATATGTGTTTCAATGATAATTTACCGTCAGTTTGAAATGAACAGCGAACAGCAAAAAACAAACTCATGAGGAATAATGAATACATCGAACAAAAGAGCGCCCCTTACGAGGGAAGAGTTAGTCCAGCAGGTGGAGCAGATCTGCGATTGGATTCTCAGTCAGGAAGGTTGGACGGCATTGTTGTATCGTTCTGAGGATGATTACAACAGGCGCCTAGCCGAGTCAAAATTGTGGGAAGCACGTTGCGCGCTGGAGAAGCTTTTCGAGAGTTCACAGGAGCAAGTTGTCATCGATCTCACCGATCACCACTGGACTGTGGATGTCGGTGTGGAAATGGCAATCATTTCGGATGAAATTGAGAAGGAAAAGAGTCTGCCGAAAGGTAGCCTTTATCCCAGAATCCGTATCATCGATGCGTCTAATCCCGACTCGTTGGAATACCAGCAATTCATGAGGGAGAAGGACGAACGGCTGGTGAAGGAGATTGTCACACGACCCCCGACTCCATTGAAACCCTTTGAGTTGGCACTTCGGGAGCTGAAGGAAGCAATTATTCTTTAAAGACTCAGTCACACCCGCGAACAAAAACCGTTCGCGGTTTTTTCTTTGCAAAAAATAAAACCAGAGAAGCAGGTGCTTCTCTGGTTTTATTTTACTTTACAAACTTTATAAACTTGCAACTTTATGAACTACTTTTTTGCTCTTCGCAAAAAAGCAGGTACCGCACCCCAATCGTCTTCCGTGTCATCAATCACTTTTTTTTCTTCTACCTTAGGCATTGGAACTTCCTTTGGTGCGGACTGGACTGCTGGAGGTACGGAGTTGAAAATCTTACCGCGTTCTGCAGGCTCTGGGGCAAAGAGGCTTCGCTTGGTACCGGCTACTTCTGGAAAACCGGAAGCGATAACAGTAATTTTCACTTCGCCTTTCTTTAGTTTCTCATCGCGGACAGTACCGAAGATAACTTTGGCATTTGCATCGATTGATTCCGTAATAACCTTGGCGGCGTCTTGGATTTCAAACATTGTAAGGTCGTCGCCTCCGGCAATAGAGAACAGAACGCCCTTTGCACCGTGGATTGAGAGTTCCAATAGGGGAGAATTGATAGCATTTTTCGCTGCTTCCTCTGCGCGCTTTTCACCTGAAGCTGTGCCGATACCCATCAATGCTGAACCTGCGTTTTCCATAATGGCGCGGATGTCAGCGAAGTCGATGTTGATTACTCCGGGTGTCGTGATGAGGTCTGAGATGCCCTCTACTGCTTGCTTTAGGATTTCATCACACATAGCGAAGGCTGCGCGAGCGGTGGTCTCCTTGCTGATAGTGGAGAGCAGGCGGTCGTTTGGAATTATAATGATGGCATCTACTGATTTTCGAAGCTCTTCCAATCCCTGTTCTGCAAGTCGCATTCTCTGCGCGCCTTCGAAGAAGAACGGTTTGGTAACGACAGCCACGGTGAGTGCGCCGATTTCTTTTGCAGTTTTGGCGACGACTGGAGCTGCTCCTGTGCATGTACCTCCACCCATACCTCCCGCGATGAAGACCATGTCCGCACCCTTGATTGCCTCTTGTATTTCTTCTTTGGTTTCCTCAACAGCGCGCTTTCCAAGCTCGGGATTCATACCGGTGCCAAGTCCACGAGTGAGGTTTTTACCAATATGAATTTTCTTCTTTGCGAGAGTGTTGTGAAGATCCTGCGCGTCTGTATTTACAGCAATAAACTCAACCCCCTTAACCTTGGAGTTAATCATATGGTTGATTGCATTTTTTCCTGAACCTCCGACTCCGAGTACTTTTATGCGGGCGAATGCTTCAACTTCGGGGGTGATTTGGGGCATGGTATAAAAATTAGCTAAAAACTAAAAAAATAAATTTAAAAACAAACGCTGTGAAAACGAAGACCAAAAAGCAAGAAGACAGTAAGCTCCATAGACCAGTTTGTTATGCGGTTATCATAGCAGAAGTGTCAAAATAAATACAAGGGTTGAC
>CAYHDB010000010.1:0-29644 GCA_964355335.1 uncultured Candidatus Saccharibacteria bacterium
ACCAAGTAACAGTCGCACAGTTCCTTTTCAACGTTCGAGCCTGTTTCTACTTTGATAGTCTTGCATGAAAGAGCTTCTGATACTCGTTCTTTAATATTTATCGATATTGTATGAAAATTACCGAAGCCGACTGAAACTTTCTCAACTCTTGGGTACTCCTTCAAAATCGCATCACTAATATTTCCTTTTGGATAAAAAAAGATACTCGTCCTTGGGATTGTAAACAAATACTTCCCCTGAAGTAGTTTTTCGGCAGTTGAGGCCACGTCCGATGATGCCACGTCCTCCATACCTAAAATCTCGATATTTCGAATGACGATTGCCGAACGGCTAAATGTCCAAGCAATACCTATCCATACCAAAACAACACACAGCAAAACCAAACTGATTTTCCATAATAAAATCTTCTTCTGCCTCGAACGGAGGCGGGCCGATTTTAGTGTGTTTGACCTTCCAATCATGAAATACCTCTAATTGCTCTTAGAAATTGTCTCTTTTCCAAAATATTTCTGAAGAACTGCCGGTATTTTGACTGAACCATCAGCCTGCTGATTATTCTCTACCAAGGAAACAAGAATGCGCGGAGTTGGGATTGCCGTGTTATTGAGCGAGTGTGCGTATCGCATTTTACCGGTTGCATCCTTATAGCGGATATTAAACCTGCGACACTGGAAATCATGAAAATACGAAGCGGATGAAATCTCGCGATATCTTTTCTCCTTAGGAACCCAAAGCTCGATGTCGTACTTCTTCACCTGACCCAGACCCAAATCTCCCCCGCAATTTGCAACCACATGGTATGGAATACCGAGCGACTCGATGAACTCCTCGGTATTTCGCTCAATCTCTTCATGAAGCTTCACGGATGTCTCATGCAACGCTTCACAAATAATGACCTGCTCGAACTTGTAGAACTCATGGACGCGGATAAGTCCTTTCACATCCTTGCTGTGGCTACCAGCCTCTCGTCTAAAACATGGTGAAAAACCAAGATACTTTATCGGAAATGCGCTGGCATCCAAAACTTCTTCTGCGTGCAGACCCATAAGAGGAATCTCGGCAGTACCAGCGATAGCATCACCATCCTGTGTCATATAGTAGTCTTCGACATCACCGGGAAGATGACCTGTGCCATAGAGATTAGCCTTACGCACAATCACTGGCGGTATAACCGGGATAAAACCCTTACCCTTGAAAAAATCCATCGCATAATTCCAGACGGCAAAGGAAAGCTCTGCACCAGGTCCGGTCAGAAAATATCCGCGAAAACCGTGAACTTTTGCGCCACGTTCAAAATCCGCCATTTTGAGCGAGGTCATCAACTCAATATGGTCCTTCGGTTCAAAACTAAACTCAGGCTTGTCTCCCCACGTCCTCAATTCCATATTACCAGCATCACTATCCCCGTCCGGCACAGACATATCAGGAACATTGGGCACCTGAAGCATCAGTGCCTGCCAATCTTTGAGAACAATTTTCAACTCTTCTTCCTCCTTCTGTAATGCCTCTTTTAGCAATCGCATTTCTGCGACAAAACCATCGCGAGTCTCTCGCACACCCTCTTTTGCAATTTTGTCATTAAAGGATTTCTGCTCGGCGCGTTTTGTCTCGCTTGAGGCCATCAACTCACGCCTCTTATCGTCCAATTTCAAAAGCGCGTCAATATCCACAGACACGTGTTTTTTCTTCGCACCGGCTTGGACTATTTCTTTATTATCACGGATGAACTTTATATCTAACATACGATACGAAAATTAAACGAATTATACGAACATATACGAAAACTGTTAGTTAGAAGTATAACTTATGGCGGGCAATAAAAAAAGCAGACAACATTGTCTGCCTTGGGGAAAAATGATACCGAAGTCTGACTAAGATAGTCGAGAATTGCCAGGAAGATCCGAATAGGATGATACCTCACCGAGCACCCTCCCGAAATTATTGCTTTCGTTGAACAAACATTTCCGCAAGCGCTTCCTGTGCTTCAGCCAATGCGAAAAAGCCATTTTCGCCACACTTACCTGCTGGGGGGAAATGCCGTCCGCTTTGTCAGCCATTATTGCCTCGATGAGTTTCGCACGAACCGACCGGTATTCCTTGCGGGCCACTTTCAGTTTTTCGAGACTCTTGAGGTGTCGTTTTTCCACCTTTGTAAGACAACTCGATTGAACGTTCTGTTTTGCAGTTTTCATAATTTCACTCATTTTGCCAGGTTCACCAAACTACTCTAGAAGTGATAATAAACAAAGATATCTAACAAATCAAGAAACTTGCCAGCGAATCTTACCAATAAAAAAAGCGGATAAATCCGCTTTAGGTGGAGGACTGCTCGACTTGTCTGGCGAGGATATCGGAACATTCCGCAATCACCGCACCTGCTTGGTTTTCGCCGAGAACTTCAGTCCCAATGCTGGCAACTTGCCTCGGCAAGTCCGCGGAAAAATCTCCGTTGGAAATGCGTATCGCCTCAAGCAAGATCCGCCTGAAATACGCGTTTGCCTGGTCCTGTCCGTTTCCGAGACTGATTCTTAGCGTACTTTTGAACGTGTGAGTGTCTATCGTTTCGGCCTTCATAGGTCATAGAATAAGTTTAGGTGAATGTACTGTCGTTATGGTATAGAATTAATGCAAATAATGCAAAAGAGTGACGACAACAAAATACGCGAGATACCCAAATCTGATTTTCCCAGACGACTGACGGAAATGACCGACTGTCCAAAGAAAATGTACGTCAGAGGGACATTGCCTCCAGATGATTACAAATGGCTTTCTGTTGTTGGTGCGCGCAAGTACACAGAATACGGAAAACAAGCTGTCGAGAAATTGATTTCCGGACTTCGAGGATATCCTATCGTGATTGTCTCTGGTCTTGCATTGGGAATTGATTCCATTGCACATCGCGCGTCACTTGATGCTGGACTAAAAGCGGTTGCTGTTCCAGGTTCCGGTCTGGACCCAAAAGTTTTGTATCCGGCCAGTCACAAACAACTTGCGGAAAAAATCGTATCTTCGGGAGGATGTCTTCTTTCCGAGTTTGAACCGATGTTTCGTCCGACCTCGTACAGTTTTCCCCAAAGAAACAGGGTTATGGCGGGACTTTCCGATGCGGTACTCATTGTCGAAGCTGAACTAAAATCAGGAACGCTCATCACATCGAAATTCGCCACCGAATACAACCGTGACGTTCTGACAATTCCCGGCTCAATATTTTCCAGCACTTCTTCTGGCCCACATATGTTACTTCGGCTCGGCGCGACACCCATCACAACTTCTGCCGAACTTCTCGAGGCACTGGGGTTTGACGGAACACTTGGTCTAAAACCGACAACGGCAAATTATTCAGATTGTTCAGCGGAAGAACTTCACATAATCAATCTTCTATCATCCCCTACTCCACGAGATGAACTTATACAAGAACTCGGCATCTCTACAAGTGAGGCAAATGTGCTTTTAGGAATGATGGAGATAAAGGGTCTTATAAAGGAAAGTATGGGTGAGATTCGCCTGGCCTGATTTTAGCTAAAATATTACACCACAAAAAATGCCAAATAAACGTGGTGCCCACGATTATTCATTTAATTATCCCAGCAAGTAATTACGATCGTAATTACTTGCTGGGATTAAAATCAACTTGCAAATTATAATCTGAAGTCTATTATACCGACTGGAGTAGAGGTGGGGCTGTCTACCGCAACTTATAAGCAGAGAATTGCCGTGTGGAAAAAAACGAAAACTTGCTGGAGTATTTGCCAGCATATCCTTTCGTCCACAAGATTCTCTCACCAAGGCTACAGGCGCCGGAATCGGTTCGGCTGTCTCAAAGCCTCGGCACCTTGCTTCTCGTTTGCAGGGGCTGTGGTATATGGTTTGATACCGAAAGGTGTCCGAATTGAACGAAAAACGTTCGGCAATTTACCGGGAAGCTTCAGTTGGAGAGCGAACCCCTTCAGGTGTTTCGCGTATTCCCCTGTTGTAAACGACTCGGATCATTGCGCCGGATTGTATAGTATGCGCTCACTGAAGGTGCATCGTTCAGCGGGAAAACAATTGTTCAGTAGAACATTAAGTCATACCTCTACTCTTGATTTTCTTTGTGCATCTCTATGCTAGTTCGACACACTCGACTGGCATTTTTCTTTTACAGATTTTTAACACAGTGACTAATCTTTGTATTTAACTTGATTGTTGAAAATGCCATGCTAGGATAACTCGAGAAAGGACAAAACTATGAACAGACTTGCGCCGAAAGAAGCGGAACGGATCTTACTACGTCTAACATCTCTCGCCTTCAAGAAAAGCATTTTGAGTCAAAGTGAAGAAGAACAAATTGACATGCGGATGCTTGAAAGTGGATGGTCTTTCGACGGCTGGACATACGCCCGAGATGTACCATGTTCGACCCACGGTAATGGCCAATATGCCTGCATGTTCAGGAATCTAAGAAGTGACGAACGAAAGTGGCTTCAGACCTTCACGGTCAATTTTGCCGACATAGGCGCGAGATTCAAGGATCTCCAGGAAGAGCTGTCGCGAAAGGCACGGAGAGCCGGACGACCTTTTTAGAAAAGTAATTCAATTTACGATGTACAAAACGCTGGAATTTCTGGCGTTTTTTCTTTTAATAATTTGCACATTTCCAGAACCTCGTGTAATACTGTACGCAAACATGAAACTTTTAATTGTTGAATCACCGGCGAAAGCGAAAACCATTTCCAAATATTTGGATGGTAAATACACTGTGAAAGCATCCGTCGGACACGTACGCGATTTGCCAAAATCGAACAAAAAAGCCATCGACATCGAGGGTGGTTTTATTCCGCATTACGAAATATCGAAAGGAAAAGAAAAGGTAGTTTCCGAACTCGAATCACTTGCCAAAGGTGCTGATGAGATCCTACTTGCGACCGACCCCGACCGTGAGGGTGAAGCCATCGCCTGGCACATCGCCGAGCTCATCAAAGGTGACTCTACAAAATCAAAAGTCAAAAGCCAAATGGCTAAGATTAGTCGTGTTACCTATCACGAAATTACGAAGGAAGCCATTCAGGAAGCTCTGGAGCACCCCCGAGAGATTGACCAAAATCTACGGCGCGCCCAGGAGGCGCGCCGTGTCCTCGACCGACTTGTGGGTTATGACCTTTCTGGCCTAATCTGGAAGAAAGTTCGTTATGGTCTTTCTGCTGGACGTGTTCAATCCCCCGCCCTTCGCATTATAGTAGAACGAGAACGTGAGATTCGCGCGTTCAAGCCCGAAACCTTCTGGGTAATTTCTGCTGATGTAGAGAGCAAGACAGGTGGCAAGTTCACTCTCCTTTGCGTGGAAGAACCTCGTGACAAATTTCTTGTCGATAAAATATTGGATGTGGGCAAACGCGAGCCGTGGATTGTATCTGATTTGTCTGAAACCGAAGCCAAGCGTTCACCGAAGGCACCGTTCATCACCTCTACACTTCAGCAGGCCGCCAGCTCCCGTCTCGGTTTTGCTCCATCTCGCACGATGGGTATCGCACAGAAACTCTACGAAGCCGGTCTCATCACATATATGCGTACGGACAGTACGAACCTAAGCGCTCTTGCTTTGGGACAAATCCCCACGGTCATAGATAAGAAATTTGGAAAGGGGCTTGCAGAATCAAGAACCTACGCCAAGAAAAGCAAAAATGCTCAAGAAGCTCACGAAGCTATTCGCCCGACAGATGTTTCCATAGAGTCAGCCGGAGCAAATGACGAAGCGAAAAAACTTTATCAATTGATTTGGTCTCGCACTATCGCCAGCCAAATGGTGGATGCAAAGACTATTCGCAGTAAAATCACCGTAAAGATAGGCGAAGGAACAGTGCCGGATTTTGCGATTACAGGTACACGAGTCATCGCCCCAGGATGGCTACTTGCCGATCCTGAGGCTCGAGGTGAAGATGTGGAATTGCCGAAGGTTTCTTTAAACGAAAAACTTTCTCTTATTGAGATTAAAACCGAAGAAAAACAGACGGAACCACCTCCACGATACAGCGAAGCCGGACTTGTGAAGGAATTGGAAAAGAGAGGAATCGGAAGACCTTCTACTTATGCGTCTATTATTAAGACAATTGAAGACCGTGGTTATGTGACAAAGGAGAGTAAGGCCTTGAAACCCACAGATACAGGAGAAGTTGTATCCGGCTTTCTTGAGGAGAACTTCCCAACATACATCAGTGACACCTTCACAGCTGAAATGGAGGACAAGCTGGACGACATTGCGCTCGGAACTCGCGAATACGAAAAAACATTAAGTGACTTTTATAAACCATTTCACAAGGAAGTAAAATCGAAAGATAAAATGGAAAAAGCCACAAACCTCGGTGACGGACCGAAGGAGTTCCCTTGTCCTGTTTGTGGAGGCCTGATGAATATCAAACTTGGCAAGAGCGGACGATTTTTAAGTTGTGCCAAGTTCCCCGAATGTTTGGGTGCTCGTAAAATTGACGGTACTGAACTGGAGGGACCAAAAGAGACTGGCGAGCTTTGTCCAGAATGTAAGACAGGTAAGCTCATAGAAAGAGACGGAAAATTCGGACGCTTCATCGCCTGCAACAATTACCCAAAGTGTAAGTTTATAAAAAAAGATGCCGAGTTGGAAAAGAAAAATTCAACTGGTGTCACCTGCCCAGTATGTAAAGACGGTATGATGACCGAGCGTCGCGGACGTTTTGGCCTGTTTTACAGTTGCTCAAATTATCCTAAATGCAAGAACGCTATTAAAGCCAAGCCGACAGGGCGTCTCTGTCATACCTGTGGAGCATTGATGATGCTCGGAACAAAAACAATACCCGAACGTTGTAGCGACAAAAATTGTAAAAATCATCGGCCTGATAAGATGCAGGTTGAAACGGTTGGACAAAAATAAAAAGGCGAGTTACACTAAAATTCGGTATAGAACAACTAGGTTTAACTCTCTGAAGAAAGGAATAAGCAATATGGCCCTGCCGAATTATCCCGAACTGCCTCCACGAAAAAAAGGACCGACAGAATCGATTGAAACAATAACCCACTTCGTGGTCGAAAAGGACCCGGCTTTCAATCCCGTCCCACCCGACTTACGAAAGGGCCGGGAAGAGACCCGTGAGAAACCCGGAGATGTTCACGCTCAATTTTGAACGCTTTAAACGCGACGACTGTACGATATATCGTACAGTTTTTTAATTTCTTGTACAAAAAATTGACCGACAAAAAGTAAAGCGTTACTATTTACTTAGATTCGGCAAACCTGGTAAATGAGAAAGGGAATCCATGACTACAATTGGAACAACAGTCAGTAGTATGCCTGGAGTGGTTGTCATTTTCATTAACCTAGATCCCCCAACCACAATTAGTGGACGACTGCTATCACAAAAAGACCCCCTTACACCTATTCCGAAAGGCAATTCTAGCAACACAGGCGACAGTATGACTGACGACGGGGACGTAATATTTGGATCAAGCTGAGATCCCATCCATTACACGCAAAATTATTGCGTGTTTTTTAATATTTAAATTATTTACATTATTAATATACATTTTCTTATTTGCACACTACACCACATTGGAGTAGCATAAATCAATGCCAACCGTCCACGACCTGATAAGTCAGATTAAATCTCCCTCTGTTGCTGACATATCCTTAATATCCAAGGCTTATAATTTCGCCGAAACTGCCCATAAAGACCACAAGAGATTCTCGGGAGAACCCTATTTCCATCATCTATTTGAAACCGCCAAAATCCTGGTGGAGCTTGGTATGGGTTCTATAACCGTTGCATCGGGATTACTTCACGACTCTATCGAGGATGTTGATGTAAAACCTGAGACAATCGAAAAGGAATTCGGACCTGAAGTGAGATTTCTTGTGGAGGGGGTGACCAAGCTTGGTAAATTGCATTACAGCGGGGCGGAGAGATATATAGAAAGTCTCCGTAAATTATTTGTGGCCGTATCGAAAGATGTACGAGTCCTGATTATCAAGCTTGCTGACCGTTTGCAAAATATGCAGGGATTAGAGTTCCTGCCAAAGGAAAAACGTGACCGCATTGCGCTGGAGACTCTTGAGATTTACGCTCCACTTGCATACAGACTCGGAATTAGAAAAATAAACCGAGAACTTGAAGACCTGGCATTTCCATTTGTTTTTCCGAAAGAACACGAGCAGGTAAAAACATTACTAAAACAAAAAAGCAAGGAAAATATTCACAATCTGGAAAAGTTCCACAAAGCAGTCCTAAAACAGCTGGCAAGCGACGGTATCTCAAATGCCAAGACCGGCTACAGGATAAAGGGTTTATACAGCCTATATAGAAAATTGAAGCGAAAAGATTGGGATATTGAAAAAATCCATGATATATCGGCTTTTCGGATTATCGTGCCGACAATTTCCGATTGTTACCGCGTACTCGGTTCTATCCACGGACAATGGAGACCTCTGCCTGGATTGATCAAAGATTACATCGCTATGCCTAAGCCCAGCAATTACCGAGGAATTCACACTACGATATTTACGGGAGATGGGGGTATCACTGAGGTTCAAATACGCACAGAAGAGATGCATCGCAAAACAGAGTACGGTATGCATTTCGAGTATAAGGAAGCCTTGAACAACCCGCACGTAAGCCCATCGAGGATATCTTGGGTAACTCGTTTTTTTCCGTCATTTATTTTGAAAAGTAAGGATTTGGCAACCGAACAGAAAAATAATGCGATAGTGGTACCGGAATGGATAAGAGCGCTTGGAGAGTACAACAAAGAAACAGCGGGGAGCGACACTTTTGTTGAGAACCTAAAGACAGATTTTTTTAGCGACCGAGTTTTCGTATTTACGCCCAAAGGCGACGTGATTGACCTCCCTACGGGTTCGACACCTGTCGACTTTGCTTATACCGTACACTCAGGAATTGGTAATAAAATGTCAGGTGTAAAAGTTAACGGAAAACTTGTAACTCTGGAGACAGAACTTCAAAATGGAGATATCGTGGAAGTACTGACAAAACAAAACGCCCGTCCGAGCGCAAAATGGATAGATATAGCAAAAACCACAATTGCAAAAAAACATATCCGTACGGCACTCGAACGAGCCAAGGAAAAGCCGTCGGATGGGAAATAGACTAAGCGTGCTAAAATAGCACGTTTTCTAGATGCTGAAATTCTTTAGGGAATATAATTCCTCCTCGTTTTCCTCAACCTTGATTTCCTCTTTGGAACGATCATCGATAGGAGCCTCCTCAGTTGATGGTGCAGTTCCTTCAGGTGGTTTTACTTCAGATGCCACCGCAACAGTAGCTACTCCAGCAACAGCTACCTCTGGCTTTGGTGTTCTCTTCTGTTTCGAATTGACGATATCAACTATCTCACGCAAATCTTCATCAGAGAAAAACTCAATAGTGATTTTACCTCCGACTTCTTTGCGTTCGACACGAACACGTGTGCCCAGCGATTCTTTCAGTTTTTCCTCCATTGCTAGCAACTCAGGCTCAACGTCGGCATTGTGACGTCGCACACGGTCAAGGGCAATCTTACGCGCAATCTGCTCTGCTTCACGCACAGTAATCTTCTTCAAGACAATCTCCTTATACAACGTCAGCTGTTCCTCAGGCCGGTCAATAAGCATAAGAAGTGGTCTTGTATGACCTTCGGTAATCTTGCCTTCTGAAAGAGCATTGAGCATTTCCTCCGGCATCGACAGAATACGAAGAGTGTTTGAAACATAGACTCTACTCTTGCCCACCTTTGTACCAATTTCCGCATGTGTAAACTTAAACTCTTTCGCAAGACGGTCAAACGCACGCGCTCGGTCCACTGGGTTTAGGTCCTCACGCTGAAGATTTTCAATAATCGCCAGCTCAAGTTTTTCTCTGTCACTCTGTTCACTTGAACGAATAATAACTGGCACTTGGTCCAGTCCGGCAAGCTTGGACGCACGAAGACGTCGTTCACCTGAAATTAACTCATACTCGACGGACAGTCCACCTTCCTCCTTCATCTTCTCATGACGAGTGACAACAAGAGGCTGGAGCACTCCGTACATCCGAATAGAATCCGCCAAATCGCGGAGTTTCGCCTCATCAAACTCGTGTCTTGGTTGATACGGGTTTGGGTAGATTTTCTCTATCTCAATCCAAAATATGGAATCGCTGAAAAATTGTGAGCTCATAAGTAAGTTTATAGTTGCTAGTTTGTAGTTTTTAGCGAAGAAAGAATACGGTAATTTTAACACAGAATTAGATATGTCAAAACTACTTATCTTGTTTTTTCCAGAAAAATTGGCTAGACTTCTACCAATGCCGGAGTGGCGGAATTGGTATACGCACACGACTCAAAATCGTGCGGGGAAACCCATGAGAGTTCAAGTCTCTCCTCCGGCACAAATAGGAAAAAAGCGCGGGTGCGCTTTTTTTGTGCCGGAGGAGAGACTTGAAAGACGGAGCGTGACGACGCGAGTCGGGGTCGCGCAAATTTTCAGCAGAAAATTATGCGTGACCAAGTCTCTACGATACCAGTTGTTATCTATGTTATGACGTGATAACTTTTGATAATGAAACCTAAGATCCTAGTCATCCTCGGCCCCACAACCACAGGCAAAAGTGCGCTGACTGTTAAGTTGGCTAAAAAACTTGCCCGAACCAAATGGGGCGGGTTCAATGGTGCTGAAATCATCTCTGCCGACTCTAGACAGGTATACAAGGGATTAAATATCGGCACCGGTAAAGTGACTACCAAGGAGATGGATGGCATTCCTCACCATTTACTTGATGTAGCCGACCCGAAAAAACGTTTTACCGTTGTGGAATACCAAACACTGGCACGCGAAAAAATTGCTGAAATTTTTTCGCGGGGAAACCTCCCTATTATCTGTGGCGGTACAGGGTTTTACATCTCTGCGTCAGTTGACGGAGTTGTACTTCCCGAGGTTCCTCCAAACGCCAAACTTCGTACTGAACTGGCAAAAAAAACACCAGATGCTCTATTTAAAATGCTAGTAAAACTGGATCCTGTTCGTGCGCAAAATATTGACCCAAAAAATCTTCGTCGAGTAATACGCGCTATTGAAATAGCTAAGGCTCTAGGGAAAGTCCCGATACTCAATAATTCTTCTGAATATGACACTCTTAAAATCGGTATCAATTTACCAACAGATAAGTTAAAAAATAATATTTCTATTCGCCTATTCGCGCGAATAGGAGGAGGTATGATTGAAGAAGCGAAACAACTTCATTCCAAAGGTTTATCCTGGAAACGAATGGAAGAACTCGGCCTTGAATACCGTTATCTTGCTCTTTTTTTGCAGGGAAAAATGACTGAGGAAGAAATGACAACTAAGCTTAATACAGAAATCTGGCATTATGCCAAGCGCCAAATGACGTGGTTTAAGCATGATAAGAGCATATTGTGGTTTAATCCTGATGACTCGGCTCAAATTGAGAAAAGGCTATCGGAGTTTTTAAGAAAATAGAATTGTGCTAATATAGCCCTACTCACGGGAGCTTAGTTAAGTGGCATAATAGACGTCTCCAAAACGTCGGTCGGAGGTCCGATTCCTCCAGCTCCCGCCAACAAAATATATGAAAGACAACTGGTCAGATCCTGCATTTGCAAACGAATGGGATACTATCGATTCACAGGGTCATCCCACAAGACCAGAGCAACTTGATGTTCTTACCTCAATAATTGCTGACAGTTACGAACCCGGCAGTCTTATATTGGATGTTGGTTGTGGCTCAGGACAGGTTGAGGAGCTTATTTTAAAAAAGAAACCCGAAGCGAAAATCATTGGCATTGATTCTTCTTTAGCGATGCTTGATATCGCCAAGAAAAGACTCGCGTCTTTTAATAACAATTTTCAAGGTATTGTCCGAGATATCGGATTATTAAGCAGTGCCGACTTGCCCAAGGGCAAATACAATATTGTTTTTAGCGTTCAGGTATTACACGAACTAAACACCGAACTTAAACGAGAATTATTTAAAAAAATTTACAACCTTCTGGAAGTTGGAGGCCGATTCTTAATCATGGATAGAATCAAGACAGATTTGGATACTTTTGAAAAAACCTACAAGAGCGTCTGGAACAGACTGGAATCAATAACATCGCTCAAAAGCGCAAACGATTTTGAGGGTTATAAAGACAGAATTAAAATTAAGGAAGACAGTCCGGGGAGTATTAAGGAATTTGAAGAATTACTAAAAGAAGCTGGTTTTAGATTTGCCATTCTACATCTAAACTTTGACCGTGCTGTGATGGTGGGGATAAAAAACTAGAAAATAACAAAAAAACCGCATACGCGGTTTTTTTGTTATTTCTTAGCTTCCTTATGTGGCATCTTTTTCTTACACCACTTGCACCACTTTTTGAGTTCGATTTTACGCTCCACCTTTTTCTTGTTCTTTTCAGACCAATAATTGGTGCGTTTGCACTTGGAACAATTTAATTTTATTAGACGGTCTTGGGACATCGGAATCAGTTATTAGTTGATAGTTTCTAGTTAATGGGAATACCGAGAAAGATTAACAGAAATGGGGAAAAAAGGCAAACTTCCTATAGGTAGAAACGTTTAATCAGTGGGTTTAGCCGTGTTATAACCTCGTACCAGGAAGCGTCTAAAACATCTGAAATACCTACCGCTGAAACCGGCGAATCGCTATTCTGGCCTACAATTGTCACCTCGTCGCCCGTCTTAATACCCTTAACGCTCGTAACATCCACAATAAGCATATCCATCGAGACACGTCCCAAGACCTTACATTCCTTTCCGTGTATCAAAACATGACCAATACTGGAAAGGGCTCTTGGATATCCATGCCAATAACCCACGGGGATAATCCCTATGACCGAGTTATCGGAAAAAGTTTCCGTCAAATCATATCCGACCCTGCTTCCTTTTGGAACTTTCTTTACCTCGGTAACAATTGATTTCCAAATAAGCGCTGGTTTCAAAATAATCCTATTCTTAAAAAAAGCTTGAACTTCCTTGGCCGGCCAGAGACCATACATTCCAATACCGATACGGACCATATCAAAATGTGCTTCCCTGAAAATCATCGCTCCCGCGGTGGCACAGGCATGGACAATTGGCTTTATTCCTACTTCTGCAAATGCATCTATCCACTTTTTAAACTCCGTAATTTGAACTTGAGTGTCTTTTGGGAACGCAGGATTTTTCGCGGATGCAAAGTGGGTAAACAAACCTTCAATATGAATTGAAGAGGATTTATGATTTAAGATTTTAGATTTAAGAACGCCAAGGATTTTTGGCAGGTCTCTCGCCAAAAATCCTTGGCGATGCATCCCTGTGTCTACCTTAATGTGAATCTTCAGAGGTCTTGAGAGTTTTGTTTTAACTATCGCATCCAGAGTTTCAAATGTTGAAACTGCAATTGAAATATCATTTTCGGAGGCCTCGACGAGCAATTCAGGCATCGTATATCCCAAAACTAGAATAGGTATCTTAATACCGTCACGTCTCAATGCTCTCGCCTCTGTTATAGAATCAACTCCGAGAAAATCAGCGCCGATCTTTTCCACTTCCTTTGAAAAGCCAATCAGTCCGTGGCCATAAGCATTACTCTTCACCACTGCCATCATTTTTGTGGTTGGCTTTATGAGTTTTCGGAACACACTAAAATTGTGCTTAACCGCCGAGCGGTCAATCTCTATCCAGGTACGCAATCCTCGCTTATCTATCGCAAACATAGTCCTGAGTTTAGAATAAAACAGGGAAGGAGGCAATACACGTCTAAAAACCAAAACTAAGTCGCAATTTGGTATTTTTATTAAGCCATTTTAGAACCTACTATATAAACAGATACTTATCAAAAATTGTATTTAGTTTGTCCTCACAGTCTTTCTATTTCTGAGCAATGCTTATCTTCTGTGAACCACTTCCCACACTCCTACCCTTAAACTCTCTTGGAAAAAGAACAGTATCATACCCCACAAAAACTCCTTCGTTGCCGATAACTCGAGCAAGTTCGGCATTGAGTTCGGAATTATACTCCTGGTCTCTCAACATCAATCCATCGGTTGCCACGGTTAAAACATTCACACCGCCATCCTTCATCTTTTTAACAGCAGAGAGTCCGTCCTCGTCAATAATCATCCAGGGTATTTTAGAAAATGACTTTGGGAATCTCTTTAAGGCGGTTAGCAAACCCCTTGAAAAGAAAGGCTCTACTGCGATATAGCAGGATGCGCCTAGCGCCTGTGCACACATATAGCCGTAGGCTTCCTTTCCCGCCCCGATATCAACGATGGCTCTGTTTTTAAAAGTTGCTTTTAATTTCTCTAGTTCACCTTCATTAAGATTTTCAATGTTAGAAAGAAGAAACGAGGAAAGGGGGGAAGGACTCACGTCGGCCTGCTCTGCCTTATGATCTTCTCTGTATAAGTCCTCATCTTGAATTTCTACACTCTGATCTAGCAACTTTAATTCCGAACCTTCATTGGAAATCGATTTTAAAAATGACCTTTGCTTCTCAAAAGGGGTTTGTTCACCCACCTTTTCATGCACAACAATATCTGCATTATTTTGGTGCTCCTCAAGTGGCAGAGGCTTGCCGAATTCCAGTGGTCCAATTCCCATCATGTCAAAATAATAACATACACATTATCATCTCGCAAAATAAGCGAACACGAAAGCGAGCCTCTCGGCACGATTTTCTAATCGCCACGCTTTATTCGGCCACAGAAAAATCCCCTCTCGGGGATTTCCTTGTGCGCCGGGAAGGATTCGAACCTTCGTAGGCCGAAGCCAGCAGATTTACAGTCTGCCCTCGTTGACCACTTGAGTACCGACGCATTTATTGAACTTCACAAATCTCCTTTGGTGCTTAGGGTTACTCGGCCTAATCTCGCGAAAGAAGCGATTTACTTCATCTCTACGAGTAATATATAGGCGAAATCCTGATACCTGAGATGGATTGTATTCTAACTTCTGTAGCATTCTCTGTAAAGCCCTCAGAATTGGCCTAGATCTATTTGTAAACGAAATTTGAATACCAAACCGTAATGCATAGACAGAACCATCCGTATCGAAAAAACCCTTCAAAAACGACTTCATAAAATTTTTTTGATTATAAATCCACCTTGGCACGTCCACCTGCGACCTTACTTTGTTATGAACCATACCCTCCTTTAATAGCCAACGGACCGACTCAACTGAACCGAAATATACCATACGGTATTTACTGTCAGTTATTCTATTACGTTTTAAAAAAATACTTGGCTTAACATTAAAAATATCACTAATAAGTGAAGCCACATACCGAACATATTTCTGTTCCTTCGTTCCCAATGTCACTGTAACTTGAGTAGCAGAAATATGTCCATCGCCAAACATAACACCAAAAAACTCTGCGAGTCGTGAAGTATAGTTTGATGGGAGGGTGGCTTTTCTTGAGGTGTTGTTACAATTTATCTTTAGATGCCGTCGAGATGAAATGCCCAACCTCGCAAGACGGTTCCAGACCGTAGATTCAGCAAGAAGTAATTTTTTACCAATTTCAGAAATAGAGAAATTCTTTACTACGTATAATAAATACAATACATCGTAAAACTTCTTTTTTTCCTCTAGTGTCCAAGGTCGTGGCACACTTTAATAATACAAAATCAAAGTCAATTTTACAATTAACCCCTACACCAGAGATTATGATTCCATAAAACTAGCTTTTCACCTCTTCCACACCTTCCTTTACCTCCTCCATTATTTTGCTTTTCACTAATCGTGTAGGCTTAGGCTTCCTGACATCAAAAACAAATTCGCCTGCCTTTACATCTACCAAAACCGTACATCCATCCCCTACTGTTCTGTCTATAATCTGCGAAGCAACCGGAGTAAGTATTTTATTCTGGATAATACGTTTCAAAGGTCTCGCTCCGTATTGCGGATTATATCCCTCCTTTGCAAGATAGGCTGTGACTTCAGGAGTAATCTCGAGTCCGATACCTTTCTGAGCCAATCTCTCACGAACATGACCAATCTGAATATCCACAATCCTAGTTATCGCTTCCTGGCTCAAAATATCGAAGACAATAATATCGTCTAGACGATTCAAAAACTCGGGGCGGAAATAATCCTTGAGAGAAGCCATCACCTTGGACTTAGTATTTTCATAGTCCGTTTTTTGATTGTCGGTGGAAGCGAAACCAAGCTTTTCCATCTTGTCGATAAACTGCGCGCCAATATTTGACGTGAGAATAATAATCGCGTTGCGGAAATTCACACTCCTGCCCTTGGCATCCGTAAGCTTGCCGTTATCGAATATCTGAAGAAGAATGTTGAACACCTCAGGATGTGCCTTCTCAATCTCGTCGAACAGCACCACGGCATAAGGCCTATGTCTTATCATCTCAGTGAGATTACCCCCCTCCTCATGACCCACGTATCCTGGCGGAGCGCCGATAAGCTTGGAAACTGAATGTCGCTCCATAAACTCGGACATATCCACCCGGATAAGCGCCTTGTCATCGTTGAACATAAACTCCGCCAACGCTTTCGTAAGCTCTGTCTTTCCCACTCCAGTAGGTCCAAGGAAGATAAACGAACCGATTGGTCTGTTCGGATCCGCCACTCCGGCACGCGAGCGTTTTATCGTATCCGCAATCTTTCGGACCGCTTCATCTTGACCGACAATTCTTTTCTTCAATTCATCTCCAATGCGTGAAAGTTTGGTCGCTTCTTCTTCCAGCATCCTCGTCACAGGGATACCTGTCCATTTGGCGACAATCTCGGCAATATCGCTTTCCGTAATTTCCTCCTTAAGAATCCTGCGCGAGCTCTGCAATTTCTTCAGGCGCTTCAATTTAATCTCAAGCTCCTTTTCCGCTGCCGGTATTTTTCCATAGCGAATCTCTGCCGCCTTCGCCAAATCGGCATGCGCTTCAGCCGACTCGGCATCAAGCCTTGCTGTCTCAAGTCCCTTCTTCAATATTTTAATATCACTTAAAGTTTCTTTCTCATTCTTCCACTTCAGCTCAATCTCGGAGGTCTTCTCTTTCAAATCGGCAATTTCCTGCTCAATTTTCTTGACGCGTGACTTTGCTTTCTTGGAAGTAGCTGTTTCCTTTTTCAACGCCTCCCGCTCAATCTCAAGACGCATTACCTTGCGACGAGTCTCCTCCAACACAGGAGGCATATTTTCAAGTGAGATTTTCAATGATGAAGCGGATTCATCGATAAGATCAACTGCCTTATCTGGAAGATTTCTGTCAGTGATGTAGCGTGATGAAAGCGTGACAGCTGCGACAATCGCATCATCCGTGATTCGAACTCCGTGATACAGCTCATATTTTTCTTTTAAACCGCGCAAAATCGCCACAGCATCCTCAATCGATGGTTCGGAGACATACACAGGCTGGAAGCGACGAGTAAGCGCAGGGTCTTTCTCGATATGTTTTTGATATTCCTTCAACGTAGTGGCACCAATAGCGCGCAATTCTCCACGTGACAATGCTGGCTTTAACATGTTTGATGCGTCCATAGATCCTTCAGCGGCACCTGCGCCGACGATGGTATGGATTTCATCAATGAAGAGAATTATCCTGCCTTCCGAACGCTCAATCTCCTTCATAATATTTTTCAGACGCTCTTCAAACTCTCCTCTGTATTTCGTACCGGCAATCAAAAGACCGAGGTCAAGAGAAACCAGCTCCTTGTCCTTCAGAGATTCAGGAACATCACCTGATGCCATTCGAATAGCCAGACCCTCCACGATAGCTGTCTTCCCGACTCCGGCCTCACCGATAAGAATTGGATTATTTTTTGTACGTCGGGAAAGAATCTGGATAATTCTGGAAATTTCGTTGTCACGCCCGATGACAGGGTCAAGCTTGTTCTCACGAGCCAGACCTGTGAGATTTCTGGTGTATTTTGAAATTGATTTAAACTTTTTTGGAGTAGAAACATCCGTTGTGCGAGTATTTTTCAACTCATCAAACACTCGCATGACATCCGCTTTATCGATTCGGAAACGAGAAAGTATTTCACGGGCTGCGCCGGGAATATCGAGCATTGCAATAAAAAGATGTTCAGTGGAAACAAATTCATCCTTCAAACTCTGTGCCACCTTTGTGGAACTCTCAAGTGTCTGCGCAAGCTCGGGCGTAAGATAGATCTGATACGCCGGCGCCAATGTAGCTGACCCTTCGGTACCCTCGATCGCCTCAAGCACAGAATCCGTCATAAGCATCGTGTCTATATCAAGCTTTTCCAAAATCGCATTTACCATTGATTCCTCCTGCAAGATAAGAGCTGCAAGAAGGTGAATGGGATTTACGTGATTTTGTCCACGTTCAATAGCGAGCTCATGAGCTCGTCTGATGGCTTCCTTAGCTTTGGTTGTGAAGTGATTAAACGGAGGCATAAAATAAGTTTAAAGTTAAAAGTGCAAAGTTAAAAGCAAACAAGAACAATACTTTTACTAGCAAATAACTCCTGTGATTACTGAATTATTATACAGTACAAATCTGTTACATAAAAACCGAATTGTCGAGCGTTTCTACGGCCATATCTAAGGCCTTTTTGGATTATATCGTCTTTATGGTATTAGTCAATTTATGGCTTGACGTGTCAAGCGAAACGTGCTATCCTTATAGACAGCAAAAGAACGGGTAAATAATGATTTATTTCGTTCAGAACTTGTACCTTGACGTGTAGTCAGGTGTAACAATTTACGGTCAGTCCATCAACAAAAACCGGAGCGGAACGCTCCTACCAGAAAGGCAGATCAGTTATGAATCCGTTTGAAGCCGCCCTCGCAAACCGCACCAGCAACAAACCCGCCCCCATCGTCCCCAAGGACCACGGTGTCCTGAAGAAGGAGCACAACGAGCTCCAAATTCCGGTCCTTGATTTCATCAACCTCGGCGAGGCCTTCGTCGGGAAGCTCCTCGTCAAATTCAACCTCGGTCGCGATCCTCGATTTATTACCCCGGGTGTCAGAGAGCTGGTGCACACAACGGACAGCACAGCACGGATGGCCGCCACCATGAAAAAGGCGGCCGAAGTTGCCGGACCCGAGGTCACGGACAAAAACCGGATGCCTGGTCGTACGCACGACACGGCGTTGGGAGTCCTAGGTGGCAAACGGGTTGACCGGGTGCAAATCACTGGGATGACCAGCCTCGAAAAGGCAGGATTGTCCCTCCGAGACGTGAACGTTCAACGGACAGGATCGGGATGCTACACATTGGTGTTCGTGTACACAAGGGTCCCGTTCACGGATGGAAAACACTTTGTGCACTGCCCTGAAAAGAGGGCTCGTGAGCTGGAGACGATTTTTTCCAGCGAGGTCAGTCGGGAGGTAACGACCTTCTGGAACCCCGACAAATCGGTGACGGTCAACGCAGGACCCTACTGGAAGGGTCCTGCGGAGAAGGAAATCGTCGTCGCCAAGGAAGGCGACGCCACAGTCCTCAAAATCGAGGAGGTGGCCAAAAAGTAACACCTGCTACAGTCGCAATTTCAAGAACCGCACAAGCTTCAAGCATGTGCGGTTCCCTTTTTTATATTTTTTTTGTGGCCGGCATCCGATGTCGGCCACTTTCGTTACTTCCCCTCTTCTTTCAATAATTCCTCGAAATAATTTTTACTTTTCGGATGAATTGTCGGCAAGAAATGTTCTATTGTCGTCATCGCGCTTCCCTCACCTATCGCGGACTTGGTATCCACAACCGTCTGGTCTATCTCGATCGGCGGACGATCAGAAATTAAATTAAACAAATGCGAAAGAAAAGTCGTGGCATACTCACCTTTTGGCAAGAAGAACTTGAGAGCGATACCCGAATCCAAAATCTCCGCCTTTTCCACCACGACCGGCTCGCTAGTCGCAATTGGTTTTCTCGGTGGTTGAATAAATGGTAAACGTCGTAGATTCCTAAAATCTTGTACCGAAATCCGAAGTGACTTCATCAGATCGTCGTAGGTTTGTCCCGACGAATTGGCAGGATCAAGAAAAAGAGGTAATGTCGGGGGCGGTTTTATCCCCTGTTTTACATACGAAGCCACTTTTTGGTTATACAGCCACGAGGACACTGCGCTAATCCACATCGTGGACTGATCGCTGATCTGCGCCAGAGCTCCGGCATAATCCTCCGGTTTCTCCATCAGATATCGGACAATTTTAAGCTCATTGGAAAAAATCAAAGGAAACGGCTCAAGCAATTGAAGCATTGCTGTCCAGTTGCCAAAATACTTTCCAAGCTCACGTCGAATATTTTTGAAATACGGAATCTCACGAGGTGACGCAAACGATATAAAACTCTCTACTGTTTTTCGATAATATCCATGCACCATATCCAAGCCCCAATAATGCGCGGCGAGCCGTGGAGTTCCAAATCGCTGAAGATAGAAGTAATTATAAAATCCTTGTTCCTTAACTCTCGCAAGTGAATCTACAAAAATCCTGGATTGCTCCGTTTCAAAAAAGGCTTTTTCTACTCTGACAAAAATTGTAAATTGATTGCCCTTAAGTTTTCCCTTCTCTAATGCTCCCTTTCCACTCATTACATCCTTTAGAAAGAAGTTAGGTGAATTAAGCTTTTTCAATGAATCAAGAGAAATCTGTCTAAATGAAAATTGTTGTGCAGTGATAGCATCCTTATCCTTCAGCCCTGCATAACGTATCTGTTCAGGTGAGCAATTGAGAGCCTTTGTAATTTCAGCCACAACATTCAATGTGGAAAGGTTGCATTTAACTATTGTCGCGTAAATTGTCGGTCCCTCAGGCAACGTGGTTTCCTGAGTAAGCAAATTTTCTTTTTGAATCGTACAAATCTCACCTGTCTCAGAAACCTCCTCGACAATAAAGTCTTGTGGCACAAACTTAACAACTCCAAAAGGAAAAGATTCCTTGTTCGGAATGTAAATACCGAACTCCTCCAGAGTTTTCGCATCTTCGATAAGAATGGGTCGCTCAAAAAGCTTCGGCTCTTTTTTGTAGACCTCAAACAACAACCGGAGTTCTTTCTCCTTCAATTGCGCCCGAGTGGCTTCAAGGGGTGTTGTCATTAAACTTTAGAGAAAATTATTATTTCTTCGAGGCGGGGGTAGTTGCTGAGGAAACTTTCGGAATTATTTCGGATACTAGATTTGCGGAAATGTATGCGTTATCACCGTATCCAGTTGCAGATGTCTTCACGCCGACTACATCTCCGGAAAGATTTACAATAATACTTCCTGAGGTCTTACCGATGCTCCGCAAGTCTGTAGTGGTAATTTTTCCAACCACTTTTTCTGCGACTGCGTCAGTCGAGGTCGCCTGTGGTGCTACCTCACCGACAACCTTTTTATCCGCAAGATTGGATATGATACCTGTCGCAACCGAGACATGTTCACCTCCCAAAGCAATGACAGTTTGGCCAAGTCTATATGAAGTAGAAACTGCAAGACTAGCCGGCACAAATACCGTTTTCTCTGTCTTATCGTCAAGCACAGGTTTCAGCAATACAATTCCGCTTCCGGAAACCACGTCCGGAACAACTGAAAGAATCAATGTCGTGCCATCCGAGTATGTTGCCTTCAGAGTTCTTTGAATCGGATTGCCCGCCTCGTCCAATATTGGCACAACCACAGAAACATCCGCCACAATCAGGCCCTCCTTATTCACAATCAAACCATTTCCAAGAAAAGTTTTCTCCAGCATATCTCCTGATCCAGATGTTCCCGTGATTGAAACTACGCTTTTGAGATTTTGCTCGACAACCTTGACCACGAGATCGTCTTCCTTGACGACAATAGTCTCCTTCGTCACCACCGACGCTTGCTGAGTAGTCGGAGCGGGTGTCACCTTCTCGATGGTGCGTTCCACCACGCGATTTATCGTCTGGGTTACACCTGGAGGAGCCTGGTCCATCAGAGCAACAGTAATAATGCCTGTCGCAATTGAAGTTACGAAGGACACCAGGAGAGTGACGAGTACAATTTGTTGTTTAGTAAGTTCTTCCATTTGTTGTCTGAATAATAAAACAACTCTGAAAAAACGCAAGCAAAATTTTAGTAATTTATGACTTCTTTATGATGTGAACAAGCTCTGTCAGCAAATAATCAATATCTTTTTTTGTCGTGGCTCTTCCAAGAGTAAAGCGGAGTGACTCATTGTGTCTATTTTCCACACCTCCGAGGGCCTTCACCACATATGAACCCCCGTCCGAGCCAAGACACGAGCTTTTTGTCGAACATGCGATACCGGCACTATCGAGTTTCAGCACTGCGAACTCCGCGTCAATTCCGGAAATCGAAATGTTTATATTATTCGGCAATCTCTCCTTCATATCACCGTTAACAGTGCCCTGATTCTCTCCAGACTCATTTGTTATTTCGGTATTTTGCAAAATACCGAAATAAAAATAGTCACGTAATTTTTCAAGACGCACGGATTCCTTTTTCCTCATACTTGATGCTATCTCGAAAGCTTTGGCAAAACCGACAATGCCTGGCACATTTTCAGTGGTCGAACGCAAACCTCTTTCCTGACCTCCTCCAAAAAGTATCGGTAAAATAGGAGTTCCTCTTTTCACATACAGTACGCCAACACCTTTCGGTCCGTATATCTTGTGGCCGTCTAGAGTCATCAGGTCAACACCGAGACGTTCGACCATACAATCTAGATAGAGAGGTGCTTGAGAGGCGTCGGAATGCAAAAAGGGTTTAGGGTTTAGGGTAAAGGGTATAGAATGATTTTTTAGTAACTTAGAAATTTCACGGATTGGTTGAGTGGTGCCAATTTCATTATTGGCATATCCAACTGAAACCAGAACGGTTTCGGATTTCAACAACTTCTCAATAACCTTCGGATCAACAATACCCTTTTCACGAACGGGAACATAATCAATTTTCGCTCCCCTGCTCTCCAACTCGCGAAAACATTCTAGTATTGAACTATGCTCGATAACGGTCGTGACAAAATGCATCTGAGAAACCAAAACGCCTTTTTTCTCAAGCGCTTTTACCACACCGAAAATCGCAAGATTGTTCGCTTCGGTACCACCAGACGTGAAAACTATTTCATCACTATGCGCCTGCAGGATTCCCGCCACTGTCTTTCGAGATACATCAATTGCCTTTTTCCCTTCTACACCTTCATGGTGAATAGAGCTCGGATTACCGAACTTCTTGTTAAAATATGTGAGCATGGCTTTCAACACCCTCTGATCGAGAGGTGTTGTAGATGCGTAGTCTAGGTAAATACGCCGAGTGTAGACATTTAACTTTTGCTTGCCCGCCGAAGCCTCGGCGGAGGCGGGAGCTTTGACGATTGACATAATATAAAAGAGATGATATCAAATAGGATAGAAAACTCAACCAGGAGGAAAATATGCTAGTAACGCAAATAATAAGTGGAAATTCGATAACGGTTAGCGTGGGTGGCACTCCCGTAATTCTTGTTGATGTGTCGGACGAGGATATGAAAAAAACCGCGACATGCGCAAGATATGCGGCAGTCGTTAACAACTTTCATCAAAGCGGGTGTCCCTTGGTGTATCTTCTTTTTGATAACACGGACAGTGCCGTGATAGTCGCATGGGAAGCATACCTCGCTGTCTTTTTTAAATTGAGTTTGGATTCGAAAAAATCGTTCTCAATTGTCAAAAAAGAAGAACTCAACATAACTGTTTTGAGTATTCTCACCTGGGATTGAACAATAAAGAGTCGAGACAGCCCATCGAAAGTCGGGCTGTTTTTTCTTTGCTAAATAGGCCATTTTGGTTTATAATCGACCGTTAATGGAGGTATACACGCAAGAAATCTTAATAGGCATAGGGATTCTACTATTGGTCCTTATAGCACTCGTAATTCATTTCGAGTTACGTTTAAGAAAAATCTTGCGCGGTACCAAGGCGGAAACTATCGAAGACAGCTTGTCACTCATCGAACACGACATAAAAGGTCTGAAGAATTTTAAGACCGAGGCCGGCAACTATCTTACTGAAGTCGAAAAAAGGCTCGGCAAAAGTATCCAGGGCATCGGCACTGTTCGCTTCAATCCATTCAAGGGAGAAGGTATCGGTGGCAATCAAAGTTTTGCCTCATGTTTCATCAGTGAAAAAGGTGATGGGCTCATCATCTCAAGTCTGTACTCCAGAAACCACGTAAGCATTTTTTCCAAACCGGTAAAGGACTATAAATCGGAATACGAGCTGACTGGCGAAGAAAAAGAATCATTGCTTCAGGCCAAGGAAATTGCTTCCAAAAAATAGAGACACCTCCATGTTCGTGACACAGCGATCAATACACCATGACAAAAAATACTACCAATTCAAATACCGTTATTCCCCGTTCACCGGTCGTGGCGATCATGGGTCATATTGATCATGGCAAGACTACACTTCTAGACTATATACGTAAGACGGCCGTAGCGGAAAAGGAAGCTGGCGGTATCACCCAACACGTATCTGCATATGAGGTAGTCCACAAAACTGCTGACGGCTCGTCCAAGAAAATAACCTTTATCGATACTCCGGGTCACGAAGCATTTGCCGGTGTCAGAAGCCGTGGAGCAAGTATTGCCGACATCGCCATATTGATAGTATCGGGAGAAGATGGAGTAAAGCCTCAAACTATGGAGGCGTTGAAGTTTATCTTGCAAAGCAAGACTCCTTATATTGTCGCGATTACAAAGATTGATAAACCCTCGGCAAACGTCGAACGTGCCAAGCAATCTCTGCTTGAGCATGAAATCTATGTGGAAGGATACGGAGGTGAAGTGCCTTGTGTACCAGTATCCGCAGTCAGTGGCGCAGGAATCAATGACTTGCTGGATATGATATTGCTTGTTTCGGATGTCGAAGGTATCAAAGGAGACCCGACGATATCCGCAGAAGGAATTGTACTTGAAGTCACGAGATCGAAGGAAAAGGGTGTCACTGCGACATTGGTGATAAAGGACGGAACACTAAAAAAGGGTATGGTGATTGTCTCCGGAGATTCTACATCCGTATTACGTTCCATAGAAGATTTTGCAGGCAAAAAAATTGATTCGGCGACACTAAGTATGCCTATACGTGTCACGGGTTGGGACACGATGCCTAAGGCCGGAAATACTTTTGATTCTTTCACCGGCAAAAAAGAAGCTGATAAGTTTCTCAGTACGGGAATTCATACAACATCGGTGCATTCCAAGCAATCTGTCTCTCCGACAGAACTGCGAGTATCCATTCCGATTGTGATAAAAACCGATGTTGCAGGCTCTCTCGAGGCTGTCGAATATGAACTCAAAAAACTTGCGACCGACAAGGTATTTCTCAAGGTCATCCAATCAGGCACCGGGGACATCAACGAATCAGATATCAAAATTGCCACAGGTGGTGACAAGGCAATGGTAGTCGGCTTCAACGTAAAAATGGACAGCTCAACAAAAAATCTTTCTGAAAGAGACGGTATCGATGTCGAGCTTTTCAGTATAATTTATAAATTGGTAGAACGAATACAAGAAATTGTACTTTCCCACACTCCCAAGGTGGAGGTCGTAGAAGTAAGTGGAAAAGCGAAAATCATTCGGTTCTTCAGCTCCGTAAAAGATAAGCAAATAATCGGCGGAAAGGTCATTGAAGGTGTCGTACGACTTGGTGATGAATTCAAAATTATGCGTCGAGGCGCGGAAGTCGGAATGGGTAAAATCCGAGAACTTCAGCAACAAAAAGTGAAGACAAGCGAGGTGGAAAAGGACCGAGAGTTCGGAGCAATGGGTGAAGCGAAGATTGAAATAGCTCCCGGAGATGTATTGGAAATGTTTACGATTGTCACTAAATAATGCTTATGGGAACAATCAAAGACGAGAGAGCAAAAGAAATAATCCGCGAAAAAGCCGCGATTTTTCTTGAAAAAGAATCAAGTGGTAATGCGATTATTACTGTCACTGATGTGAGGCTTAGCGATCAAAATGGCAGAGCGCTGATTTCTTTTACTGTCTTCCCTGCTGACAAGGAAAACGGGGTTCTGGACTTTGCAAGACGTAAACGTTCGGACTTTCGTGAGTTCCTAAAAAAGGAAACCAGACTTTTCCATTTGCCTTTTGTCGATTTCGCTATAGACTTAGGTGAGAAAAATCGACAGAAAATTGATACATTGTCACAACAATAAAAAGGCTAAATCATTCGCCTAGCATCGAATGATCGCCCGAACATTTCAAGGAAATGTTATAGGGCCACGTAGAAAAGTGGTAATTCGGAGATCTGCAAAATCTCTATGCGGGAGTTCGATTCTCCCCGTGGCCTCCCTAAAACAATTTAGGAAAATTGTTCGGGCGAACAATTCGTCCGACGAATTGTTTTAGCCAATGCCCGGGTGGCGGAATTGGTATACGCGCAACACTTAAAATGTTGTCTTGGAAACGAGATGAGGGTCCGACTCCCTCCCCGGGCACAGAAGAGCGAAACGAGAGTATAAAAATAGAAACTCCAGAGAGCATCTGGATGTGAAGGATTTAAAATGTGCGCCCAGTTGGGTTCGAACCAACGACCTTTCGCTTAAGAGGCGATTGCTCTACCAGCTGAGCTATGGGCGCTTGCGACAATTATACTACAAGTATTTATTAACAACTGCAACTTTTTAGGTTCATTTCTTTTTTTCAACTTAAATATTTTTCGCATGAAATCCCACCTCGAACTCACCGCCTTCATCTCCGGCGCCGTCGTAATGATTCTAGAGCTTGATGGCTCACGCATCATCGCTCCTTACCTTGGAACCTCCACAATCGTCTGGACTGGTCTCATAGGTATCATCCTAGGCAGTTTGAGTATTGGGTATTGGTTCGGTGGAAAACTTTCAGACAAGGACGCAAACTTCTTCACGCTTGGTAAGATTCTTGCCGTGTCTGCTATTTGTGTCCTCTACATCAGTTATTTCAAAAATATCCTTGCTCTCGCCCTGTATTTCTCATCAGACCTAATTGTTTCAACAATCGTCGGTACCACTATTCTTTTTGCTCCAGCCACAATATTCCTAGGCATGGTGACTCCGTATGTCGCTAGATTGAAAATGAAAAATATCGAGACTTCCGGCTCAGCCATTGGTTCCCTTTATGCAATCTCGACTCTCGGAAGTATTATCGGCACTTTCTTAGGTGGTTTTGTGCTTATTTCATATTTTGGAAGTACGACTATCATTTTGCTCTTGAGCTCAATCCTTTTCCTCTTGGCATCCATATCATTTTGGAACTCTGACAAACTAAACAGAAAAACTTTTGCCTTAGTATGTATCGTAGGAGCAGTGTCAATCTTCCTATTAAAGCCCCCTCAGAGCTTCGGTATGGAGCTTATTGACGACATTGATACGGAATATAGCAGAGTGTGGATTTTTGACTCTAAGGACAAAGCCACAGGCAGACCAGTGAGATTTATATCAAACAATATGTCAGGACTTCAGTCCGGAATGTTTTTGGATGAGCCAGCAGAATTGTTATTTCCATACACAAAACTTTTCGACCTTGCGACCGACATACGTCCGGACTTCAAATCAGCTCTTATGATCGGTGCAGGTGCATATTCTTACCCAAAGCATTTCACAGCCACGTTCCCCAAATCCCACATGGACGTTGTGGAAATTGACCCAAAACTTAAAAGCATTGCCGAGAAATATTTTAGTTTTAAACCGAGCTCACAAATTACTGCCATAGATGAGGATGGAAGAACATATCTGAATCGTAATGTTTCAAAGTACCAAATTATTCTAAATGACGCATTCCTTTCACAGCTAAGTATTCCATTCCAGCTGGCAACCAAAGAAGCTGTGCAAAAAATCTACGATTCCTTGGACGCAAATGGCGTCGTAATGACAAATATCCTTTCGGCAACAGAGGGTCCTGCTTCAGATTTTCTTTCTGCGGAATATCAAACATACAAATCAGTATTTCCGGAGGTTTTTCTTATTAAAGTTACAGACAAACCAAAAGAACAACCTCAAAACATTATGCTCATCGCGTACAAGACCAAGGGTTCTGCTCTCCCTCTCTCGGTTTTGAGGAAAAAATACGGTATCAATCCTGAAAATGTCTTTGTACCGAAAATCACCAGTGATAGCACAATTCTTACCGACGAATTCGCCCCGATTGAAAAGTATATGGTAAAGATGCTAATATGAGCCGACAAATGGGCGGGTGGTGAAATGGCAGACACGCCAGCCTTAGGAGCTGGTGCCGCAAGGCATGGAGGTTCAAGTCCTCTCCCGCCCACAAAATAATGAGCCTCGCGAATATATTTTGTGAGGAGGAGAAAAGCGTTGGGACGCTTTTCGGAAAGGACTTGAAGCCCAATTGAGTGTTTTTTCACACTTCCTAGTGATGAAAAAATCCAATCGGGGTACTGACTGAGTAACGGTCAAATGTCCTCTCCCGCCCACAAAACATTAATCGTCATTGCGAGAGCAATGAGGATTTTTTGTTTTGTACGGGCGGGGGAGGACTTGAAAGCCGGAGTGCGACGGCACGAGGCGGGGTCGCGAGTTTTTTCAGCAGAAAAAAACCTGTGACCAAGTCCTTCTTATACTACTGACCCTGTAAGGGTCAAGATTCCTCCCTCCCCTCTTCCCCCAAAAAGCGCCTAAAACAGCCCCTTTTCTGGGGCTTTTTTCCTTGACTTTTGCATAAAAATATGCTAATATACCGTCAGCTTTAATTAGACCGGATTGCACTCGTATTTGGGTGTTAATCCTTCGACAATCAACAACCGGAAACGAAAGGCTTAGTTATGTCATCGACAACTGGCGGAACAACCCCTTCTCATCACAACGATGGAAGGGACAATGCGGTATATCAGTGTGAACTGTGGAACAGGAGGCTTGAGGGACGGAGACTTTTTTTCACCTTCCTCGGTATGACTGCATTTGTTTCAGTCATCATCAGCTTCATTTTCCTGAACGTGCTCATCGGAGCTCTTGGGGAATGGGGACAATCGATCAATAATCTCACAACCAAAATCTTGGTCGCGATTGCAATCTGGATTGCCATCCTGCTAGGTGTCACATCGAGGTGGCATCTGTGGGTCACAGTCCCGGAAAACTCAGCGTGGATCTTAATTGACACGTTGTTCGGTGGCCCAAACCCTCGAATCAAGCTTGGGACGGGATTCTACCTGATCCCACCTTGGTGGCTCGCAAAGGAAAACAATCTTCTCGACTGCGAGAAGATGACACGGGAATTGCCTGATACTACCTACTCAGCAAGTGGTGGAAAAGGAGCAGTAAAGGTAAAAGGTTCCTGGGTCTACCGTATTGAGTTTGATGAAGCAGAAGAGTTCATCGGCCTTGCCACTTCAACAGTGGAGGGTGGGTTAAACGACGTAATCGCCTCTGAAATTGGTCCCGTGATAAAAAAACTTGATAGAAAAGCTCTTGTTGGCGATACCTCTGCGGTCAGTAAGGAAATTGCCGACAAATTCCTACCAGATGTCAGGTGTGAAGTGGAAAAAAGGTACCATGTAAACATACTTGGTGTCATGATTCGAAGCATCACTCCTGATGAAGCGACACAGAAAGGCTTTGAACAAGAAATGAAAGCTGAAATTGAACGGGATACAGCACCAAATATCCTTGCACAATTGAAAGATGGAGACAAATTCATCACTGATGCAGACCTCCGTATAGATGTTCTGGACTTGCTCGGCAAAACGACGAGCCGTGAAAAACGCCAAATCGAAGTCAGAGGTGGCGACGGAG
>CAYHDB010000011.1:0-25407 GCA_964355335.1 uncultured Candidatus Saccharibacteria bacterium
CTCTGAAGATAGCGCCATTGAGTGGGTAATGGCCCTTTCCACATCTCGCTCTATTCCGCTGTCTAGAGCAGTATCCAGCCACTCTCTTAACACTTTTAAAGTGACGGGTGCTCCAGGTTCATCAACATAATCCACTCCATTCTCCAAACTTGCCTGAACAGCTCGTTCAAAAAGAGTGTGGGCTTCGTCGATTTTTTCAGTATTTTCCGAATTTTCCGAACCTGCCATCGTGGCGACAATAATCTTTTCCCGAACCTTCACGCGAGCCAAACCGACAAGCTTTGCTTTCAATTCACTGTCTGCAAAAAGCTCAATCTTTCCGGCTTCCAACATCTTATAAACTTCGGCTTTCCTCGTATCAAGTTCCGCCAGCATCAAATTTTTATCTTCAAAACTTTTCTCAATTTCCGAAATCTCTTTTTCGATCGACTGCAAACCTTCTCTCAATTTCTTAGTTGAAAGACCTTGGCCAAAGGTAGCCACAAGTTCCAAACCTCTAGAGCGAGTCTTTTCCCTTCCTATCTCCGCGCGAATCCTCGCTTTTTCAGCACTTGCCTTCGAGCCGAAGAGAGCTGCGATAGAGTGTGTCCACCCGGCACCGGTCCAAAAATCATTTGTGTCCAAAGCCACCTGAAAATTCCTCTGCTTAGCTAACAGGCACTCCTTCGCTTTCGCCTGCGCATCAGGAGATAAAGTAGCTTTAAGCGAGGAAAGTTGCTTTTCCAACTCTGCAACTCCAGCAGTAAGTTCTTTATTATTTCTCAATTTCTCTCCAAGAGAGCGCACAGCTTCAGGATTGTTGTGAGCCTGTCGCTCTATATGCTCACGTACAGCCTTTTGCCCTTCCTCATCAAGGGAAAGACCAATATCTTTTGTAATAGCTTCCGCATACAAGGTATATACGTTATCCGACACGGCGTCCTTAATCGCAAATACTTCGAACAATCTACGGACAGATTCCGTGTCCTCCATATCCACTTTTTTGCCCAATTTTTCCGACTCGATAATAAACAAATCAAATCCGGGAACATCCATCGCTCGCCCCATATCAAAACCTGCCGGATCTTCCAGCACAGCCTTGGCAATCTCGGCACTTGGCGAACTTATCATCTGAATCGGCTTCTCAGGAGCAGGCACAGGAGCCGTGGGACGCTCCAGCGTAGCAGGAGCAGGAGTTGGTTCTGAATCTTTTTCTCCAATCGCCTCGGACCACACCTCGTCGGCAGAAGACTTACCAGAAGTGCTTTTATCCGTATCAGAATCAACTTTTGTTAGAAACGAGACATAAACCGAAGTAGCCTCCGTCCAACGTGGATTAACAGGATCATTTGGGTCAATTTCAAATCTTGCAGCTACTCTACCTTCACTAGTTTCCCAAAATTCAATAATTTTCTTGGGACGTTTCCAAAGATATGTATTTTCACCACCAATCATTACCATGTCTCCTACCTCCAATCCGTTTCTCCGTTCCAGAGAAAATTCCGGTTTTGGTTCCGGCAATACATCTTTAGGTGCCTCGGTCTTATCAGTTTTATTTTCCGGCAAGTCACTTACACCCTTATTTAGCAACAAGGCTTCTTCAAGACGCCTTATATCCGGCAAGTCTGCAATCCTAGGATCAATAGTCTGCAAATCCCTCACCAATCCTTGGATAATACTAATCCTTGTGACGGGTTTTAACCTTCGAAACTCATCCGTGCCCATAAAATCAAGACTCTCGGTTATAAAATCAGCAACAACTTTTCCTTCAGGATTTTGCCCGGTAAATGGAACGGTTTTAAGCTCCGACAACTTGCGTGCCAATTCCAGTAAGGTCTCATTACCGACAAGCTCCAACTTCTTCTCAGGATTTGAATCGCTCTCCGCTCCAGCACTCGTCGTGTTTTCCACGGGAGGTTTGTTCCCACTTCCGCCTCCAGACTGACCGGCATTTCGCTTCGCCTTTTCCTCTGCCAAAACCTCCTTGCGAATACGGGCCATTTTTTGGTCCTTGGTTTCTTTCACAGCCTTAGCTGGAATGATTTCTTGTGCTGTAAGCGGATTATTCGGTGAAACTATACTGGTTGCTTCCGTTGTCACAGCTGGAGCGACTTCTGGTAGTTCACTTCCTTCACCATTTACGGGTTGAGCTTTTAATTTTGCAAGATTCTCCCTTTCTTGTCTCTCAAAATCATCGCGAATACTGGCAAATTCAGGACTCAATTTAGCCCTCGAGGGAGGCACAATTATTTCCGGCTGGATTAGTGTTTCTTTTTCAACAGCAACACGATTCACCACAACTTCTCCTTTTGACTCAAGTTCCTTTGTTTTTTCACAAATCTTCAATTGGGCAACCTCGATATCTCGATCACTAGGCTGAAAATTTGGATCCTTTATAATCCTTGCGACTTCCTTAACAACCTCCATTTCGAGAGAATATGCAATAATACTCATCGGTCCATTCTCATCACGAGATAATTTGACAAATGCCGTGGCGATAGTCGAAGGATCTTCGCCCTTTAAAACCTTATTCGCATCCTTAGGACTCAATCGCCAAACATCCTCGATTGTGACTTCTTTTGCGGGCTCTGCGGTTTCAACAACCGGCAAAGTTACCTCTGAAGTAGGAACCGTGTTTTCAATAACAGGAATTTCCACTGGTAATTGTGGTCCGATAGGTTCCTTATGTTCAGAACCTCCCACGATTTTAGGCTCAACCTCAATTTGTGGATTAGAAACTGTAAGCTCTGCGACAGGAAGAGAAGCATTCGAACCAGAAGCATTTTCCGTTAATATTTTTGGATCATTTATGGAAACTTGCGGTGTCACAGACTCAACCACAATTTCCTCCGGCAATTGCGGTCCAAAGGGCTTATCAAAATTTGAACTGCCCACAATTTGTGATTCGGTAACGGCGGGTTTAATGACTGGCTCTTCAACTGCAGGAACTTCAACAACCGGCTTATCCAACCTAGCGGTTTTTCTGAAAGCATTAATTAATTTCCAACGCAAATCTTCATCTGAGGTAAAACCATTAACCACGCTGATAATTCTCGCTTCCTTATCAGGGAGCGACAGTTTACCGAAATCAGAACTACCAAATTCAAGATTGAGTGTATTTATCCCAGTAGCTGCTTCAGCTCCCGGCACACCCTCTCTTTTTCCCCCTTCTACTCGATAAGTGCCTATTCGGACAACTTTAGAAATAATCTCTTTTAAACTTGGGCCTTCCGCTTCTTTACGTTCAACTTTATTACCGATACCTTCAGTACTTAAACCCTGCTCGGTTTGATTTTTTGAAACATCCCGCACAGGAGGAACGATAACTTTCTTTGTCTCCTCTTTTACCCTATCCAGCCTAGCAGTCTTCCGAAAAGCTTTTTTCAAATCCTCACGCAAAGCCTCGTTTGAGGTGGCTGAGTTTACAGCGTTCTCAATCTGAGCTTCCCTTTCGGCCAATGTAAGTTTGCCAAATTCAAAACTACCAAAGTCTCTGTTGAGACGTGTAATTTCTTGTGACGCCCCTTGTCCGGTAACAACCGCTTCCTTTCCGTCTTTTACACATTTAATCTCCTCCTTTCTTCGTATAACCTCGAAAATAATATCGGGCAAGTTTGGCTCGGTTGATGTCGGTAATTTTTCCTTTTTTCTAGCAACAGGAGGTATTACTTCTCGACGTGAAGAAGAAACAACTGGCGGTCTTACCGGCTCCGGGTTAGGAGGCATCTTACCTGTTGCCTTTGTTTCATTGATAGCCATTTCCAAATCCCCAACGCCAGTAGCTTCGGGTTCTGGAACACGTGGTGCAGGCTGAACTGCCCCAGGTTGATTATCCTCTTTAGCAACCTTATCCTCGGGCGGTGTCTCCACAGCAGGTACAACAATTTCAGAAGTATTTGGAACGGCTTCAGCCGTAGGAGGAGTTTGCACAGGTGCTTCAACCACAGACGGAACATCAGAAGTCACTTCTTTCTCACTACCGGCAGAAGAAACTTGGGTAACCACTTCCGACCCAACCAACCCCTGTACTTTCGCAGGTGCTTCATAAGCATTGGGGACCGTGATACCTTCAACCAAACTTACAAATTCGGCTTTTTCATCATCGGAAACCTGAGACCATTGAACCTCCGACATCATTTCTCCAAGTTGCAGAAATTGTTCGTCTGCAGACACAAGACGTCCTTGCGTTGAGCTGTCACCTAGTTTATCTGCAAAACCTGAGGCGATTTCTAAGCCATCATTGATGCTTTTTAGATATCTTTTGATTAAACTGGGAGAACCGGCACTAATTACAGATATAAGTCCTTTTTTTCTGGTCTCTATGTATCCAAGAGTTCTGTTTAAATCTCCGACGGCCAAATCCCGGGCCTCTGCGCCCGCCTGTTCTATTTTTCCATCTTGATTTTCAGAACTATTCATGGGCCTAATGTTATCACAACTTAGTCAAAATTTCCGCAACACCTTCTGTGATTAGTATAGTTTTCTCAAAATGAGCGCTTCTCTTACCATCGGCAGTCCTGTAAGTGTATCCGTCTGAATCAAGCACAACCGCCTTTACACCCTCATTCACCATAGGCTCTATGGCAAGCACCATTCCGGCTTTCAAAATTGCTCCCGAGTTCTTGCTTCCGTAGTTCGGAACATATGGGTCTTCGTGTACTTTATAACCCACACCGTGTCCGGCAAGTTCCTCGACAATGCCAAAACCATGAGGTTTGATGAAACTTTGAATTGCATTGCTGATATGCCCTACACGATTGCCAGCAATCGCCATTGAAATACCTTTTTCCAGTGCACCTTCGGTCACCTTCAAAAGATTTTGCGCGGATGTGTCGATTTTCCCCACAGCCACAGTCACAGCCATATCGGTAAAAAGTTTTTTGTGTATAAGACCCATATCGAGAGAAACGATGTCCCCTTCTTTTAGGATCTTCTCCGACTCATTTGGAATGCCGTGCACCACCTCGTCGTTTATTGAAACGCAAAGTGACGCAGGATACGGACGGCTCGCGCCATATGGCTTGTACTTCAAAAATGCGGACTTGTCTCCACCTTCGGCAACCAATTTTTCCGCCAAGGCATTGAGCTCGCTTGCCGACACTCCTGGTTTGACGGCTCTTTCCAATGCACACAAAATCTCCGCCAATCTCTTACCTCCTTCGCGTAAAATCGCTATTTCTTCGGCAGTTTTAATCGTTATCATAACAATGCGAATTACGAATTTTTACGAATATACACATGGGAAACCGCGCCTATTTGTATATTCGTACAAATTTGCCATTCGTATTACAATCGAAGTTTTGTGAGTATATCTTGGTGTACTTTCTCTATCGGCTGTTCCCCTTCTATATCGAAGACGGAATAAGCAGGATTATCTCGAAAAACCTGAATAGCGGGAATTACTTGCTCATCGAACCAGCCCAACCTACGATTGATTTTTTCATCACTATCATCTGCACGCTTTCGAGACAATAGTCTGGCTTTCGCCCAATCCTTCGAAACATTGATGACAATAATCTGCGGATTTTTAAATCCATAAAACTCTAAGGCCGATGCGAGTACAGGCGCTTCAATATCACGTCTTGAAAGTCCATCGAGTACCAAGTGTTCATTGCCCTTTATGTTTTCTACGAATACACTGGACCAAAGCCACACAGGGAAAAACGCAGGCAGTAATCCTCCGTTGTTTACGATATCACTCACCAGCTTACTGGAATAAGTGCCTTTGGCTATAAAATCCCTCACCCTCTGTCCAGTCTCGACATATACGACATTTCGAGTCGGGTCATTCTCCTTTAAATGCTTAATCAACAAATCAGCCTGGGTTCCCTTACCGGAACCAGACCTACCGAAAAATAGAAATATTTGTGGTGCCATAGTTTGTAAAGTTATTCAAGTTTTTAAAGTTTATAAAGTATATCAAAGAATTTTACTTTACGGACTTTACGGACTTTACGGACTTTATGGACTTTATGGACTTTATAACTCTCTAATATTCCCTCATAGAAAGCTGTGCCCCAACTTTCTTCACAAGATCCAAAACTACAGACACGACAATGAGAAGCGCTGTACCTCCGATTGCGAGAGATGCTATGCCTGTAATACCTTGAACGGCCATTGGCAACACAGCGATAGCGCCGAGGAATGTAGCGCCTACCAAAGTGATTCTTGTCAAAACTTTAGAAACATAATCGGATGTCGGCTGTCCGGGGCGAACTCCTGGAATAAACGCTCCGCTCTTCTGAAGATTGGTCGCGATTGACTCAGGATCGAAAGTAACTGCTGTATAAAAATACGTAAACAAAAATACAAGAATGAAATATGCGATGGCGTAAAACCAACCATTGGAAACCAGAGCGAGCATGAAAGTAGCGATACTCTTGATGAATTCACTGTTTACATTTACCAAAAAACTGAGTATCAACTGAGGGAACAACAATATGGACAGCGCGAAAATTATAGGAATAACACCGGCTTGATTCACGCGCAAAGGAAGGTACGTTGAAACTCCTCCGTACACTTTATTTCCCCTAACCCTTTTGGCATACGTAATTGGGATGGGACGCTCGGCTTCCGTAACGATGACGACTCCAAGCACGACAGCGACAGCGGCAATGATAAATCCGAGATAAAGGGGAATCTGAGAAACATCGAACGTTACGATAGACTGACTCAAAACAGTCGGGATTCTGGCCACGATTCCGGCAAAGATAATCATCGAAACACCGTTACCGATACTAAACTCGGTCATAAGTTCACCAATCCACATCAAAAGCATAGAACCTCCGGTGACAATCAAGACATTGACCATACGACTAAAGAAAGTAAGGTCTCCGAGTACTCCCTGTTTTTCCAAAAGCATCAAAAAACCGAAGGATTGCAAAAGCGCGAGCGGTACGGAAAGCATTCTCGAATATTGGGCGAATTTCAAACGTCCGGCTTCCCCTTCCTCATGGTACAGAGCCTTGAGCTTTGGGAACATCATTGTTGCGAGTTGCATGATGATGGAGCTCGTAATGTAAGGTCCTACACCAAGCATAACAATGGAAAGATTTGCCAAACCTCCTCCTGAAAATATATCCAAAAGTCCAAGGAATTGATTGCCGGCAAGAAGAACCTGCAATCTGGCAATATCTATACCTGGGATAGGAATGGCGGCAAGGACACGAAACAACACCAAAAAACCGGCCAAATAAAGGACCTTCTTTCGCAGAAGCTTATCCTGAAACATCAGTTTAGTTTTGGTGAAGAAATCGTTCATGAAACTAAAAACTTAAAACGAAAAAGTTAAAATTGGGGATGGGACTCTTACTTCTTTATCTGTATTTGTTTTGCGCTTTTCGTTTTGCACTTTATGCTACCTTCCCTCCTGCCTTCTCAATCTTCTGCTTCGCGCTAGCGGAAATTGTGCAACCAGAGATTGTGAACTTCTTTGTCACCTCACCGGTTCCCAAAATCTTCACTGTTAGATTTGCACTTTTGCCAAGATTAATCAAACCAGCTTTAGACAATGCCTCCGGATTGACGATAGCGCCATCCGAAAAATGCTTTTCTATGAGAACGAGATTGACAGGCAAAGAATCTGTCTGAAAACCCTGAAAAATATTTTTACCTCGGCCGCGAAGCTTCGGAATACGCTTAATCATATCGCGGATTTCCGGTCGAATCTTGTGTCCAGCTCGGGCAGTCTGTCCCTTACCTCCACGACCTGATGTCTTGCCACGCTTACTACCGCGTCCAACCTGGATGCTCTTCTTTAAAGGATGTACTCGTTTTAGGGTGTTACTCTGCATATTATATAAATTAACCTTATTTAGTCACCGTCGGTGCCGGCCTTGGAGCTTCAAATCTTGGTCTTTTTTCCTCGGAATAAACAGGTGAAGCGGTTCCAAAAGCAGAAAGAGCTTCCACAGTCGCGCGTGCAATGTTTAACTTGTTCTTGCTTCCTGAAAAAATCTTACCTGCAACGTCATGAACTCCCGCAAGCTCCAATACGTCACGCACGGCACTTCCCGCGATCAATCCTCTACCTTTGGCAGGCATAATCATTATTCTCGCGCTTGAATACTTGATGCGGACTTCGTGAGGAATGGATAATGTCTTTGTCAAAGTAAGTTTAAGAATATTTTTCTTGGCGTTCTTGGTAGCTTTATCAATAGCAAGAGAGGTATCCCCCGCCTTACCGGTGCCCACTCCGACAGACCCTTTTCGATTACCCAAAACCAAGGCTACGCTGAAACTAAATCTTCGGCCTCCTGAAGCGACTCGGGTCACACGTCTAATATTTAAAATCTTTTGATCGTACTCTGAACGAACTCTTTCTTCACGGGGGCGCTTTCTATCTGTCTTCTGACCGGCGCCACGAAAACTTCCGCGAGCAGCAGGACGGTTGTCCTTCTGAGCGGTCTGTCCCACAGGAGCCTGCACTGAAGCAGATTTAACATCCGCAGTAGCTGTGGATGTAGGGATGTTTTCGGTTTTTGTTTCTTCGGCCATATTTTTATTAAAATTAGGTGAATTGGAAATTGTTTTTCTTAAAACTTAAGCCCTCCTTCTCTAGCCCCATCCGCAAGTGCCTGAACTCTTCCTGTATAAACATAACCACCTCTGTCAAAAACCACTTTAGTGATTTTCAACGCCAATGCTTTCTTAGCCAAATCCTTTCCGGTCTCTTTAGCCGCATCGGTCTTGTTGGTTTTCTTTGAAATCTTCAGTCCGAGCGAAGAAGCCTCGGCCAGAGTCTTACCTGAGTCGTCGTTGATGAGCTGAGAGTATACATAACCGTTCGAACGAAACACCGAAAGACGTGGCACATCAGCCGTACCGAAAATACGGGAACGAATCCTCTTGTGTCTACGTGCTCGTTTTTCAATTTTGATTTTGTTTTTATCCATACGCTAGTTTATCAAGTTATAAAGTTCTTAAAGTTATAAAGTATCCTAATTTTTACTTGATGAACCTGATAAACTTGAAACTTTTTAACTCATTTTAGGCGGTCTTCTTCCCCTGCTTTCTCCTTATCACCTCGTTGTCATATCTGATACCCTTACCCTTATATGGCTCTGGTTTTTTCAAATCTCTGATTTGTGCGGCAAACTGACCTACGGTCTCAACTTCAATACCTGAAATTGTGATAGTACCTTTTTCTGCTACCACTTTCAAACCCTTAGGAATCTTGACCTTCACTTGATGTGAAAAGCCTAGGTTCAATACCAATTCCTCTCCTTTCACTTCTGCCTTAAAACCGATACCTTCCACTATCAACTTTTTCTGAAAAAGCTTAGTAACACCACTGATCATATTGGTAGCATGAGCCGAGTATGTGCCCCACAACGCTGAAGTAGTGATATCTTTTTTGTTTGGTGAAACTTCCAGAACGCCTTCTGAAACTTTAAAAGCTATAAGGGGTTTAAAGTTTTTTGTAACAGTTCCTAAAGGCCCTTTAACACTAAGAGTGCTACCGTTTACGGTAACCTCTACGCCTTGGGGGATTGTTATTGGTTTTTTTCCTATTCTGGACATAATGTTTATGCAAAAATGTTTATTTACCAAATCTGAAAGAGAGCTTCCCCTCCGACTTTCTCCTTACGTGCTTCCTTGTCTGTCAAAATGCCTTTCGGTGTTGAAATAAACAAATGACCGAAACCGCTTCGTACTGGTCGTATGTCTTTTGTCTTTGTATACACACGCTTGGAAGGCTTTGATATACGTCTGGCATCCTGAAACACAGGTGTCTCGCCTTTGTACATAACGGTCGCTTCAAGAGTCTTATGAAATTTCTTTCCCTTTTTTGGCAAAAGCTTCAAATAGCCGGTACGCTCAAGAGCCTCCGCTACCGCGACAGAAAGATTTGAATGAGGAAAACTGACCGTTTCCTTTCCGGAAGAAGCGGCATTTTTTATTCTAACTATCATATCTCCGATCAAATCAGTGTTTGCCATAAAATTACCAAGATGACTTCTTAACGCCCGGAATCATACCTTCATTGGCAAATTCCCTAAAACAGATTCTGCACATATCAAAATCTCGCATATAGCCGTGCTTGCGACCACAGCGGAAACATCTTCGAACAATCCGAGTACTAAACTTCGGTTTCTTCTTAGAACGTGCGATTACTGATGTTTTTGCCATAATAATTTAAACCTAGACCTTCTGTCCTTGCTTTACGAAAGAAAAAAGCTTTTGGAAAGCTTGGGGGTTATGCTAACAAATGGAAACCCTTATGTCAATTAAGCCTTTTTGGCCTTTCTACTTCTTCTTACCTTTAGCTTCCTCGGTCTTCTTGAAGGGAAAACCCAGGTGCTTGAAAAAGGCTTCAGCCTCACTTTTACTCTTTGCTGTCGTAACTACAGTCACCCCAATTCCGAAAACATCTTTCAATTCTTCATCGACTGTTTCAGGAAAAATCGTGTGTTCCTTCAGACCCAAACTGATATTTCCCATGCCGTCCACAGACGAAACGGAAAGACCACGAAAGTCCTTTGTGCGAGGTAATGCGATATTCAATAGCTTGTCTAGGAAGGACAGCATACGTGCGCCTCTTAGAGTCACCTGTGTACCGACAGGGTCTCCTTCTCTTACTTTGAAGGAGGCGATTGATTTCTTTGCACCTTTAATGGCGACTTTCTGACCGGCAATTTTTGACAATCGGTCTTTAACAATATCGATTTTCTTTTTGTCTTTGAATGAACCGATACCACTAGAAAGAACAATCTTCACAAGCTTTGGAGCTTGCATGACGTTCTTATACCCAAATTGCTCTTTTAGGGTTTCGTATGATCCTTTTTCTTTTTCTTTGACTGTTTTCATAAATTTAGTTCATCAAGTTCTTAAAGTTTGTAAAGTTCATAAAGTCGAGGTCCTTCTTTTTTAGTATTTTACTTGATGGACTTGATAAACTTGAAACTTTATAAACTTATAATTCCTTTCCGCTCTTTCTGCTAATTCGGACAAATCTCTCGCCGACAAGCTTCTTGCCGACTCGGACCGGCTTTTTCGAATCCTTATCCAAAATCATTACGTTGGAAACATGGATAGGCATCGATTTGTCGACAATCTGTCCTTTCTCACCTGACTTTCGGGCGCGCTGATGCTTCTTTCTCAGGTTAATACCGTTTAAAATCACGAGATCTTTCTTAGGAAAAACCTTGGTGACCGTAGCGGTCTTACCCTTATCCTTTCCGGCAATCACTATTACGTTGTCATTTTTCTTTATCTTCATAAACAATACAAATTACGAATTTCTACGAATTTACGAATGAATGCGATTTTTCTTGATTTGTATATTCGCACAGATTCGTAATTCGTATTTAAACGATCTCCGGTGCTCTGGACGCAATCGTCTGGAAACCAGCCTCGGAAATCTCACGAGGTATTGGGCCGAATACTCGGCCGGCGATTGGCTCATTCTTTCCTTTCTCCAAAATAACCACAGCATTCTCATCAAATCGGATGTAAGAACCGTCCTTGCGTCTGTATGCCTTTCTCTGTCGAACGACGACGGCGTGTAAAACATCCTTCTTCTTTACCTGCTTTCGTGGCTCGGCTTTCTGTACCGACAAAACTACCACTTCCCCAAGCTCGGCATAATGCTTCTTGGAACCGCCAAGCACTTTGAAAATTCGGCCAATTTTGGCTCCTGAGTTGTCTGCGATATTCACAATGGATCTTGGCTGTATCATGGTTGTTAATTATCTAAGTTCTAATTTCTAATGAAAATCCAAAACATTTACTTAACAATTTCGGGTCTTTCATTAGAAATTAGGTAATTAGATATTAGGAATTTATCTTGAAGTGTTTATCTTTTGAAATTGGTCGACACTCCACAATGGACACTTCCTCTCCGACTTTCTTGGTATTACCCTGATCGTGTGCCTTAAACTTCTTCGTAATCTTGAAAAATTTGTCGTATTTTGAGTGTTTGACAAAACGGTCAACGGCGACAACTACCGTATCCTTCATCTTGATTGAAACCACCTTGCCGGAAAGAATCTTTCCACCCTTATCCTCTTTATTTTTTGCTTTGTTTTCCATAAAAATTATTTAACGGATTGTGCATTAATCTCGGTAAGAATTCTCGCGATATTGGCGCGGATGTTCTTTCCTGTCTTAACATTTTTTATTTTGCTTCCGGACATTTCAAAGCGAAAAACACGAAGTGCCTCCTGTTCGGCAATAAGCTCTTTCTCCAATTCATTTACAGTTTTTCCTTTGTAGTCTTTCATAATATTTAAACTTCACGGCTAACAACCTTAATCTTTACTGGAAGCTTGGTACCGGCCTTTCGCAGGGCCTCTCTGGCAGTGACCTCAGGAACACCGTCAATCTCAAATATCATACGTCCTGGGCGAACCTGCACGCAGTATCCTTGGATATCTCCCTTTCCCTTTCCCATGCCCACTTCAGCGGCTTTCTGAGTAAAAGGCCTGTCGGGGAAAATGCGAATCCAAATCTTTCCTGTCTTTCCGGCTGAGCGAGCTAGAACTTTTCTGGCTGCTTCCAATTGTTTTGACTCAACACGAGCGCAAGCAACGGCTTTTACACCGAAAGAACCGAACGAAAGCTCAGTGCCACGGGTCTCAACCCACGCTCGTTTTGCGTTTCTTCGGCTGGTGTGCCACTTACGGTATTTAACTTTTTTTGGTAGTAACATGATAGCTTCGCAATTTCTAATTATCTAATTTCTAATTCCTAATAAAATTTCCAATTCATCTCACTTGGGAACTTTATTAGAAATTAGACAATTAGGACTTAGGCATTCTTTTTCGGATTCTTATCCGAAAAGATATCTCCCTTATAAATCCAAACCTTGATTCCGATATCTCCGTAGGTCATATGGGCCTTATCTCTGAAGAAATCAATGTCCGCACGCAAAGTCTGAAGTGGAATACGTCCTCTCTTGAGCTCCTCTGAACGGGCCATATCGGCTCCACCAAGACGACCTCCGAGATAAATCTTCACTCCCTTAACATCGCGATTGGCCATAACCTTCTCAATGGTCTGCTTCATCACACGTCGGAAAGGCATACGCTTCTCAAGACCTTCGGCCACCATAGCGGCGACAATCGCTGAGTTTGATTCAGGTGAACGTACCTCCTCTATATCGAGCTTAAGCTCTTGGGTGGTAAGCGCTTTTCCGCGGGCCAAAAGACTGACAAGCTCATTCTTGAGCTTCACAGCGCCTTCCCCACTCTTTCCAATTATCATTCCAGGGCGAGAAGTTCTTATCACCACACGAAAAGTCTTTTGACTTCTTTCCAAATCAATACCGGCAACATAAAAACCTCGCAGTCTTTTCTCCAAAAACTCTCTTACCAAAATATCAGCTCGAAGATACTTCTTATATTTCTCACCAGTAGAAAACCATCGACTTTTCCAGTCGCGGATGATTCCAAGTCTATGTGAATATGGGTGGACTGTGTGAGACATAAAAAATTAAAGTTTAAAACGAAAATTTAAAACTAATGAATTATTTCTTTGCTGTTTCGACATGCTTTTTGCCCTTAACTTTTGGCTTTACGGCCTCTCGTTCATCAAGAACGAGTGACACATGACATGTACGCTTTAAAATAGGATAAGCACTTCCGCGAGCACGAGGCATACTTCGCTTCATTGAAGCGCCGGCATCCACTCGAAACTCTTTGATGTACAATCCCTTACTATCAACATTAAAAGACTTCTTGGCGTTGTCTACGGCACTCTCAATCAACTTAAGCAAAGGAAGAGCCGCCGACTTGGTGGTCACTTTCAAAGCTTGAATCGCTTGTTCAACACTCTTACCTTTTACCAAATCACTAACCAACCGAACTTTTCGGGGTGACTGTCTGTATGTGTTTAGTTTGGCGGTAATCATGGTAGGTAAAATTATTTCTTGGTTTTATCAGTAGCTGTAGCGGTAGATGCCTTTGCAGCTTGTGCAGCAGCAATTTCACCTTCCTTGGCCTTGATTTCAATATCCTTCTGCATCTTTCCTCCGTGTTTGATGAACTTGCGAGTGGATGAAAACTCTCCCAAACGGTGTCCTACCATATCTTCTGACACGAAAACTTCCGGAAAATCCTTGCCGTTGTGTACCAAAAACTTAAATCCGACCATCTCAGGCGAAATCTGGCATGCTCGTGACCATGTCTTAATAGGCGCGGATTGTTCCGGTCTTTTCCCGGCAATCTTTTTCAAGAGTCTCGGGTCTACGTATGGTCCTTTTGCGAGTGATCTAGTCATGTTTAATTGAAAAAGCTCCCTTGAGAGCGTGCCCAACATCCTATCAGAACGGCCTTAAAAGTCAAACTCTTATGATACACTGCTATACAGACACGAGAAACCAACCGAAATACCGGTATGAATGAACGAACAAAAAAGAAAATTGGCAGAACTTTTCTCAGTGCTCCTAACTTACGAGACATCAAACCCACGTGGAGAGAACAACGTCTTCTTGAACGCCTTTGGCAATGGCGGAAAAACTCCAGGAGGTCCACAATCATATTTGGTGTTCCCTCTTCGCAGGTAAGATAAGCGATTAGAGCAAGCACAATGACCGTCTCTTTGGACGGCTTTTTATTTTAATGCACCTAATTACAAAACCACCCCGTTTCGCAAAGCGAAACGGGGTGGTTTTTAAAATTATTATTGTGTGGCTTTTCGTGACTTTCCCACCTTTCTGCGGGAAACGATAAACACGTTTGAGTACTTCTTCGGTGTTCGGGACTTTTGTCCTTTGCCGACGTGCTTGCCCCAACGAGTCTTGGCAAAGCGAAGTCCGCGACCTTGTTTACCTTCACCTCCTCCGTATGGGTGGTCGACAGGGTTTTGAGCGCTTGCTCGAACAGTCGGTCGGATACCAAGCCATCGTGAACGTCCGGCCTTTCCGATAACAACCAAACGATTTTCGTCATTGGAAACTTCACCGATTGACGCCCATGCTGTATCGATAATCTTTCGAACTTCGGTTGAAGGCATCTTGATGTGCGTATATCCAGCGTCCTGAGCAATAACCTCGGCATAGTTACCTGCTGAACGGCCTATTTTGGCACCACCATTCATCTTTAGCTCCACGTTGTATACAAAAGTGTTGATTGGGATTTTTCTCAAAGGCAAACGATTTCCCGGTGTAAGAGGAGCATTCTCGGAAATTATAAACGAATCACCAACCTTCATTGACTTAGGAAGAATGACATATCGTCTTTCACCGTCTTTGTAACAAACCAAAGCGATAAATGCTGTTCGGTTTGGGTCATACTCTATAGTCTCAATGATTGCGGGAATATCACGCTTCTCGAGTGTAAAATCGATTTCTCGATACAATCTCTTGTGTCCACCTCCCTTGTGGCGAGTCGTCATTCGGCCACGGTTATTGCGTCCGACGTGTCGCTTTCGTCCGAAGGTAAGAGCTTTGTGAGGTTCAGATGCAGTCAAAATATCCCCATAAGAAATGGTGGTCATGTGACGTCGGGATTTTGATGTGGGGTTGTAGGATTTCATAAAACTAAAAACTTAAAGTGAAAAACTAAAAATTATATGCTGTTTGTCTTTTCTGTAATTTTACGCTTTTCGTTTTGCGTTTTGAACTTATATAATGTCTATCTTCTCTCCTTTCTTCAAATAAACGTAAGCCTTATAACCTGTGGTGCCTTTTGTCATATGTCCTCGGACAAACTTTCGTTTTGCGGGAATCGGTACGATGGCAATCTTTGTCGGTGTCACCTTGTACAATCCGTGTATCGCATCCGCCACATTTCGCTTATTGGCACGACTCGATACTTCAAACACGACGACAGTTACACCGTTTACTGAAAGCATACTTGCCTTTTCGGTAACGCGAGGGCGGACAATGACATGGGAATCAAAAGTCTTAGTGTGACCTCCGATAACAGCCGGCTTCGCCTCCTTTGCAACAGAAACAACCAATTTCTTGGTCTTTGCTGGAGCGACGGTCTCTTTCTTATTCTTTTTTAAATTAAGGATTGCCATGATATTAAATAGACATTAGATCTTGGACTCAAGAATCTTAACTGATTCCTTCGGATCGACAATCAAAATATATTTCTTTCCTAGCGTGTCCAAAACATTGATATTTCGGAGTTCGCCTATTGAAAGCTTGCTGAAATTACGGAAACTTCTTTCGATCTTCACATCCTTCTTTGGTAGTGCAATATGAATAGCATTCTTTGACTTGGTCGTCAGTCTTTCAAAACCCTTTATCTTACCCAAAGCCTCAAGAACTTTTCTTGCCTCCTTTGTCTTGAAATCTGTGAATGAAATACTATCCACAAAAATGATTTCTCCCTGCTTGAATTTCTTTGAAAGAACGACGGCAAGAGCCTTCGACTTCATATCTTTGTTTACTTTGCGGGCATAATTCTTTTCGTTTGTCGGTCCATGAGTGATACCTCCACCAACCCAGATTGGTGAACGGCTAGACCCGTGACGGGCGCGTCCTGTACCTTTCTGCCTCCATGGCTTCTTTCCTCCTCCACGAACGGCTCCACGGTCTTTGACGTGAGCTACAGGTGTTCGTTTGTTGCTTTCCATTGATACGGAAACCTGGTGAACCAAGTCCGAGTTCCAAGGCAAACCGAAAACACTTTCCGGAAGAGTGAACTTTCCTGTTTCTTTGCCTGCCTGGTTGTAAACTGTTGTTTCCATGTTTTTTAGTTCATCAAGTTTTTAAAGTTTATCAAGTTATAAAGTCTGATTCTTACTTTAAAAACTTGATGAACTTGATAACTTTTTACTTTTTGTTGAAATTCGCTTCGCGAATTTCAACTAGCGTTCCGCGACGACCGGGAACAGCTCCGCTTACCAAAATAATATTCTTGGTTGCATCTGATTGGACAATCCTTACACCCTTCACAGTAATACGGTCACCTCCCATGCGTCCTGCCATGCGGATACCCTTCGCCACACGTCCTCCGGCGCGTCCTCCACCTCCGATACCTCCTGGTTCACGCTCTGAGTGTTTCTGACCGTGTGTACGTCGTCCTCCGGCAAATCCGTGTCGCTTCACACCTCCCTGGAAACCTTTTCCTTTTGAAATGGCGGAAATAACTACAGCGTCCCCGGCTTTGAAAATCGATGCATCTATCTTTTCACCTACTGTGTGAGAAGCGGAACTGTCAATTCGGAACTCTTTGAGTCCTGCAAAATTGCCCAGGTCCTTCACGTGGCCTTGTACTGCCTTGCTGATGTTTTTCTTATTGCGTTCTCCCCAACCAACCTGTACGGCTGTATAACCATCCTTTTCGGCGGTCTTTACTTGGGTCACAACGTTTGGAGACACAGAAACAACAGTGACAGGCGTCACTTTGCCGTCTTCACCCCAAACTTGGGCCATGCTTAATTTTGTGCCTAAGAGAAATTTCATATGATTGAACACGGGACATGCCCGGCGGTTCCTATTACATCCATAACGTCCGTAAAGTAACAGTGGGTAGTAGCCTAACAAATCGCGGTTAAAAAGTCAAAATCTTACTCTTAATCTTAAGATTTGCAAAAAAGAGAAACCTCTGCTTAAATTCGGAAAGATTGGTGACAATTGAAACATCCTTATCCTTATGGAAACCGAAGAGATTGAAAATCTTGTACCGAAAATTAGCCCTACTTGTTTCCAAAAAAACGAAAGTGCGCGATACCTCGACTCACCGGAAAACGCTATTGACGCAATGTTTAAACTAAGAGGGAGTTGGAACGTCATAGGGTGGGCGCATTCATTAGATGTCGCGCCAAAAGACCTTTGCAAGCATGTTGTTCTTTTTTGGAACTCCGAATCGAGTCAGAGGGTCTGGAGGCACGCTACACGTTATATGATGGCAGATGTTGCACAGGCAGCAAAACAAAACCCATCAAAGGTTGTTTCGTTTAGATAGCCCTCGTATACTCCCCGACCCAAATCGGGGAATTTTATTTATAAACGTCATGATCGCCAAAAAATCGGGGTCAGGCCCCTCAAAGACACAATAAAATTATTGCATAATATTCTCTCTAAATGCCCTTTAAGCTACCTTAACAAGCTCAAACCTATTCTTCTTTTTCTCAAAAGTTATTTTAAACTTATTGAAAAAATCTCTCTGTCCTAACAACACATCAAAAGGTAAATTTTTAATAAAAGTTACAGTAATATCTTCCATTAATACATTGAAATCTGGGACCGCTAACGTAACCGTTGAGATGAACCCTTCCATTTCACCTATACCACCAACCTTAGTTTCTTCACACTTACTTATGTCTATCCCTAGCGCATGCGCAATCTCAAGATTCAAGATAGTTCCATCAGTACCTGAGTCGATCAAAGCGAGAAATGATATTTTGTTACTTCCATTTGAAACATCGACCTCAATAATTGGTCGATATATCACGCCATCCAATCCCCACTTACCCGTATAGTCGTATTTTTTAGATTTTATAGTAGTCATCTACACCACAAAGACAAACTCAGTGTCGGAAGACAGAACTTTCATGTAAACCACACTGTCCTTTTTAGTGCCTAGCTCCTCCCTCAATTTCTCCAGGCTATTGTTTGAACCGACAAGCTTACTTCTGTCCCTCGATAGAGCAACCCATTTTTTATCCTCACTCCTACCGATAATTTTAGTGAGATTAGCATTGATTTTCATAAATACATTATAACTTATGTGGGTTAACCTTCACAATCCACGAAAAAACCGCCACTGGGCGGCTTTTTATTTTTCTTTTCTGGTTCGCTTGTTATCCCAGCCGAAGTTTTGCTTGTAGGATTTAGGCAACACGCTTCGCCCGTTAGGGTTGGCCTATTCGGCCCCGCGTGTTGTATTTGCAAAATTGCTAAAATTGGTTTTATATATTTTTCTGTCACTGAATATGGCAAAACTTCAGCGGGATAAGGGTTTTGCAACAACGAAAAAGCCCGGCTAGCGCCGGGCTTTTTCGTTGGCAAATTCACCTTACATCATCTTCACATCAATATTCACTCCAGAGGGAAGCGAAAGATTGGTCAAAGATTCTATAATTTTCGCGTTTGGATTTATGATATCGATCAATCGCTTGTGCACTCTCATCTCAAATTGTTCTCGCGCATTTTTGTAGACGAAAGCCGAACGATTGACGGTATACTTCTTGATTTCCGTAGGAAGCGGGATAGGACCCAAGATACTCGCATCGAAGCGAAGAGCTGTATCCATTATCTGCTTCACCGAAGCATCAAGAATCTTATTCTCATAAGCACGCACACGAATGCGAAGCTTAGCTACGGCGTCCTTCTTTGGCGCTACCGCAACCTTGGCTTTTGCTTTCGCAGGAGCCTTTGGCTTGGTTGTCTTTTCTGTTGTCGCTTTAGTTGGCATTATAAACTGATTAAGCAACTATTTTAGTAACGACACCGGCTCCGACAGTCTTACCTCCTTCGCGGATGGCAAAACGCTGTTTCTCTTCTAGAGCGACCGGGGCAACAAGCTTAACCTTGAATGTGATGGTATCCCCTGGCATAACCATTTCGGTCTTCTCAGGCAATGTCACATCTCCGGTAACGTCTGTTGTTCGGATATAGAACTGAGGCTTGTATCCAGTGAAGAATGGTGTGTGTCGGCCTCCTTCCTCCTTCTTCAAAACGTAAACTTCCGCTTCGAAATCGGTATGAGGGGTGACAGAACCAGTCTTAGCCAAAACCTGTCCACGGTGTACATCTTCTTTCTTTGTACCTCGGAGGAGGATACCGGCATTGTCTCCAGCCATACCTTCTGAAAGAGATTTGTTGAACATTTCAATACCGGTCACAGTCGTCTTTGCTGTAGGCTTGATACCGACAATTTCCACTTCTTCACCAACCTTGATGAGTCCACGTTCAATTCTTCCGGTGACAACAGTTCCACGGCCTTCGATTGAGAAAATGTCTTCGATAGGCATAAGGAATGGCTTGTCAGTCTCTCGAACTGGAACCGGAATATAGGTATCGAGCTGATTTGCGAGTTCCAAAACCTTCAAAACCCATGGATCATCCTTTGATGTAGCCTCAAGAGCTTTCAAAGCTGAACCGCGGATAACCGGGGCATCCTTTCCATCATATCCTTGCTTGGTCAAAAGCTCTCGTACTTCCTCTTCAACGAGGTCTACGAGTTCCTTATCCCCAACCATATCTACCTTGTTTAGAAATACGATGATTTTTGGCACTCCGACTTGCTTTGCAAGTAGGACGTGTTCACGAGTCTGAGGCATAACACCGTCAGTAGCTGCAATCACGAGAATAGCACCGTCCATTTGAGCGGCACCTGTAATCATGTTCTTGATGTAGTCCGCGTGACCTGGAGCATCAATATGAGCGTAGTGGCGAGTAGCTGTTTCGTACTCATTGTGAGAAAGCGCGATAGTAATACCTCGAGCCTTCTCTTCAGGCGCGGAGTCAATTTCGTCAACTTTCTTCAATTTGACCGTGTGGCCGGCGAGATGAAGTGAATTCAAAATCGCGGCGGTCAACGTGGTCTTGCCGTGGTCGACGTGGCCGATTGTACCTACGTTGACATGGGGCTTGGAACGATTAAATTCTGCCATGTTGTTTTTAATTTATCATGTACTTGCCTAAATCAAACGCGCGAGAACTTGCTTGAATCAGACAACTAACACGACGTTAATAAACTAATAAATTGCGCTTCTTGTCGGTCCCGCAAAGCAGAACATAAACAAAAAGAACTCGCAAAGCGATAGAAAACATATTATCAGAAAGGAAAAGTAAGTCAACCACTGTATAACGGGTACAAAAAAACCGGCCCCGAAAGGACGGTTAAGACAAAAATAAGGGTTCAATTCTACTCGTCAGAGTCGCCGGATAAATCTCCCGTGTAAGCCCTTCTCTCTCCCCTTGCGGTGGCTTCACGTTCATGGACATGACAATTGGCACGATACATCCCAAAACAAAGAGCGACCGCGGAGGCCAAGGTACCGACAATCATTCCTACCGTCCAAAAACTTAACTCGGACAATTGCACCTTGAGTCCAAGGGCGAGTCCGGCCAAAGAGATAGACGCGGCCACGAATTTACCCCACGACGGAAGCTGGACCGAACCAAGCACATATCCGACAATCAACGCACACACAAGCCCGAGGGGTAAACCAAGGTATGGGATAATCCCAAGGACGTACTCAAACAGGAAACCAACGACGGACAAAAATATGATTCCGACAGAATCATCCATCTCTGATGTCAACTTTGACCGCTCAGTTTCATTTAGTCGCTTCATACCATCGAAGAATCCCCAGAGAAGAGGGACAGCGCCGACACCCGTGATGACCAGGGCTATCAATGGATCTGCTCCAAACTCGGACTGAACTCCTTTGTAAAAGCCGAAAAGCGTAGCGAGAGACATAATCAAGTCACCGGGTACCCTCGCCGGCATCTGAGCAAACGAAAAACCGAGCCAAAAAAGGCAGATGAAACCAATCACAACTCCAAATAAATACAGACTGGAGATTATACCGTACACAGCCAAAGAAGAAATGAAGGCCACAATGACGGTCATGACCAAGTCTTCGACAGAGTAGGTGCCTTTGCTGGAGTGACAACCGTCAGCCTGACTGCCGTGAACAATATTCATACGTTTGAATGGGTTGAGGTTTACGTTGAAAACGTCGAGGAACAAAACTTTAGACATCTTAGACCACAAAAAATAAAACGCAAGAAAACAGCCCCCGTTCCGCAAAGCGGAACGGGGGCTGTTTTTTAAAATTATTTTCTTGATTCGATAATTGTCTGAGCAACATTACTTGGAACTGCCTCATAGTGATCAAATTCCATAGTGTATCCGGCACGTCCCTCTGTCATAGAACGAAGAGTGGTGATATATCCGAACATTTCGGCAAGAGGAACTTTCGCGTTAATTGCCTTGTTTAGACCTCTATCTCCGACATCCTCGATCGCAGCACGTTTAGATGAAAGGTGACCCGTGACATCTCCGACGAATTTCTCCGGTGTCACAACTTCAACCTTCATAATCGGCTCGAGAATGACAGGACGTGCGCGCTTGGCGGCATCCTGAAACGCCTGCGAAGCAGCAATCTTGTAAGCGATTTCAGAGGAGTCGACATCGTGATACGAACCATATGTAAGTTCGCAAGAAATGTTGGTCAGTTTGTATCCAGCCACAACTCCACGTTCCATACCTTCACGAACACCCTTTTCAACGGCAGGAATAAATTCGTTCGGAATGACACCTCCCTTGATCGAGTTCACGAACTCAAAATCATCATATCGACTGACGTTTTTCGGAATCTTCTCAGGAGCCGGCTCGAGAGGTTTGATATTGAGCTTCACGTGACCGTACTGACCTTTTCCTCCGGATTGCTTGATGTATTTATACTCTGCTTCGGCTGCGCCTTGAATAGTTTCCTTGTAGGCAACCTGTGGTTTACCGACATTAGCCTCCACGCTGAACTCTCTTTTCATTCGATCCACCATGATTTCAAGCTGGAGTTCTCCCATACCTTTGATAACAGTCTCTCCTGTCTCAGCATCGGAAAATACTCTAAAGGTAGGATCTTCATCGGTAAGGCGCTTCAAAGCAAAACCCATCTTCTCCTGGTCGGCCTTGGTCTTCGGCTCGATGCGCATAGAGATGACTGGCTCGGCAAACTTAATCGGATCAAGAATGATAGGATTGGCCTCATCACAAAGCGTGTGTGAGGTGCGAGCTTCTTTTAGACCGACAGCGGCGGCAATTTCTCCGGCAAAAACCTTTTTCACCTCTTCTCGCTCATTTGCTTGAAGACGCACGATACGTCCAAGTCGTTCCTTCTTTCCTGTGGTGGAATTGTAAATATAACTTCCCGATTCTACCGTACCTGAATAAACACGGAAGAAGTTCAACTGTCCGACGAACGGGTCAGCCTGCAATTTGAATACCAAAGCGCAGAATGGCTCACTATCCAATGGTTTTCTTTCAATGATTTCGTTACTGCGAGGATCAAGACCTTTGACTGCGACAAGGTCGGAAGGTGCCGGCAGATAATCAACAACGGCATCCAGAACAAGCTGAACTCCGATATTTTTCAATGCCGAACCTGTATATACTGGGAAAATTTTATTGGCAATAACAGCTTTTCGAAGAGTCGCTTTCAAAACATCGATGGCCACTTCCTTCCCTTCCAAATACTGCGTCATCAAGGAGTCATCGTTTTCGACAATCCTTTCCACCAGTTCATGGCGATATTTCTTTGCATCCTCAAGATATTCTGCGGGGATTTCTTTTTCGATGACGTTCATTCCCTTCTCACCTTCGAAGAAGTAAGCCTTCATCTTGAGCAAGTCGATGACACCTTCATGGTTTTCCTCAAGACCTACTGGAAGTTGCATTCGAACGGCGTTCTTTGAAAGTCGCTCGAGAATTGATTTGTATGAAAACTCGAAGGATGCACCCATTCGGTCCATCTTGTTGATGAAACAAATACGAGGCACTTTTCCCTCTTCGGCATAACGCCAGTTGGTTTCTGACTGCGGTTCCACACCGGCCACTCCGTCAAACACGACGACAGCGCCGTCGAGTACGCGAAGCGAACGCTTCACCTCTACGGTAAAGTCGATGTGTCCTGGGGTATCGATAATATTGAAACGGTGCTTCTTGGAATTATCAGCCTTAGGCATGTAGGTCGGATTCCAGAAACATGTAATAGCCGCGGCTGTAATAGTGATACCTCGCTCTCTTTCCTGTTCCATCCAGTCTGTAGTAGTCTCACCTTCGTGCACTTCACCAATTTTGTGAATCATACCCGTGTAAAACAAAATACGCTCGGATGTGGTGGTCTTACCGGCGTCGATATGGGCTATAATCCCAAAATTTCTTACCTTCTCAAGTGGATAATCACGATTCATAAAATAGGTTCTAGATTTTAGCTGTTAGCTTCTAGTTAAATAAAAGAAAAAGCGCTGATTAGCGTGCCAATAGAGTAACTTATATTGAGGAAAAAAGCAAAATTGATCAGGCCTTCTGCAATCCAATCTTCGTACCGATAACTCGCACCTTGTCCTCAAGATTTTCAATCCTTCTATCGTGAGTGTTTACCCTGTATTCAATTCTATCCACTGTTTCTTTTACTTCTTTAATCTCTTCGTGAACATTGGCAAATCCTTTGAACATTTTTGACTCCAATTCTGAAAAGCCTCGTTGTGTCATCGCTGCAAGGTCATCTATCTTATCGTCAATAGTTTTAATCTTCTTCGCCATTTCCAAAATTGTATCACGGCATCTATTTGGGACAAAATTGAAAAAAGTTATCTAACACCTTTGCCCCTTTTTTTCCTTTACTACTTTACATAATTACCAAGCTGCTTCAAAGGCAAGAGAGTATTGGTATCTTTACCGCCCAAATCAGAAATATCGATTCCCCCCAATTTTATTTCAACATTGTATTCTCCGAGCAACGAATCTAGGAAAAGGTACACAATCTGATCATCGGTACCTTTATCATAATTATTTATATACACAGCGATATCATATTTATCATCTGGTTTTTCAATTGTAAAATAGATATCGTCAACTTTACGTGATTTACCCCCGAACTGAATCTCATTTGTATCAGTCTTTGGACTAAAAGCTATAAAATTCCAATGATCTAAATTTTTGGGTGCGGAATTATAGAGATTTGTTACGACAGGAAAAGAATTTTTTATACCGCCTGCGGAAATCACAAAATCTCTTTTGGCGTCGGCAACAGAACCTCCAATTGACCAGACCAAATAACCGTCAATTTCTTTAAGTCTGGAAGTTAACTCCTCGGCAATCGGTTCTTTACCCGATATGATTGCAAAAATTGCCGTATCATTTTCTGCAAAAAACTCCCAGAATTTTGGTTCACTCTTCTGATTAAATACAAAAAACATAATGACTGCTACAACAAGAAAACTTATTATTTTAAAGTATTGCATAAGGGTAGGAATTCAAGCCTCGAGGATTTTTGGCCGAGTTCGAGGCGCGACTGAGCAATGCGACCAAGCTGTACGAATAGTACTGCGCGGGAGCATGCGGAAGGAGTAACGAAGAAATTGGGCAAAAAGACCGTGGTGACTACCAAGCAAAGTGGGCAAACGCCTTGTTGGCCTCGGCCATCTTGTGAGTGTTTTCACGCTTTCGGACCGCTTCGCCTTCATTCTTTGAGGCTGCGAAAAGCTCATCGGCGAGACGCATATGCATAGGCTTGCCTTTCTTGCTCTTGGCGGCTTCGATAATCCATCTCATAGAGAGAGCGAGACGTCGTTCAGGACGAACTTCGACAGGTACTTGGTAGTTGGCTCCACCGACTCGGCGTGAGCGTACTTCCATGACCGGGCCGGTATTCTTCAAAGCTGTATCGAAAATCTCCACTGGATTCTCTGTCTTGGCCAATTCCTTTATGACATCAAAAGAAGCGTACACTATTGTGCGGGCGGTATTCTTCTTTCCCTTCTTCATCACATAGTTAATAAGCTTTCCGACTTTC
>CAYHDB010000012.1:0-11612 GCA_964355335.1 uncultured Candidatus Saccharibacteria bacterium
CCATAGGAAGAATCTATGACGGTACTATAAAGCAAGGAGAGACTATATTTATAAAAAGACCGACAGGTGATGAAATAGAGAGCGGTAAGATCACGAAGCTCTTCACCTTTGAAGGTATTACACGAAAGGAGGTGTCTGAGGCGGGTGCCGGAGACATTGTCATGGTTGCGGGTCTACCTACCATCTATATCGGAGAAACAATTACTGATTCTGAGAGTACAGTCCCGTTGCCTGCTATCGCAGTCGATGAACCGACCATTTCGCTTAACTTCCTGGTCAATGATTCCCCTCTTGCCGGACGCGAAGGAAAACTTGTTACAACAAGACAAATCCGCGCTCGTCTAGAAAAGGAACTTGAGGTGAATGTCGGTCTAAAGGTGGATTTTTCAAACGGAGATGTCTACAAGGTGTATGGCCGTGGTGAGCTTCACGTCTCAATCCTGCTGGAATATATGCGTCGTGAGGGTTTTGAGCTACAGGTGTCACAGCCACAAGTTATTGTGAAGGATATTGATGGTGTGAAAAGCGAGCCATTTGAAGAGGCTATCATTGATGTTCGTACCGAAAACTCCAGCTCCGTCATTCAGAAATTGTCACGTCGCAAGGGAATTCTCATGGAACACAAGGAACACGAGAACATTGCTCGCCTAACCTTTGTAATTCCTACACGAGGACTCCTAGGCTACAGAGGTGAGTTCGTGATTGATACCAAGGGCGAAGGTTTGCTTTCTTCGCGCTTTATCGGCTTCAAGCCGTATGCAGGTGTCATCGAAAAGCACTCTTTCGGTTCAATGATTTCTATGGAAAATGGTACCGCACTCGCCTATTCAATCTGGAATCTTCAAGAACGGGGCATTATATATATTGACCCTGCAACTCCTGTCTATGAAGGTATGATTATCGGTAACGTGACCAAGGGCGATGATTTGGATGTGAACCCCACCAAGAACAAACAACTTACAAACGTTCGTATGTCGGGAAATGATGACGCAATTCTTATTATTCCCCCACTACGCCTTACTATTGAAAGAGGACTAGAAATTATGCAAGAAGATGAGTATCTAGAAATAACCCCAAAGTCTGTTCGTCTCCGTAAGCAATTCCTCACACGTACCGACCGCGCTCGCGCCCTCCGCAAAGAAGACAAATAGCATATTACACCACATTTAAAAACTGCCAAGGAATTGCCTTGGCAGTTTTGTTTTGTTGTAAAAAAATAGCTCGCGGGCGATAAACGCGCGCGAGCTTGAGTGTACTTGAGACAAACCTAGTAATGGAGGTTGTACAGGCCAATAGTGACCTGGACACCCTCCATGAATCCTCGAAGTTCCGTCAAAGTCTTCTCACGGAACTCCTCTGGAAGAGTAAGGAGTTTAAATGCAACTCCCGTGCGATCAGAGTTCCAGAACACGTTCAATGTATCGTCGAAATACATATGTGTGCCTGGAATTGTCCACTCCACCCGATTGACCTTGCTGACCACAGATGTCTTGAAACTCACCATACACCACAGGTTTTCCCCGGCGTAGTAGGTGATTTTCTCGACCTCTGGAGTAGGGATCGTCTCCACAACCAGCTGAGGTGTCGGTGGAGGTGTCGGAGGTCTCACAACTGCCGGCTCGACAGTAAGTGTCGAACCGCTAAACCATGGAACTCCGCCGGTGAAGTACGATGAAGTACTCCCTGCACCAGACTGGACTGTGAGTGCTTGCACAAGCATCTCTTTTCCACTGGTCTGACCTACGAATCTGATGTCTGTGCTTTCAACAATGTCCATCCTCACAGTCTTGCCAGCGGATGATGACTTCAGATCACATTCAATGTAGGCATCTACTGAGTTACCTGTCACAACGAGCACATTGTTTGTGAACTGTGCAGTGTATCGGGCACCGATTGTGTTCTGAGCTCCTAGAATTGTTGTGACATGTTCCACTCCATTCACCACCACAACAACATTTTCCAAATCTGCCGGAGTTGCCGTACCGTTCTGGGTAAACGTGATGTGATCGAACAGACCGTTTTCTAACGATCCAATTGTCGCCTTCACGCCTGAGCATCGGTACTTTTTTGTCCCAACCTGTCTAGTCTGAGACGAACCGGGATCATATACGGAATGCGTGACCGATACGGTGCCAATTTGCTCAACCGGGCCACCACCGCCACCACCTGTGCCAGGATTACTTTTCCTGACGGTGAATGTGTGGCCTGCAACAGGAACGCCGTTGCTGACTGCCCGAATCACCATACCTCCCGTAAGCCCGAACGACGTGGTGTCCTCCGGAGCGAGGTCGTTGTAGGCGACAGAGATTGTATCTCCATCGTGTGCTTCCTCCGACACATCAACTGTCACCTTAAACGACTGTGACTGGCTGACTGAAACAACGACTGACGAGATGATGGATTTTGATCCAGTTTTGCCAAGGAAGTACCCTTCGGCAATCTGCTTTGAGCCAATCCAAACCCGATATCGTCGATCCTTGATCGCATCAACACTTGACCCTGTGAACTTCAGACCAAGTGTCTGAAACTGCTGGCTTTCAACTGATGCCCAAACCTTTCCGGCGAACACCGTGACATTTACAGCTCCCGGTGCGACTTCAGCTGATTGAGGATTAGGCCCTGGATCCTCTCCAATCGTAAGCGCCCCTGATGTTTCAACGATGAGAGTTGAACCGACCGATGGCACAATCTCGACATCGACAGCCTCGCCAGTATCGACCATAACAGCCTTTACTTCGTAAGGTGCACGGTGTGTTTTCAACTTCCATGAGTACTGACCCATGATTCCGCTCCTAACATCTGTCTGAAGTGACAATATGACTTTCCCGTCCTTACAATCAGCATCACTTAATTTCAAGACAGTGCCATCTCCGTCAACTGTGATTTGGTAGAAGTCGCCCAGCTCGCCTGGTTTTAGCACGTTGGAACCTGTAGTTATGTTGATTCCATTGCGGTACAGACCGATGTTTGTGAGGTCAGTGCCTTTACCGTACTGCCTCTCAAGTAAACCTGGCAATCCAGTCAGTCGTACGGGTCCGTTCACACCACTAATGTCCACGACGTATTGCGCCAGATCTGTTTGCTTGGCACCTGACACTGTCACATATGTTTGCTTCGTTACCCATACCTTCATCTTCTGCTTTGCAACTGGTGGCGGGCAGTCGAACCTCTCCGTCTCATTGCCGACTTGGCCAAATGTTGCTCTAGTGCCCCAAGTGAGCTGAATCGCGGGGTACCGAGTAGTTGCCTTGTACCTCACGTTCACATAGACCATCTGACCATCAATTGTCACAGTACCAGTATGCCATTTTGCTTCAACAAAACCTGACGGTCCTGCGATGTCATTCTGATATGTCACAACCGAACCAATTGTCTCTAGATGCACTCGAAAGACCTCTGAAGCCTTCGAATCGATCAACACCAGCTCATCAGTCGACAAGCCAGTGATAACGGTCGGCAGTGGGTCAGCCCGAAGCAATCGTTCCTTTCCAACCTGGTTAACAACGACAAAATAGTCGAAGCCACTCCGTGCGGAGGTGTATGAGCTTGAAAACTCACCTTCCGTCTGAATCGGGTAACTTCCATACCACTTGTACTCGCCATTGTGCTCATCGAGCACAGTCTTGAATCCGTCAGTGAGGGTCTTGCAGACAATCACAGACTCGGTCGCCAACACGTTCAACATAAGCACAGCGAACGCAAACACAGCCAACATTAGCTTTTTCATCCGATTATCCTTCCTTCTACTAGGTTTTCTATTGATTTGTCGAGTTCTGTACCTCCCGGTACAGTGACAAACACTGTTCGCACCCTATCATAAATAGCAGTCATTGTCAAATTACATAGGCCAGACCTATGTAATTTGAGTAATACAAAACTCCCCCGATGAAAATCGGGGAGTTTTTGGCTTTCGTTCTTAACTGGCAACTGCCAACTAAAAACTACAAACTGATCATTAGTAGCTCGAGCGACGGTCTTCCCCACCTCTGTTGTCATAACCTCCACCTCCGCCAGTTCGGCGAGGAGGACGTTCTGCCATAGGGCGAGCTTCGTTGACGGTCAATGTGCGACCATCAAGATCAGTTCCGTGCATAGTAGACACTGCCTTCTCGGCATCCGCGTCTTCCATTTCTACGAAACCGAATCCGCGTGAGCGGCCGGTCATTTTGTCAGAGATAACATTTGCTGACACGACAGTTCCAACCTTAGAAAAGGCGGCCTTGAGTGAATCAGCTGTGGTACCGTAAGACAAGTTTCCGACGTATAGCTTCTTTGCCATATTGAGAAAAATGAAATTCCTATAATAACATCGTACGACCCCCTTTCTCAATAATATGCCTTAAAGCTAAAAACTTCAGAATCACCTTGAGAAACTACGACACAAACACTATACACGAAAATGATAGAAAAGCAATACCTTTGTGTCCGCAGAACAGACACTCGACTACTAGATTTTGGAGATAACCACCTTTATTTTTGAAATATCCTTGGGAAATGTCCCCTTCCAGATTGGTCTGACGACAGCCTCCGCAGACTTGATTGAGGAATATTTACCAATAATTTCTGTAAGCATCTTTTTACTTATTCCTGCAAGGTCAGACTGCAATTTAGCTTCATCAACCTTCCAGATCAGAGTCACGTTGCCCTTCAATCCAAATCTAATCGGGCCAGCTACTGCAGAATCAAAGCTTAGAGGAGACTTAAGAACGAAATCAACCTGCTCTGCACCTTGTATCGTCAACGGAGACGAATCAAACGACTTAAGTGTTCCCTGGGCAATAAACTTAGCCAAATCATCCTTCTTAAATACAAAAGCTGTTGCGCGCGCCCTTTCTCGTACTGTCACTTCATTACTGTCTTTTTTGCTACCGGACGGAATAGTTTCAAAGGTAATGTTGTATCCCGACTCGTAAAATACAGAATCCTCCGGAACCCCTGAACGTATCTCAGCCAAAATTGCCTCAGTCAATTCTTTCTGCAATTGCTTTTTAATCTCCTGAGCCTTGTCCGGTGAAATAACCTTTTCAACACCTATCTTCCCTCCGGTCATTGGAGTCTTGGAACGGGCATAGAAACTTGCAAATCTATTTGAGTCAGACTTAAATCCAGGAATTGTAAAATCCGTAAGTCCGATATTGTATTCGCTTCCTACCATATCAGCAACTACTGCTACCTCGATACTTCCGGGAACAATTTGATTGGACACAGTGTGTCGTCCGGGCACCGTCACTGATTCTGTAATCCTATAGATGAGTCCGTCCGGGGTTTCAAAACGAGTATTTTTTACAAGACGCTGTACTCCCACACTGTAATTATTGTAAACAATAATCTTGCCGGTAGCCTTGGTCTCCATCTTCTGTTCACTGTCTGCCGTCACTGTCATATCCTTGTCCTTTACGACACTTAAAGGAGTGAAACCTAGCTCAGTCGGTAGTGGTTTTATTTTAGCGATAAGATCCAAATTTACGGAAATGGATTGGGATGTGGGAACAACATTGACGGTCGCGCCAGAAAAAAAGCTAGCGAGAATAAAAGTGAGTACCAAGATGGCTACTGCGCTAATAAGCCAGAGAAAAAATCTGGAGTGGTCGTTACCTGTGCGAGCAGACTGCAACTGCCTACGAACCGGCTTTTCATACTCGACATTTTCCTCCTCAACGTCACTTTCGTCCTTTTTTGACGATTCGCGAGCCGTATATGACGAAGAGACATCGCGGATACTGCGACGACCTCCCTTTGGAATAACATCTTGTACAATGTTTCTGGGCATTTATTTATAAAATATAGTGTTGCAGATACTATACCACAAAGCAAGAGTTTAAAGTCGTGGAAAACTGTAAAATATTATTTGTCTGTAAAACGACACGAAAAATCAGCCTCCATAAATAATATAGGGTCATTCTGAATCGAATTGTCCTGCGTCCTGGAAGACCGTCTTTGCCCGTCACCATAAATCCTTTTAATAAGGAAGGGTTCACCGGTAATTGTAAATTGGCTTGACTCAGCTTTTTTTAGAAAATCCTCAAAAAGAGAAGTGTATGGCAAATCCTCGAATAAAAATAGATTTCTAGGTAAAAACATTTCCTCGGAAAAACCGGAAATTGCGGAATTGAAATAGCTGAGCCAGCGACCTCTCGTCTCCTCAATTGCAGTATCCACCTTTATCTTGTCACCATCCGCAATCCCCTTCTCCTTGTGCAAGGTAAGCAAAGATTCAAGCGTGCAATTTGGACTGTCCTTGCAAATGTTCCCCAATATGCGAAGCAAGGTATTGTGACCAGGCGGAAAGCTGACCATTTCTGCAATAATGCCCTTCTTTACAATCGTCACATCTGTAATCTCTCCGTCAATCTGGACAATGAGAAAGTTGTCCACAGACGGAAACATATCGCGTATTGATGAAAATGCCGTGAGTGAAAACGAATGAAAGGCAACATTTTTAACCGAAAAACTTCGCTCGATTGCGGTCCTTATGACCTTCAGCATTTCTGGAGACGTTACACTTTCAAATACTCGCAACTCTAGGTCGGTCGCATACTTTCCAAACGGATCACCGCTGGGATAACCGTTGAGTCTAACCTCAATGATTTTTCTTTCAACGGGTTCAAACGAACGTGCATCTGCCTTATCTGCACCGGAAATTCTTTTTTCAAAAGACAATTCCTCTGATTCGAGCATATTTTCGACTTTTGATTTAGAAATCAAAGTGTTTTTGTCAAAGCTTTCTTTCAATATTTTTACTTCTGACGCATGCCACGGTGCGGAAATTGTCACATTTATCCTGTCCACAATGTGCGGTATCTTCCGCTTAGCTTGAAGATGTTGCAGACCGTACTTATCCAGATGAAGAAGAACGGTATTGAGAGATTTATTCATCGCGGACATCAAGGCCTCACCTTTCAGCTCTCTTTGAAATGAAATGGCTTCACGCACAGAATACAGTAGTTTCACTTCACCACTGGGTACCACCTCAAACAGTGCTCCACCGACACTTCGGCTGGCAATATCAATGACGGCTCCAATCTTTTTATATGGCTTTTTGAATGAAAAAAAACCTGACATATTTGACGAACAAACATACTAACCGACTACTTCCCGATGGTCGTGAACGTACCTGGATTTATTGTCACTACTGAGCCTGAGAAGAAAGGATTGCCTTCATTACCGTCAGTCGTACCATCACTGGTTATAAATACGGAATTGCCACTCTCAGCCGTACCACCGTCAGGATAAATGAGGACATAATATCCGAAGCTCTTTCCGAGCAATGAAATGTCACCGGACTGGCGGATATCAAATTTTACAGTACGAGTCGAACCTGTTATGCCGATGTCTCCCTCGATATGAACATCAACGGCATATCCCTTCTTTATAAGAACAGGAGGATCAAAAACTGCTGTATATTTCTTGCCACTGACCTCTGTCGGATAAGAGACACCATTTACTACTGTTCTGATATTCTTTATATCCCCACTCCCGGCCGTCCCTGTCTGTTCCCAGGTGATAGAGACTAGATCCAGGTCCTCCTTGGAATCCGCACTAAGTCTAATTCCTGAAAATTTAATATTGGTATCATTGATATAACGGTTTGTCGCATTCATCGGGTCGTTCTGAGACAATGCGGAATGAGCCGTGCCAATGACTAGCGAAGTGTTCACAGTCTGAAATGTACCTCTAATAGGTAAAGTACCGGAAAGCTTTGCGTCAGATCTGATGTCGACAATCCTAAGCGCAGGCATCTGACCGTCATAATCAGTGAGGTCAGTGGCCATATTTCCCATTACTGTGATTGTCTTTGATTCACCGGCGGGTATGATAAACGGGTCACCAAGGTCAACCTTGTGGTCAGACCGAAGGCTTCTATATGCACCGATGGCATTCTCTTCTTCGTCAGCAAGTTGTAGTGAATCAAAGGCGCCATCAGCTCCGACACCCACACGCTCGACAGTCATCCCGGATACTGTAACGTCTTTGGAACCGGCAGTAAGTGTAACCGATGTAAATGGCACCCAACCGGCACCGGCTGGGGCAAGTGTGGAGGCAGGCTGTTGCGGAACTGTTAGCGTAAGTATGCTTTCAGATTCAGGTGCGATTGCAACTTTGTTTTCCTCAACAACAGTGACGGGCTTTTCGACTGCCGACAAAATCTTCGCGGTACATAGACTATTCAATTTCGTTCGAGTCAGTGTACCGACAAATCCACTGCCGACAGAAAGTCCGACAGGCGTGAGAACTTCATCTATATATTTTTGCTGGAACTTCTTTAGGGCCTCTGCTGTTTTAGGTCCGTAATACTTTGACTCCATTCCCGATGAACCAATTCCAGTAGAGGAAATAATAGTTCCGGGATCAGAATTGAGAAATTGTTGAAGCTTAAACACATCATCACCGGTGGAGCCTATGCGGATATTTTTCTCCCAGGTATACGGACAAGGACCGACAGAAGATTCGGCAGACAATATGTCCAGAGGAAAAACAAACAGTGAAAATACTGAAATAAATAACGCCGAGAAAAGATTTGAATGTGTCCTCTTCAAAACCACACTTATATGATATCATGAGTTTTCAAAGTCAACGTATATTGCAACCTTAAATTGATGCTTGTTTTAACGACAATTATCGCCTTTGTGTCCACCCTCCTCGGTGGATTGTTTGCATTACATTTTAAGGACAGACTTCATCTTATCCTGGGTTTCAGCGCTGGAGCGGTCATTGGAGTAGCTTTTTTTGACCTACTTCCCGAGGCTATCGAACTTGGTGGGGAGTTTTACGGGGTGTCATTTATCACATCCATCATGGCTCTTGGCTTCATCTTCTACATGATTCTTGACCGACTTGTCATCTTTCATGGACATAGGCATGACGAAGATACAGGAGATAATCATCAGCGTGGAATACTGGGCGCGGGAAGTCTTTCGATTCACAGCTTCCTCGATGGTATTGCTGTAGGTCTTGCCTTTCAAGTCTCAGACGCTGTCGGCATCATAGTTGCGATTGCAGTCCTAACCCACGATTTCTCAGACGGTATCAATACTGTGAATATGATTCTTAAAAACAACGGAAAAGCTAAGGATGCATTTTTCTGGCTACTGACTGACGCTATTGCTCCTGTGCTTGGAATAGTCTCGACCTTATTCTTCACTCTTCCTGAAAATATGCTTGGACTTATGCTCGCACTCTTCGCCGGATTTTTTATTTATATTGGAGCAAGCGACCTATTGCCGGAAAGTCACCACGCTCACCCGACCATTTGGACTACGGCTATGACAATATTAGGAATTGCGGTTTTGTTTGTAGCAATTAAATTGGCGGGTGTATAATCCTCCTCCGGTTTCTTTTTTGTTCGATATCCGCCTGGAAGTAGTCGGACAGGTATCGAACAAACATATAAATCTAGGCAATGACAGCCTTGATTCTTCTTACACCGGCTGAGACAGCCTCTTCTTTAGCAATTTTGAAATTACCAATCACAGATGTGTTTTCGACGTGAGGACCTCCACAGAACTCCTTCGAGTAGGCCTTTTCGATAGAGTCTCCGATAAAATACACGTTGACTTGGTCACCGTATTTTTCTCCGAAAAAGTGTAAAGCTCCGGTTTTCTCGGCTTCTGCAAAAGGCAGTACAACCTTTTGTACCGGCATATGCGCCTTTATTTTCTCATTGACAATATCCTCCACCTTTTTCTTCTCTTCGTCAGTCATCTTGCGCGAAAATGCAAAATCAAAACGTAAACGCTCAGGTGTGATGTTGCTTCCTTTTTGTCGGACTTCATCTCCCAGTACTTCTCGGAGCGCTTGATGGAGCAGGTGTGTCGCGGTGTGATATTTAACCGATACTTCTCCAGTGTCGGCGAGACCACCTTTGAATTTCTTTTCTGAGCCCGCGCGTGAAAGCTCCTTGTGACTTTCAAAATGTTTATTAAAGCCATCAATATCCACACTCATTCCCTTTTCCTTCGCCAAATCAATAATCATATCGATAGGCAGACCTTGAGAGGAGTATAGATTAAATGAATCCTGACCTGTCACTTCCTGCTTGCCACTGGAGACTTTTTCAAACTCTCTCAAACCCGCTGTTAATGTCTTCCTAAATTGCTGTTCCTCCTGATTTAAAGCCTGCTCCACGACGCCCATATTGGTTACAAGATTTGGATAGTGCAATTTATATGAGTCCACGATTGAATTGAGCGGATTGTGAAGTTGATTACCTTCAACGTGGAGCTTGTCCAAATGCAGGATTGCTCTTCGAAGCAATCTTCTGACAAAGTAGCCCTGATCAGTATTGCTCGGCATAACCCCATCTGACATTAGAAACACCGCGGCACGAATATGGTCCAGAACTATTCTGTAGGATTTTTTATTAATCTCATCTGTATACTTCCCTGATGTGTGTTTTTCAAGATTTGCAACAACACTATCAAAAACATCTAGTGTAAAAACATCTGGATTGTCATTCACAGCCGCAGTGATACGCTCCAATCCCCCACCGAAGTCCACATTTCTCTGAGGCAATTTCTCAAAAGCTGAGTGACTTATTCTCCCTTTCGTAAAGGGAGCACTGACGTCTTCGGCAGGAGGGATTTTTCGGTATTCCATAAACACCGAGTTACCAATCTCCATAAATCGGCCACAATCACAGTTTGGATGACATTTCTCACTCTTCCATTCTGATTTTTCGTGAAGACCACGTCCTATGCCAAAATCGTAAAATATCTCGCTGTCAGGTCCGCCCGGCTCACCAACCGGCATATTCTCAGGAATACCTGCGCGACTCCACCAATTCTTTTTTGTACCATAAAAACAAATACGCTCAGCGGGCACTCCAATGCTTTTCCATATATCAGCCGATTCTTCATCTTTCGGAAGACCAAATTTCTCATCCCCGGCAAAACAACTGACCCAGATTTTTTCACCATTAATACCTAGCTCTTTTGTCAAAAACTCAAAAACCCACGACAGTTGCTCCTTTTTCCAGTAGTCACCTAAGGACCAATTGCCAAGCATCTCAAAAAAAGTCGTATGTCGATTATCCCCCACCTCCTCAATATCCTGTGAGCGGAAACACTTCTGCGAATCGGTAATCCTTGTGCCTAATGGGTGCTTCTGGCCTAGGAGGTATGGTACCATCGGTTGCATTCCACTGCCTGTAAATAGCGTCGTTGGGTCATTCTCAGGCACGAGAGAAGACGAAGGAACTATCGTGTGTCCTCGTTTCTCGAAAAATGCCAGATATTTCTCCCTTACATCTGAAATCTTCATACGTGCAATTATACAGAAATATCACAATTTTCAAAATGCCAAAATCTGTAGACATCAGGTGTCTACAGATTTTGAAGTAGAGTCTTTTTTATACCTAGTTTATCTGCCATGTTGCTTTCCCATCTGGCACCCGTCGAGGATTCCCAGCCGGGGATAAAACACATTTCCTTGATTTTTCCGGATTTAAAAATTGGAAGAAAGAAGTCGTCGAGAATCGGAGTGTAATACGTAAGTGTTGACCTGTTTGCAAGTTCACCGAATTTCTCTTCAAACGGTAGTTGATTGAAAACTATTTTTCCTGTACTTCGCAAGTATGAAATATATTGTTTAAATACAGCGAGATTTTCTGGGAT
>CAYHDB010000012.1:11712-25328 GCA_964355335.1 uncultured Candidatus Saccharibacteria bacterium
CTGTACTTCGCAAGTATGAAATATATTGTTTAAATACAGCGAGATTTTCTGGGATAGAACCCTTCCCTCCGGTAGATATCGGTCCTGTGACCAACGACACGGGGTCAGGCATTCGATCCAAAATATCTAATGCAACAGTAAGAAGCTCCGGCATCGAATTAGCCAGCTTCAATTTCTTGAAGTCCTCATTATTCCAGAAGTATTCATCCATGTTTTTTACTCTCGCGATACTTATGCTTAATGGCAAGATATTTATCGTGTGCGTAGGGCTCGCCCGCTGAACGACTGCGCATAAGTTTCACCGGGTATTTCTTCCCGGCAAAATTCAGCTTTTCCGCTATAATCTTCTCGGCATCAAGTTTGAGCAAATTTGCCATATGCAAACTGTAAATGAGCACATCAGCAAGTTCAGCTGAAATCTCTTTAAGCTTAATTGTGTCAATAATTATTTCTTCAGCTTTAGGACTTACCCATTGAAAATGTTCTAGTAACTCCGCAGATTCTATGGAAATTGACTTCGCTACGTGGTCGGGCAATTGCATGTGCCAATTACGTGCTTCGGCAAACTCAGCAACTAATCTTTGGCCTTTCATAATAGACAATATAGTACAATATGCCTTACTAAGTCACAATGCATTTACCACCCGAAAAAAAGCATATAAGAAGGGTCTTGAAATCAGTTCTTATTGTGCTGGCAATCTTTTTGGCAGTTTTTTATACCCTATCCATCAGCTTGCACAAGAAGTACCGAAGTCTTGAGTCCGTTGTCATCAAGGACCGCAATGGTGAGATTATAGCCATACGACCCAATTTAAAAGACAATTTCGCCATATACACTGACAGTTTGCCGGACAGACTAAAGACTTTACTTATACAAAAGGAAGACAAGTATTTTTATGTTCATTTCGGCATAAATCCGATAAGTATCGTACGTGCCATCGTTCAATACATAAGAACTGACGATTTTGGCGCATCAAGTACGATCACACAACAGTTGGTCAAAAATCTATTGGGTAATGAGCAGAAACGGACTGTTCCCAACAAGCTAGAGGAAATGATATATACCATCTCACTCGAGCTCTCCACCTCCAAGGAAAAGATACTTCTTATGTATGGAAATACTGTGTATATGGGAAATCAAATTCAGGGTCTTGCCGAATCCTCTCGGGGATACTTTGGAAAAAATCTTGACGACCTGACCGATACTGAGGTGCTTTCTCTGATTGCCACCATTTCAAATCCAAGTAATCAGAATCCCTGGAAAAACACAAATATTTCAGCCCTTCACGTCATAGCAAAAAGACTGAATGTCTCTACCGATACCAACACACTGAATGTTATAAAGACATACAGAGCAATCCAAAGTGCGGATTTTGAACTGGAGAGCCTCCTTACATGCATGAAATCCTGCGAAACAACTATCGACAAGAATCTGACTGACAATCTAAGGAATATTTTGGCTCGCAACATCTCTGAAACATCGAGTTACGGAGGAAGAAACGGAGCTATTGTCGTGATTAAATTACCGGAAAATGAGCTACTGGCAATTGTCGGGACTCCGGACACAAGAGGAACTCTGGACGGGGGTGCTATCAATATGGCTGTAAAGCCACGTCCAATAGGCTCTACTATTAAACCGTTCATCTATCTCAAGGGTTTCGAGAAAGGCTTACGTCCATACTCAACAGTAGATGACAGAGAGTATAAGTTTTCGATTGCCAATGGTTTTCCACTCTATCCGAAAAATTATGATGGTGCTTACCGAGGCACTGTCACCCTGCGACAGGCTCTTTCAAACAGTCTAAATGTCCCGACAGTGAAGGTATTGCAGTATGTAACTCTAAACGATTTTTATGATTTCCTTGAGAAGACACTGCAATTTATATCGATTCAACCTATCGACACATATCAATACGGAATCGCTCTCGGTGGATTAGAAATGGATCCGTTGACCCTTTCACATTTTATGACTATTTTTGCCAACAAGGGAGTACTTACGCCTATGAAGCTATACAAGGGTAACAGCGACTTACCAGCCATCACTCCACCGATGGAAAAATATTCAAGTGAGGTTAAAGTGGCCGATGAAAAATATGTCCAGCTTGTAAATAAAATCACCAACGACAGACTTGCAGGTGTCGAACAATTTGGACTTGCCGGTAACCTCAATCTTCCTCAAGACAACTACACAGTAAAGACAGGCACCTCACGCGACTTTCACGATACCTGGACAATCGGGTTTACTCCTGACTTTCTTGTGACTGTCTGGCTTGGCAACGTAGAGAACGAACCTATGCGTCAGATAACCAGTGCTTCAGGAGCAGGAAAAATCTGGCATGACGCAATGGAGCTATTACTCAACTCGGACTACAACAAAAAGACTCCGCTTGATTTCTCTCTTATAACTCCCTACACGATAAATAATTCTGTGGAATATGGACTTCCAAGAGATGATATTAAAAAAGTTCAAGATATTTTGTCTGAAAAAACCCTAATCACAAATCCCCACGATGGTGACACCTTTGAATATACTCCGAACATGCAGATTAAACTTCAATCATCATCTTCCTCAAAATGGTATGCAAATGGCAGGTATGTCGGTGAGGGTACAAACGTACCGTTTAATCCACAGTCTACTGGCACATACAAAATAAAGGCATCCATCCATGACAAGACGGAGCAAATCACAATTAGAATTGTTGAGAAATGATTATTCTACGATAACAGCCGTGCCATAACAGAGAACCTCGGTAACTCCTTGCATTACATCCGTGGCGTCGTAGCGGACACCGACAATACCGTTCGCACCCGCCTCTTGCGCATGCTTTACCATAAGGTCAAACGCCTCTTGGCGAGCTTTTTCGCACAGTGATGTGAAGAGTGTAATGTTTCCTCCCACAATAGTCTGTAATGCACCTCCGAAAGATCCAATAATGGACCTCGAACGCACAGTAATTCCCTTCACCATACCTAAAGTAGACTTAATGCTTTTCCCTGGAATATCAAATGTTGTTGTGATGCATTGTTTGTTCATAGGCAAATAATTAGCTACTAAATTAGTAACATTACTGCTTCACGGTAAACACTCCCCCCTCGGTACGGCCGAAGATTTCTGGGAAATACAACTCACTTGCAACCGCTGGCAGGACTCGGAATGTACCTGAGGTCGTCACACGCGCGTAATAATCATAAATATATTCACCAGCGGTAAGATTTTGATTAAACAGGAACAATCTGTCGTCGTGTAGCTCCTTAAAGTCGGGATATAGCATCTGCACTCTCTCCTTTCTGGAAAGATCTTCCTCATAAATCTGAGGAAGGCTCGTATCGGTGAAAGCATTCACCGCGACTGCGCTCATAAAATTGTCAGCGAACGGCATACTGCCGAGGACACCCGAAATTGCGTCATTTGCAAACCCAACGGATCCTTTGCCGTTCTGGTTTTGCATTGAGTCAATTACAGATTTATCCTCAGTGTCTAGAGTAAAATCAATAAGCTCAAAACCGGCAGGAATGAAATCCTCGATAGCAAACAAATTTCTCGGTTTTGGTGTGATAATGCGAATATGACCACGAACGACATCACCGACCTTCGCTTCTGACAGTGGTTTATCACCGTTTGTGTCCAACAATGAATAATACGAACGTGATATTGAAATACCCTCATCTCGTGGAGGCAATTCTTCTACTGGTAAATAATACGTAAGTCCTAGGTCGTAGTAGAACTTCCCTGCTCCGATTGAGCTTGATTTTTCGATGGTCAAGCGGTGATTTTTATTCTGCGTGAATGTGCCAACCGGGATAAACTTCTCCAAAATATCCGCAATGGATGTACCCTTAAATGAATGTTCGGCAACAGGTGTATCGTCAAGTTTCACTGACAGATTGAACGATGACTCACCCTCCTTACTCCAATTAAGATAACTGAGCACTCCGTCGATAACGGACAATGTCGCATTTGTCGAGCCCCAGGCGCCAGTCTTATCCCTACTGGCAAGTAGCCATCGAAGCATATTTTCCAATTGAGGATTGCTTTTTTCGCTCATTGCGACGGCCTTTATGAACAGGCCGGTGTTTTTCACAGGGGTTTCGTAATATTGCCATGCTTGGTTTGAGGGATTTGACTTGAGATATGCACCTCGGGAATCTGTGTCGACACGGTTATTCAGCACATTCCAAACTACACTCTCCTGTGTCGATAGAGATGGCTCCATTTGCGTAAGCATAGCGAAGGTGGCAAGCGCGCCGGAAGAAATCCTGTCACTTAAATATGCGGGAGTTGCCCGTGTTCGGATAATACCTATAAGCTGATCAAGTCCGTATGGACGACTAGGAACGCGAGACAAGTTGTATGCTGAAAAAATTAGACTATCGATTTCTGCCTGATTTTGCAGATAATAAAGCGAACCACTTGCTACTAGCTTATTCGCCACAAAATTGGACGCTCTAGAAAGAGATCCCTCATCTATATCGAATCCAGCCTCATTGAGGTCTGCCATGACACCGATGATATGGGTAGTCAGAGCAACATCCGCATCCAGTCCTTGATAATATGAGAAGCCTCCTTCGCTTGTCTGATTCTCATAGAGACGTGTCAATCCTTTTTCTATTGCCGCATCGATAGTGTATGTAGTGCCATCAAACTCAATGCTCGGATATTCAATCTTATTTCCCAGCACTTTTGATGAATTGTACTTCTTGAGAAGTGCAAGCATATCCAACTTACTGGCCATTTGTTCACTACATCCGTAAGGGAACTGCGCGAGATATGACAGTGAGTCTTTGATAAAGAACGCAAGTGATGCCTGAGCGCGAAGTGTCACACCTCCCCTGTCTGAAAGTACTCCTTCAGGAATGTAAATATATTCGGTAGCCATCGATGAATCGGTCGAACCTGCCGTAGCGACACTTTCATAAGTTTCGTTTTTCTTCACGGGAATTACGCGTTCTACAGTATCCTCATAATTTCCATTTTTAGCTGAAATAACAAACTTATGCGAACCACTCTGAAATGCAAGTGGCGCTGATACCTTGAAGAAGACAGTCGTAGATTCACCAGCCTTAAGATTGATCGATTGCTTCGCGCTTCCCACAATAGACAATGACCCACTTTCAAACGAAACAGTCAGAGGTTGAGCTTCGGCTGTCTGATTGAATACATTGGCGCCGATGGTGAACTCATCTCCTGGCAAAATAAACCTTGGAGCCAGAGGAATTGCCATTACCGATTTTGACGCGGTGAACTCTCGGTAATTCACACCAACTTTCGTATCTTTCGTGACGCCCACGGATTCTATCTGCCAACGAGTCAGGTTGTCCGGCAATGTGAAGCTGACCTTCGCAAGCCCGTCTTCTCCCGTCACCACTTTTCCTTCCCAGAAGGCCGTGTCCTTAAACTCGCCTCTCTTTCGCTTCGCTAAGTCAGCCGGATTGCCACCGTCACCACCTTTTGTACCTGTCGGAATCTCAGCCTCAGTGAGCTTATTCTTAAAATTACTTGCAGTAGTCACCGTCACGGGTAAACCTCCATAAAAGAACGAAATAGGATTCTTCTTAGGATTACCCTTCAATGCCAATACACTCAAATCTGCGACGGCCACTGAAATCTCAGCCACCTCTGGTCTGCCGTCCGAATCCGTCGCCTTCACGGTGAGATTGACCTTTTCGCCAGGCAAATAATATTTTTTGTCAGAAAGAACGTCCACTTTCAATTCCTTTTTTCCGGTATCAACGTCAAGGGAAACCTGGCCATACTTAACGTCCTGATTGTAGCTAAAGAGCAAAACGGACACTGTAACGTTTGGAGCATACGAATCCTCGATAGGCACCAGATACTCGTAGAAATTGCGGTCAATAGTGACAACCTCATATTTGTAAATGCCACCTCTGTCAACGGTAACCAGAGCTTTTGCTTGATTGTACGGTGACTTAATAATGATTTTTGCCTTATCGCCAACTTTCACCGCAGTTTTCTCGGCGGAGACATCCAATGTTTCGTTGTTTTTGGGTTGAACACTAGCCGTGCCGGAACCATAGATATATAGACTACTTACGGATACTACTTGGTTACCACGCTTGTCCGAACTCTCAAGTGAAATCTCATACTCTCCGGGTTCCTTAAATGACAGCTCGACTGACGCATTACCATCAGAACCAGTACCAAAACTTCTAGTGGTGACGGTTGTAAGCACTCTTTCATAATTACTGTAATATCCTCCATCTACCTCCTGGCGCTTTGCGGACTTCCACTCAACCTTACTAGCTTTGAGAGTTATATTGTTTATCGACAATGATGCGCCTTGAGTATCTACAGTCTTTGCTCGAACTGTCACTTTCTGATCAATTCCTGCAAAATACGGATCTGTTTTGCTTCCCAGATAGAAATCTCCGCGATGAACGATAAATGACTTCTGGAAACTGACAGACTTTCCGTTCAAATCTTGAACGGTTCCATGCAAGACAATTATCTTACTCTTCTTCCCACTGTCATCGGTAAAGAGTTTCTTAAAATCAAATGTCTGCGAAACCTTCGCGCGTCCCGTCATATCAAGAGTTGTCTCACCATTACCAATATATGAATCACCGTATCCGCAGTATGCGCATGAATACCAGCCCGCGCCAAAATTAAAGTATTCATCCGTGTATCGGTCAAAATAGAAATCCTGCGCTGTCCACGAATACTGCAATTTTCCTCCAGCCAATGGCACTCCGAAATAATATGTTCCCGACACATCTACAGTCGCAGTATCTCCGGCAACATATTCTTCCTTGTCGGAAACAGCCTTTGCTTCAAAGGCAGCACCTTGATATTCCGCCACTTCAAACGAGCCTGACCAGTAATCTCCGCCTGCTTCCATCCTATATGTGCCTAGCACTGCCTCCGCTGGCAATTTCAGATGAGTCACGTAAGTTCCAAAATCAGTAAGTGGAACATCCACGGAAAGAACGACTTCGTCTTTTGGATTTGAAACATTGACGTGTATATTCGTGCCTTTGCTAAATTGATTTACACCATCAAACTGCAAACGATATATACCTTTGATATTTACATCCTGACCCGGTCTGTAAATCGGTCTGTCCGTATATACATATTGCTTCCGATAACTGGATGCGTAAGATGCCCACTGAAGATTGTCGGTCCAAGAAGAAATAATCGCAGAATCAGCGCCAGCAGAGACTACGGCTCCCACAATATCTTTCGTAAGTGGCAATGATGCGATACCGTTCTCTCCCGTCGCGCCTACAGGTCCAGCCGAAATTAAGGAATTATAGTCACCCGGCTGAACATACAGTCTTACAGAAGCATCTGCAATCGGCGCCAGCGTGTTCGCATTGGATACCCAGTACAAATTGCTGTATGTCCCGGCAGTTTTCACGGCTGACTTTGTGTCCTCGGGAAATTGATCATACTTTGTCCACTGAGTCTTCTTCTCGCCCACCACAAGGTTTGTAACACTGACAAATGTTCGGTCATAAAGTTGCGTGGAATCACTTCCTCTTCCGGAATCCTGTTTGTAATTCGGAGAACTGAATGAAATGACATACTGCCCTCGTGGGTCTGCAAAATATTTCTTAATATCTATCTGAAAATAATTATTTACCCAATATTCGCCCAAAATAGAGATTTTATCGGTTCGTGAATCCGTACAACGCAACACAGAGTCAGGGTCGGTGGAGCTTGGTCTATCATTTAGATAGGAAAGCAATGTCGCCGGAGCAACCTTACATACAAACAAATCCACATAATCAAGATTCTCAGTCGCATATGTCAGCTTCGTCTTATCGGGAGTGGTGACATTGTAAACTTTCTGAAGATTATAAAAGCGGGTGTAAAATGCCGGTGGTTTTGCAGTGGTGAATTTTACTGTACGTGAAATCTTCTGACCGAAATCATCCTCTAGATTTAATGATATAGAGTATGGTTTCTCGGGATGCAGTCCGTATCTTATAGTGTTCACATACTCACCTGGTTTGCACGGAGCGTCGGAATTGTATGGATTAACAACGCGAAGATACGGACTCTCCCATCGATTAAATACGAGATAATCGGAAGATGTGATTGCTTGTTTGTAATCCTTCTTATCTTTTGTGACTAGTGGCGAGTTCGTACAGATATTCATCTCCGTAAGACTGCCAGCCTGCCCACCAGAATCTGGACTAATGCTTAAAATCTTCAATTCAGGATACGCGACTACCTTCTGAGTAAGTGGCTTGCTGTTGATTATCAGGCCGTCATCATTAACAATCTTTTTAAAAACAACATCAAATGTCTCACCAAGTCCGACAGTACTTGCGTTAAACTGCAAAACCAACTGACTTTTGTTATCAATCTTTTCACATTTTTCTTCATCTGTATTCATCCATACAGGGAATCCGTCAGGTTTGCACATTTTTCCATACTGAACGCCTTTTAGCCCCTCAGCTGAAATATCACTCTTAGACAAACTGATATCTTCATAAAAATCCACGACAATCTTACCTTGCGGGTCAAACAAGTCAGAAGATGCAAGATCGGTTCTTTCCGATGCAAATATGTATGACTTTATAGCTTCTGTGACGGTAACATCCGCATTTATCACTCCTGAATATGCGATATCCCCTTCTAGTGGGTAAGCATTTCTAAGTGACAATCCGTATGATGCGCCAAAATCCCACACTCGACTGCGACCATTGCTGTCAGCTTTTGCAAAAATACTTAGGACAGAGCGGTCTATCACGACTTGCTTGGGTTTACCCTTCTCATCATAATCAAACCTCTTTCCGTATTCCGCCTCAAAAGCTTCCAATGCACCAGTTTTTACATTCTTAATCGTTAAACCCTGAATTGTCCTCCCAATATCGACAGGCTGGTTGAAATGCAATTCAATCGGTTGGTTGTAGACGATATTACCGGAAGTGGCACCTTCAAATCGCAATGCCTTGGTAGTAAATGTAAACTCTGCGGGAGGCACTGGCACACCATCCGTAGACTGAAATCCGGGTAAAATCTTCACAGAATATTTCGAGGAATAATGCAGAGTGGTTTTCGGAATAAATTGTAGAACTCGGGTACTAATCCATTTGAATTTTCCATCGGTTGCTGGAGTAAGTGATACCTGTAAATCCTGCGCCTCAAGTGTAGACAAGGTAGTAAGTGGCACCATCGGACGATTGAACATAATAGTGATAGACGAATCAGCATCAGCTTCGCTGTCCTTGCGAGGAAAAACCTCCAAAACCTTGGGGTCCTCGTCTATTACAAAGTCCTTAGACAGTGAACCTTCGGTCGTGGTGAGAGTCGCGGTAAACCTTTTACCTATTGAGAGTGGATCGTTCGGTACAAAAGCAATCACATTTGCTTGGTTGCCTGCGCTCGTCCATGTGCCTTGAAGTGCGGGAATAAACGAGACAAGCTTCTCGGCGCCCTCCTTCGGGACACCCTTCGGCAGACTTATGAGAACAGCGGCACTCTGTGAAATCTTGTCTGGAACCAGCGTATAGACTTCAGAATAGGACTTACCTACAAATCCAAATGGCTTTTTAATACCAATATAAATAGCGCCAGCCACAGCAAGCGCAAACAAAATACCCAAAACAAATAATTTGTAATTTGTTTTTGGCAACTCTACAGAAGGGACAACATTTGTGTCTTCCATGTGTAGATATTATATCATCACACCCTCCTCTCTCAAAATTGCTAACTTGTTTTTTGCTCCACGATTGTACTCGCCCGCTGTTCCATTACTCCTTATGACACGATGACAAGGAATATTTGTATCAAAATTGGTTTTCAGGATTGAACCGACAGCACGAAAGGCGCGCGGGCTCCCCGCGCGCCTTGCCACCTCCGCATAGGTCATTGTGCTTCCCCTTGAAATATTTTTGACAACCTCAAAAACCTTATCTTTAAAGGAGCTTTGCTTGGACATCTTTTTTCTTAAACGAAACTTCCGCAGCAGATTTCCTGTACGTGCAATAATCGCAATCTTCATCGGGAGGAGGTAGCGCGCCATCCAGACATTTCTTTATTTCCGAGAGAACACCTTCTATCCATTCTGTTTTGCCCTTGTGAGAGATAAGAGTGACATCAAACTCGAGTTTCCCGTCAAACGCTTTCGCATCCTTTCTACCGTTCACATAGACAAAATAGCCTGTCTCAGAAACTTTAAATCCGCTTTCTCGCAATAGCCACTGATAAATCTCCATCTGGCGTTTATATTGTTCATCCCAACCGGAATCCGACAATGACTCGATTTTCCCATCCTTTGATGTAGCTTTGTAGTCCACAACAATCAACTCTTTCTTTGGATTAATCCAAACATCATCAATCGCGCCTGTGATCAAAAATCCCGTAGGCTTGTGAGGGTACTGAATACCCACAAAGTTCTCACGCCAATCATTCATATGGTCATCGGCAAAAGGTACTGCATCAATGCCGTACTTCTCCATCAAAGGATGAGGGGTACCTTTCGCACGGTGAGCATCAAACTCCTTCTTAAGGAGTGCATCCACTGCGATGTTTAGCGTAAAAGCCGGACCACGAGGTCGTGCTACCCCATATTTATTGTCTACATAAAAGCACCGAGGACATTCGGTAAATAAATCTATCTTCGAACGAGACAGCTTCCATTTGCTACCACCATAGTTCCAGTCAGCGCTTCGTATAGGTTTCTTCTTGTATTCTGCCATTTTGTTTAGGAATTAACAGGACAAAACATCAGACTCTCTTTCTTTGCGTTCTCAATTGTAGACAGACTTAGTCCAGCTTTCAGAAGTGGCTCATCTCCATCGCGAACACTCTTGCAGAGAATCACACCATTCTCCATCAAGGTTTTCTTTTCCATACCTGAAAGCGTAGTCAGACAAGTGATGGGGTGCAGATTGGCATCCTCAATCATGTCGTGCAGATTGCCGACATTTGGATAATTCCAACCGATAAGCCTTACTCCAGCGCATTCACAATATTGGATAGCCTTTACGGTGAAATTGGTATTTGTTATTAAAATACCTTCGTCGAGCTTACGCTTAGTGCCATATATAAACTCCTTTTCCTTCAAATCATCAAATCGGGCCTTAATGTAGAGGGCGACCTTCAGATCAGACTTGAGTCCCAATTCATTGTGGAACTTTGCTTCCGCCATAATCAACTTATTTTCGTTCCATGCCACGACATCCATTTCGTGATCCACGCATGCACCGTCCACTATCTGATCTGTGAGAGTCTCAAACCCTTTCGCCTTGTAAATCTCAGCTACAAATTTCTCAAAAGGAAAACCCGACGGCCCTAAATCCGCAATCGCACGCTTAAGCGAATATCTCGCCGCGACTGGACGCTCAAACTTATGGAGCAATTCAAAAGCGTGGCGATAAATTGCCGTGGTGCTCATACCATCTTCTATCTCACGGGAAATGTGATTGACTATCTTATCCTTTACTTCAACAGATGCACCTGCACGCACGAGAGATTCTTCCAATTTGCTTCTTTGAAACTCCTCTTTTGTGCCGTCGGTTTTTACGATAAAAATCTTCTGGTCGGACATACTGGATATTATACATTGTAAATAAAAAAACGACACCACTAGGATGTCGTTTAAGGTACGCGAATCTCAGTTGCCAATTCTGCAATGTGACTTGCAACTCTGGCCTTTTGTTCACGTTCCTTCGCAACAATTTTGTCGGCCTCTTCAAACATCAGGTCAAACTTCTCGATGTTGAAACAAAAACGCTTTCGGAGCAGAGTCGCAAACTCACGCATGTCTGCACGCAGATCCTCAATCATTGTTTCTGTAATGTCACCGCCCATTTTGCGCTCAAACCTGACAATCTCAAGAATTCTAATTTTAATCAGATCCCTTGTGAACGCCAATGCATCAGGATAATCACATGGCATATCAACGATGCCACCAGATGAACCGTGCGCCTTGAGCAGTTCGTCTAATCTGTTCACGTCCCTTGTGAGCTCCTTGACTGGCTTCATAGTAAAAAAATCCAGGTACATTGATGCAATCAGTAGGATAATAGAGATTGTCATCGATGCTCTCCATGTCCCACTTATGAATGTACTAAGATTTGTGACTTCTTGAGCATAACTGGAGCTCAGCCAGACGCTAAGCAGTGCAGTGACGAATGAGACCCTCAGCATCCCTACAGGAACACCAAGATCGTTGATTAGTCCGCTGAGATGAAATGACCCACTTCCGTAAATAGAAGCAAGAAACGTAATCACTGGTGCGAAGCCTGACTTACTCAGCTTGTCAACTCTTATTCCTCGTACATTTACATTCATATCAAACAACTCCTATCTGTCCAGCTGTGGTCAATATTCCAATGGGGATCGGTCCCATAGCATTATCACTTTCGGGGTGATACTCGCCTTCGGGGCGGGCTATACTTCATTGTTTTTACCGACTTGTCCAGATGAACTGCGTATTTTATATCTAAAGTAACACACCATGTCAAGTGTTAATTAATTTTTGTTATGTTACAAATCTCCACAGAGAACTGTAAATTACGAAACTCATCCCCTCTCCCCCTTTCGAAGGGGGAGAATAAAAGAGGGGGTTAAGATTAAGCTATGTAACCACCCCTCGATCCCCTCCTTGGAAACGGAGGGGAGGAAGAGAGTAGTTTCGTAATTCACAATAGAGAAAGGAACAAAAATGCAAATGAAATCGAAGTCGCTCGCCATTCGCGTTCAGTACGACATTTCGGAAGTACAGCTTCGTCAGGATCTGACAAAATGCGGACACAGCTTCATCGCCTACGCGCAACCACCAAAACACGAATCAGAAGAAAACGGTGTGAAGGTAGTGAACTTTTGCGTCTGGTGGAGAGATAAGCCCCTGACAAACGACCTTGCCCGAAGCTTCATTGAGAGAGCAAACTGCAGACAGGCCACACAGATTGAGATGCGTTCACTGGCCAGCTGGCTCCGTGACGGCAATCGTCCTGAAGGAGAAAGTGAGCTGGACTATTCCGCGCCATTTCAATGCTTCGGTACGGAGTGGACATACCCGTCCGAGTTTGCCGGCTCACACCTTACAGTTCCCTGTTTTACTCTTCAGAGTATGCGGATTAAATGGGATCTGCCAATGGCGGAGGGATTGTTCCCGTCAGCATGGAACTTTGTCGGGGTCGAAGGATGGAAGGATGAGGCCACCCGAGCCAATGAAGGTCTAACGTACGAAGTATAGCAACACAGAAGTGTTGCTATTTTATTACTCCGCCTCCAAGACACACTTCCCTTTCGTAAAATACAATCGACTGTCCGGGCGCACCACCAATCTGAGCTTCAGTAAACTCAACTATTAATTTTGAATTATGAATTACCAATTTTGCGTGCTGGAGTAATTGGCGGTAGCGGAGACGTGCCAGTACCGGCGTTCCGTCTGACGGAACGCCGGCAATCCAATTCACATCCTTCAACTCAAAAACCCTTCTTGAATCTTCCCCAATACTTGCCTTCGGATTATGAGAGACTGTCAGCGTATTTTTCTTCACATCCTTTGCTACTACATAATATGGCTTCGCATTATCTCCGAGGTCCGACCTCGTTGCAAGAAAACCATGTCTTTCTCCCAATGTATAAAACATCGCCCCGTCATGAGTTCCAATTACTTCCCCGCCCTCATTCAATA
>CAYHDB010000013.1:0-24890 GCA_964355335.1 uncultured Candidatus Saccharibacteria bacterium
AAATTTTTTCATAAGAAAACTATACAAGTGTTCGGATTCAAAAGCGAAAGTGGGAGGGAAAGGCGAGGCGGTTATTGCCGTCAACGCTTGGTTCATCAAAAAAACAAATGCGCAATAAGGATACGTCCCGAGCGCAACAAATGAAGAGAGGCTGACAATGGATACGTCCAACAGTTCCACCCCTGTGATCAACCCGGAGCGCAGATTAGAGTATGTTCTGGGTAAACAACCCGCGTGTGTCCCGTCAACGGAATTGACACCGGAAGAATGGCTGGCAATAATTAGAGAGGTGTTGCTTGAATGTTTGCCTTTTATCCGGTACTTTCCGAGATACGAGACAATCAGGTCTCTCAACAATTACAGTCACGGTTATGATCGATTTGAGACTGACGAGAAGTTGGTTGAATATCTGTCCGGTCTTGACGAGGATACTAGATGTTTTGGTCTTGCACGACTTGATTTTCCACTTATTGACGGAGATCCTGTGTGTGGGATACAAAGAAGGTTTTGTCCACAGTCTGTAACACCGATTGTAAATAATCGCATTCTTCTGTCATACGGAGGACAGTTATTGCTGATGGAGTTCGCTTTTACGAGGCATACGGAAAGTGGACACGGGTTTCGGGGACACAAAACTGCAACGGTTGAGCAATGTCGCTTTGCGCGGTTTTCAGCACTCAACAACACGAGGCTTCAATCCCTCTTTGAGTTGTTTCCAAGACTTGGCAGGGAACTGCTCGAAGCAATTACCGAGCTCGTCAGTGTCGGAGTGTCAGATCGGAAAGCTTGGCTGAAAAACATGATTTCCGTGTCAGATCGTCTTGGTGCCATCAGATCAAGAATCTCAATTTAAACTCACGCGGAGGTGTTTTTCACTTCCGCTTTTTTATTTTCCCCGAAAAAGTTATAATTCCGTTATGTATTTAAAGAGTTTAGAACTTACTGGTTTTAAATCCTTCGCCAAAAAGACGGAGCTTAATTTTACGACTCCGATTACTTCGATTGTGGGTCCGAACGGTAGTGGAAAGTCCAATATTGCGGAGGCGTTTCGCTTTGTGCTGGGTGAGCAGTCCATTAAGTCTATGCGAGGAAAACGCACGGAGGATTTGATCTGGAACGGCGGGGGAGACGCAGCGAGGGCGAACAGAGCGTCGGTTAAGGTTGTCTTTGATAACAAAAAGAAAATACTAAACGTGGATTTTGACGAAGTGTCTCTCGAACGTGTTATTTACCGTGATTCATCCAGCGAGTATTCGATTAATGGCACTCAGGTGCGATTGAAGGATATCATCGAGCTTTTGGCGGGCGCGCATATTGGCTCAAGCGGGCACCATATCATTTCCCAGGGCGAGGCGGATAAGATATTGAATGCAAACAGCAAGGAGAGAAGAGAAATGCTTGAAGATGCACTTGGATTGAAAATCTATCAATACAAGCGTGAGGAGTCGGAGAGAAAACTTGAGAAGACTGAGGAGAATATGAAGCAGGTGGAATCTATCCGCCGTGAGATTGCTCCACATCTGAAGTTTTTGAAAAAGCAGGTGGAGAAAATAGAGAAGACTCTGGAACTTAAGGAAGAATTGCGCAAGCTTGCTAAGGAGTATTTCAAGCGTGAGGATTTGTATATTAAAAATGGCAAAAAGTCGATTGAGGATGAAAGGAGAAAACCTCTTGAGGATTTGAAACGTTTGGAACACGAATTATTGTCGGCCAAAGATGTATTGTCAAAATCCGCCACTCACGATGCAAAGTCGGATGAGATTATAAAACTCGAAGGGGATTTGGCATTTGTAAGGTCTGAAAAAGATACTCTTTCGCGAGAGCTTGGACGTATCGAAGGGGCGATAGGCAGTGAGGAAAGAATAATAAAGCGCGAGAGAGAGTTGGCCGAAAAAGAGGAAAGCAGGACTGTTCCGCTCGCTGAGGTGCAGAGTGTCGCATCAATAATAAATGAAAAGATAACCGAATTGGAAAATCGCCGGGACGACGGCGCGGTGATGGCATTTTTTGCCTTTGTCCGGAAAGTTTTTTCGGATTTTGTTGCCAAACACAAGCATGCAGGTGCCGTAGGTATTTTGAATCAGTCAGAGGATGAGATAAAGCGTTTGAAAACGCTCCGTCTTGATCTTGAAAACAAATTGAAAGCTCTGATAGAGAAAGAGGGCGTATTTCGAAAGACGTATTCGACTTTGCAGGCGGAAATAAATCGCGATAAAGATTCAAGTAGGGAGGCTGAGCGTGCGGTATTCCGCATAATGTCCGAGGAGAATGTTGTTCGAGGTTTACTTTCTGTTATTCAATCTAAGGAGGAGAAAATAGGTCTTGTTGAAGCAGATTTTAAAAGAGAACTTCATGAGACTGCAATGCTTATTGGAAGGGATGTTTTGGATTTTGAAGCTTTAGTTGTTGTAGAGACAAATGAGGGCAGATCTGCTCAAAACGATAAAAAGCATCTGATAGAAAAGATGAAGATTAGGATTGAGGATGCGGGTGCTGGAGGAGGAGAGGAGGTGATGAAGGAGTACAAAGAAACCAGCGAAAGAGATGCTTTTTTCGAAAAGGAACTTATCGATTTGCATCAGTCAGCCGATTCGTTGAAGAATCTTATAGTGGAGTTGGAACAGAAGCTCGATCAGGAGTTCCGCGATGGTGTGCTTAAAATCAATACTCAATTTGGACAATTTTTCACCCTGATGTTCGGAGGCGGTACGGCAAAATTAGAGATTATTCGCGAGGTGAAAAAGAAAAAATCCGACACTGATTTGTCGGGACTGGAGGAGGGCTTGTCCTCCGAAACCTCGTCGGAGGATACCGACGAGGTTTCGGAGGGTATCGAGATTGAGGTATCCTTGCCTCGCAAGAAGATAAAGGGTCTCATGATGCTTTCCGGTGGGGAAAGAGCGCTTACATCCATCGCACTTCTTTTTGCAATTTCACAGGTCAATCCTCCACCGTTTGTTATATTGGATGAGACCGATGCTGCCCTTGATGAAGCCAATTCCAGAAAATACGGAGATATGATTGAAAGTTTGTCCAAACTTTCCCAATTGATTTTAATTACTCACAATCGTGAGACCATGTCTCGAGCCGGAGTGCTATATGGTGTGACTATGGGTTCAGGAGGAGTGTCAAAATTGTTGTCGATTGCATTTGAGGAGGCGGTAGTGGTGGCGAAGTAGTCTTCTATCCCCCTTAATAAAGGGGGAATAAAAGGGGGTTGTTCCTCTTAGTAAAAGGTTGTTATGAAGATCGACTACAACCAAAATTTAAAAAACCTTTCGAGGCAATTGCGAAAAAATTGTACGTTGGGAGAAGTTTTGTTGTGGAAAGAAATTAAGGGAAAAAAACTTGGCTACCAATTTATGCGACAGAAACCGATAGGGGATTATATTGTTGATTTTTATTGTACACAATTAAGACTTGCAATTGAGATCGATGGTATCAGTCATGACGCTAAGGTTGTTGAGGACGAACAAAGACAGGATGATATAGAAAAATTAGGTATAAGTTTTCTGAGATTTATGGAAAAGGATGTTAGAGAGAATTTGGACAGTGTTTTGAGAGAGATAAGGGATTTCATGAGACAACCCCCACCTCGAAGACTCGGTACCCCCTTTCATAAGGGGGATATAGATAAAGAATGAAAAAACCGCAGAGAATGCGGTTTTGTGTTGCCGGATTTTAAGATCAGGCATTTACGAAGTCCTGCTCCATTCTGGCGAATGGCAATGAGCCTTTCCTTCCGCGAAAAGTCACATAGAAACCGCCAGATTCACTGTCGGATGAGACATCCTCAACTATGACAGTGTCTTTTGGATGTAGAACAACTGGTGCACCTCTTGTCTCGAGTTGCACATCGCACTTGGGGCGAAAGGTCATCCCCCGAATTTCAGATGGATGCATAAGCTTTTTAGGGTTTCTCAGTCTATCTTATATAACCCACCGCTTATGTCAAAATTACACGAGTGCATAATCCAATGTCTTTCTTTCGATATCCGCACTCACAACCTTGAATTTCACTGTGTCGCCTAGTGAGAATCTCTTTCTGGTTTTTTCACCAACTAGGGAATATGTTTTTTCCTCGAGCTTGAAGTAGTCATCACCAAGGTCGCGGATTTTTATCATTCCCTCACACCTTGTATCTTTTTCTTCGGCATAGAGTCCCCATTCGGTGACACCGGAAATAACTCCTGAAAATACCTGGCCGATACGCTCCGACATATATTCCACTTGCTTTAATTTTTTAGAAGTACGTTCAGCCTCGGCTGCGGAGATTTCCTGCTCGGAGTTTTCACGCGCCATCGTTTCGTAGGTGTGCCATTCTCGTACAGGGATGGATGTACCACTGAGGTGGTGAAATAGTATGCGATGTACCAAAAGGTCCGAATATCGGCGAATAGGGGATGTAAAATGGGTGTAATAATCGAATGATAGACCGAAATGGCCGATATTATTGGTAGAGTAAATGGCTTTAGCCATACTGCGGATAGCAGCAGTTTTTATCATCGACTCCTCAGCTCGGCCGTCTATCTTTTCAAATAGGGCGGTAAGGTCTTTTGCTGATACCGAGCCGTTTCTCAAACGAAGGTCGTGACCCAATGCTTTCACGAATATACCAAGGTTTGCGATACGCTCCTTGTCGGGCAAATCGTGTATACGATAAATAAACGGTTCTTCACTTTGTTTTTTCTCGCGAGCTTTGTAGATAAACTCCGCAACTTCACGGTTCGCAAGAAGCATATATTCTTCGACAAGCTTATGTGTTTCGAGTCGTTCCTTTTTGTAAATACGAAGTGGCCTGCCATTTTCTCCAAGTTCAAATCTGACTTCGTCCTGCTCAAAGTCGATTGCGCCCTTGCTGAATTTTTCCGCACTTAGCTTTTTGGCAATTGTGTTCAGAGTTTGAAGAGCTTCTTCTAGCTCTCTTTCTTCCACCCCTACTGCCTGAGGAGGAGTGTCGAGTCGGCGAGACGGGGTGGTGGGAGAGGAAGTCAAAGATGAATCCAACCCCCTCTCAATCTCCCCCTTCGAAAGGGGGAGAGGCAAACCTTGGTTGAGGATTTCTTGCGCGGATTCGTACGAAAATCGTTTTGCCGAATGTATGACAGTCTTTCCGAACCATCGGCTCTTGATATGACCGTTTGCATCCATTTCAAACACAGCCGAAAAAGTAAGTCTGTCTTCGTCGGGATTTAGACTGCAAACGTTGTTCGAAAGAGCTTCAGGAAGCATGGGTATTGTGCGGTCGACAAGATACACAGAAAACCCTCGCTTTCGCGCATTACGGTCGAGTGCGCTGTGCTCGCGGACATAATGCGACACATCGGCAATATGGACACCGATTTCGTAATTACTGTTGGGTAACTTTCTAAAAGAGATGGCATCGTCGAAGTCTTTGGCATCGACAGGGTCGATGGTGAATGTGAGAATATTTCGGAAGTCGCGACGCTTAGCGATTTCTTCAGGAGAGATGCCGTTACTCTTTGATATTTTTTCAGCTTCCTGCATCACATCATCCGGGTATTCATTATCAAAGCCCTTTTCCAAAATAATGGCGCGCATTTCCACGTCATGTATGCCTTTTTGCCCGATAATTTTCAGTATCTTTCCTTCAGGATTTTTTAACGGTTCTGTCCAATTTGTGATTTCCACCAAGGCCTTGAAACCACCTTTGGCTTCAGGGGTACTGCCTGCGGTAATTATTATGTCCTTGTAGACTTTTTTGTCATCCGGATTAAGATAGAGTTTTCCGTTTTCAAATTCAAGAGTGCCGACAAATTGTTTTTTTGCCCGAGTTATTACTTCAGTGATTTTGCCGGTTGTTCTTCCTTTTACTTTCTTGCCGGAGAGGGACACCGATACTTCATCGCCATTCATTGCTGTATTGAGGCTATCGTTTTCTACCATTATGTCTTCATCTTTGCCCTCAATTTCGACAAAGCCCAGGCCTTTTCCTGTAATACGAATAACCCCTCTTAATTCCTCCTTTTTAAAAGGAGGGGGGTCGAGTCGGCGAGACGGAGGATTTTTAACAACCCCCTGGCCCCCTTTATTAAGGGGGAAATACATCTCGCTATGCGTACTCCTTTTTCCGCCAGAGGCGGATCCCTCCTTCTTTTGACTTTTCTTCATAGTGTGGTAGTTTAACACAAGAAAAACCCGAACACCAATTTTGTTTCAGGTTTCAGTTTCCTAATAATCAACCGGAGGTTCGTTATGATTCAAGAAGTTGGCAGGCAGGCGCAGATTACGGTAAGCGTTCCCAAACAACAACTGTGGCAGTTCTTGGAACAGTTCGGCATGAAATTTTCCCTTCTAGGCGGTGATGATCTGGGGAGGGAGTTTGTAGCGCTTCGTCAGGTGGAGTCATACGAGGAGGATCCTCGAACTCCCGACAATTCGTGGGTTACTGTTCGGTTACACCCCGTGGAGGTTTCGAAGTTTACCGAGTTCTGCAACAGCTTCCCGTCAACGGCGGAGGAGTTGTACGGTAAAAATCCTAAAAGTCCCAACCTAGGTGACGCGGTTACCAAAGGTGAGGAAGCTCAGCAGTGTCCGGTCTGTGGCCATGAGACTGTACGCCAGGGCACTGTTTGCAGGTGTTTGAATTGCGGAAGATTATCGGAGGCTAAAAGACCTCTTGGTTGAGCCGACGTTGATATGCGTCGGTTTTTCTTTTTAAAAAGTTGCGTATTTATTTAATTATGGTAACATCATTCGCATGTTAAAAATCAGGTTACAACGTGTGGGCAGGAAGAATATTCCAACATTTCGAGTAGTATTGACCGACTCTAAAAACAGCACCAAAAGCGGACGCTTTTTGGAAGTTTTGGGTTCATTCGACCCTCGCAATGATGCAAGTAAAATTATTGATTCTGAACGTGTAAAGTATTGGATTTCAAAGGGCGCGCAACTTTCAGGAACTCTCCACAATTTCTTTGTAAGCAATAAGGTGATTACGGGAAAGAAGATAAACGTATTACCGAAGAAAAGACCGATAGTAAAAGAAGAGGCCAAAAAGGAGGGAGAAGCGAAAGTAACCCCCGCACCGGTAGCGGAGGCTACTCCGGCTCCGGAGGCTCCGAAAGAGGAGGTTAAAGCATAATAAATAACAAAACCCCGTTCCGATGTACATCGGAACGGGGTTTTGTTTGTGCTTTACACTTTTAACTTTACGCTTTATACTGTTTGATAGCAGTACGTAGGAATGGCGGAATTATTAAAGCCGCATTAACGGTCGAATACTGTTTACTCCGTTACATTTTTCTAAAATGTTTTGGGGCTAGAATTAGAATTACAAATCAAAAATCACTGAAATGAAACAAGAAGGAGATGTTCAGTTTTTGGATTACGTCGTAAAGGCTCTTGTCGACAACCCGAATGATGTCAAAGTCGTTCGAACTGTAGATGAGATGGGTGTGCTTTTGACTCTTTCGCTCAACTCGGCTGACATGGGTAAAATCATCGGCCGAATGGGGAACACAGCAAAGGCTATCCGTACCCTTCTTCGCGTCGTAGGCATGAAGAACAATGCCCGCGTAAATCTCAAGATTAATGAGCCAGAAGGAGCGGCTCCTCGTGAGATAAAGACGACGAAGACGGTAGATGAGTCGTTGGATGATCTTAAAATCTAAGGAGTAGAATCAAGAATCACGAATCAAGAATAGTAAAACACAAAATCCCGCATACGCGGGATTTTGTGTTTTAAGAATAAAAAAACCTCCAGTCAGGCATTGCTGATGGAGGGAGGATTGGGAGAGTCCCATTCGTTAATTGTGGGAGGGGTGGGAACAAAAATCTCATCGGGATGTGGCTGTCGGTCCGCGCATTTTGTAATGGCTGAGATACCACGTCTTTTGAATTCATCCGCAACGCTTTCAGCCCAACAGCGTTCTGTTGAGTTCACATCATAATTGTATTCAACGGTGACCCCAAGATTACTTTTGGCTATCCGAACGCGTGCCCAGACCTTGTGTTGTTCGGGAATTAGTCCGAGAACAATCGAGACGAACTCGATTTCATCGTCGTTGACCCAGCGCTGTTTGCTTTCCCAACCGATTGAGTCAAGTATTTTGTTCACGGTATTAATGACAGATGTATCGTTTCTGCCTCGTACTTCACGATCAACTGACATTATCTTTTCAATAGCCATGACTAGAAAAAAGAGTATGGCGAGGACGAGGGCGACTGCCAGGGCAATAGGGTATTTTTCAATAAGGTAATTCACAGGCTGAGTCCTTTCTTTTCGGGTTTTCTGTTCGATACATTACCATTGCTTTGAGAATTGTCCAGTTAGATAAATTATCTTGTCTATTCGCTTTTTCGATGTATACTCGGATTTAGATTATGACTCATCTTCAGGTTATCCATCTTTCTGAGGAAGCTGTATTCAGTTGCCCTCATTGTGCTGTGATACACACACGGGGCCAGATGCTTGTCGAGATAAGGCACGAAGGTCAAACCTTTGTATTTGCCGAGTTGATGAGCTGTTGTTCTGACCCTGCGCCCGTTCCTGTTTTGTTCGGTTCATATGCGCCGGCAAGGCAAGTGCTTGACCGTATTGCGGAAAGCATAAGGTTGAATACCACTCCGTTTTTTGAGCTACCGCTAGTCAGCAAGAAAGCATTTTTTTCTTAATAATCCGCATTGCGGATTTTTTCTTTGTATCTGTTGAAGTATCAGGTTTTCTTTGTTATAGTCGGATTGGTACCACTGAAGTAGCACGTGCGCCCTGGTCTCTCGGTCGGACAAGTGGCCCTTGTCTGGCGCAGTTTGGACAACCCCAAACTACCGGGTAATAATCAAACCTCCCACCCCGCAAATGAGAGATAGTGGTGGGAGGTTGTTGTATATGAACGAGTACATTGAAAGGAAAATTGTATGAAAAAAAGGAATGTTGCTGGTTTGCTGAAAGAGGGTCTGTTGAAACGGTTAGCGTCCGCGGTTGCTCCGCATGAGGTGGACCCGATTGTCAAATGGAAGGGAGATCCAAAATCGGCAGAAATTGGAAGAATCAACGATGCATCGTTTTGCCTCACGGGCGATGATCGATTGAATCTCACACTCGACTTGTTCGACCTTCTTGTTTGTGGTGATGCGAGGCAGGTCAAGGATGTTTTTGGAGACACTTTCATACGACCTACGATATTTTGCTATTCAGCTAATAATTTCGGAGGTGTCATCCAGTCACTGCACATGAATGAGCTTTTCTCGATCCTTTCTAGCACTTCTGTCTTAGGTCATCGGCCGAATTGGAAGGAACAGAGGGGTAAGATATCTCTCTATCACTCGGTTATTTTGTCCAGGTGGAAGTGGGAGGACCATACGAGGTTCGACGACAACAGACAGGAGGACAATATCCGCTTTACAATGAATCTTCCTGTCTTGGTAAAAAATGATGATTAGTTCTACAAATTGGTACCGTTCTGTAATGGAGCGGTTTTTTCTTGCCTTTTTTATCCATACACTGTACTCTAGACGTTATGGTATTTCATGTTATAACTCTGTTTCCCAACGCTTTTGACTCCTACCTCGGGGAGTCTATTTTGAAGCGGGCGATAGAGGATAAGAAAATTAAGGTTAAGTTTTATAACCCCCGCGATTTTACCGAGGATAAGCACAAGAGAATAGATCGTTCTCCATACGGAGGTGGTCCGGGGATGGTCATCCAAGCTGAGCCAGTCATTAGGGCAGTGCAAAGTGCAAAGCTAAAAGCGAAAAGTAAAAACACGAAAATAATTTGGTTGAGCCCAAGCGGAAAGCAATTTACAAACGAGTACGCGAAGAAGACCGCGGGGAAGTGCACTGACATTATTATCATTTGTGGCAGATATGAGGGGATTGATGCACGGGTAAAGAAGGTTTTTAAGGTTGAGGAGATTTCCGTCGGGCCGTTTGTGATGACCGGTGGGGAATTGCCCGCGATGATTATGATAGACGTGATGTCTAGGCAGGTGGAAGGTGTGCTCGGGGATTTCAATTCGCTCGAAGAATCCCGCGTTTCAAGCGCGGACGTGTACACTCGTCCGGAAGTTTTTGAATATAAAAAGAAAAAATATCGTGTGCCGAAAATTCTTCTCTCCGGCCATCGCGCCAAAATCGACGAGTGGAAATTAAAACAGAATAAGTAAGTCACCAGACTACTTTTGTTGATAGGTTATTCACACATCTCATCTATTCTCTTATTCGCTCGAATGGTAGTATAAGGATGTGGATGATTTTAAAAAGCTAGAGAAGTTGCTGAAGGCCATTGCGAACCGGAGGCGGGTGGCAATTCTGGCTTATCTTAAAAAAGAAAAAACAGCGACTGTCGGAGATATTGCTACGAATATTCGTCTGTCATTCGGCGCTACCTCAAAACACCTCTGTGTTCTATTCGCAATGAATCTGGTGGACCGTGATCAGAAAGGTCTTGAAATGTGGTACGAACTTTCAAAGTCTCAACATGTTTTGTTGAGCACTCTGCTCAAGCTTATTTGAACCAAGGTTGATGTAGAGTTTGAGCCTTCCTTAGATTTCACTATTCTACTATTCGAGCGAATAAGAGAATAGTAGCGTAATAATTTCACATTGTTATTCCTTGATTAGGGAAGGAAGAGATTGGTTTGGAAGTATTATTTCTTGATTACAACAATCGTGCACTTAGTCACGAGAGCTGCGATGGTACCGACGACTGCGATGGCCGGTGCAATGAGGGCTCCGACCGCTCCGAGGGTGACGGGGATTTCTACGATAGTTTCTCCCGCTTCGTTTTGGATAATAATCCTGCGGGCGTTACCTTCTTTAATAAGATTTTTTACTTTCGCGAGGAGTTCTTCTCCGTTTACGCGAAACTCCTCTTTGTTTTCGTTTTGTTCCATATGTGGTTTCGTTAAAATAATAAATAGAATATCAAATCGTCTTTTTTCTGTCGATAAAGCCGAAGGCGATAAGGGCTATTAGGATTAGAGCAAGTGCCACAGAGAGTGATGTGGTGGCGCCGAATGCCTGCCAGAGGAAACCTCCGACTACACCTGCAAACAGTACTCCGAAGCCGATAGAAGCATTCAGAAGGCCGTATGCGCTTCCTCGTTCTTCTTCCCTTGTCAGGCGCGCGGCGTAAGAACGTTGCACACCGTCGGTAAAGGCGTTGCCGATACCAAGGATAATAAATCCGAATGCGAGTGCCGTAAGGGTGTGGTCGTAAATCATGAGAAGATAGGCAAGCGCAATGAGTAGGTATCCGCCCAAAATTACGGGTCTGTCGCCAAATTTGTCCGCCAATCGTCCAGCCTTGTATGAGAATGCGGTGTTCGCGACATTGAAGAACAAATAGAAGAGCGGAATCATGCTCAATTGCAACCCAAGGTCTTGTGTTCGGAGAAGCAAAAGTGCAATCGGGATATTTGCAAGCGACAGCACAAAAATTATTCCAAGGAATTTTTTGAACTCTTTCGTGTGCGATTTCAAATTGAGGCTTAACGTTTTTATTCCGCCTGTGAAGGCTGGACTAACTTCCCTAATAAATGCAAAAGAAAATAGCGCAAGTACACCGACAATGAATGCCGTTGAAAATACAAAGTTGAAGGCGCCAGGGAATGAAGCGAGAATAAAGTATGATGTCAGTGGGCCGAGGATTGCTCCTGCGGAGTCCATGGCTCGGTGAAAACCGAAGCTTCTGCCCATGTGCTCAGTGTCAGTAGATAGTGACAGCAGAGAGTCGCGAGGTGCCTCGCGGACACCTTTTCCGATTCTGTCCACAACGCGTATTCCCAATACATGATAGGCGGACGATGAAATAAGATAAAAAGGTCTTGTGGCCACAGAAAGAATATAACCGAGTAGGGCCAATATTTTACGTTGTTTGATTTTGTCGGAAAGTCTTCCCGAAAATATCTTGGTTAAGTTTGAAAGTCCATCCGCTATACCTTCAATGATACCGAGAGATGCGGCTCCCGATTTCAATACCGAACTGAAAAAAGCGGGGAATACGGACACTATCATTTCATTGGAAAAGTCATTGAAAAAACTGACCAGGCCCATGAAAAAAACATTCTTTGGTACCCCGAACACTTTTTTGATTTTTGTTTGGTCCTCCATTTTATTTATACGCGTTTGTTCGCATTCTTTATCTCATAAATCACATCTTTTCTTTCTACTACTACTTTCCACTTGTTCATTTTGGCGTATCGATAGAGGAGTTGGTTTGGGTTGAAACAAATCGGATTGTCTACAAGCTCGAGCATTGGTATATCACCCTCGGTATCGCCCACGCCAATCGAGCCCTTAAGCGTAAGCTTTTCTTTTGTGACAGCCCGTCTTACGATGTTTGCTTTATTTGCGATAAGGTGGAGGTCCACGACTTCACCGGTGAACTTCTCCGACGGTCCGAGCTCATAGAATCTTCCATATATTTTGTCAAAGCCGAGTCTCTTGCAGAATGCATCCAGAAGTCCTTTTGGTGATTGTGAAATGGCCAGAAGAAAATAGCCTTTTCTTTTCAATTTCTTCACAAGGTCTCTTGTATATCGGTAGACTTTGTCTTTGTTGGTTTCGACTACAGCAAGACCCACACGCTCAAAGTCCTCATAGGAAACACCTTGGAGGTTCTGCATAAACGCCTCAATGACTGCCTCAATATATTCTTCATATGTGCCTTGGCGGTTTATCCAGCGACGATATGGGGGCTCATATATTTTACGGCTTCTCGCGGGGAAAATGCCTTCGGTAACCAGAGCTTCGACAAGCTCAATCAGAAGACTCGAACGGAATATTGTGCCGTCGATATCGAAAATGGCCACTCTTTTATGCTCGGAGCTTTTTTTCATATAGTTTTACAAATTCAGGCCATTGGGAATGGAGAGATGCCGGTAGAGAATCAAGAGTAAACCATTTCACCTCGTCAAATTTATGGGGCTCGCCGTTTTTTACTTTTACAGCGTCAATCAGACATTTGTAGTCAAGGGCAATCCAATGGGTTTTTTCCCCGTTGTGTTCTCTGTGTACATCTCTTATGCCCAGAAATTCGCTGTTCAATACTTCGGTACAGTATTCCTCTTTGATTTCTTTTCTAAGATTTTCCTCTAAAGGTATTCCAAACTCTATGCCACCACCACCGGGATCCCACGTTCCGTGCTCATCTCTGCAGTTTTTGTTTCTTTTGCTCATCAGGAAGTTTCCCTTGCCGTCATGACAGTAGAAGACAACGCATATTCCGGGATAATCAACACCCTTTTCCATGTATGTATTGTATATGTATTTATTGTATGTGTCAGTACTGTGGGGATAATGGTATTGCAGTAATAAGTGATACGTGTTACCTTGTCTGCCTGGTTGAACGTGGCACTCGACACAGTCTCTCCTTCCTTCCTCCCTCGGTAGGAATCAGGGATTGCCTCGGGGTTTTAGCAGATCGGAGCCGATTTGGGTTTATCGGTTGGATTGTCAGCCTCTTGCTTTGTTTCGCTTCCTCGTTTCAAGGTGAGTTTCGGTCGCTCAAAACAGCCACGTTCAACCTCTTGTTCTTTCGTCAGTTTGGTGCTTGTGGACTAGTGTCCTAATTAAATTTGGGTGCAACAATAAATCCGCAAGTTGCGTTCAAAGAATAATGGCACCAGGGCCGGCTCGTTGTACGAGACCGGCCCAAATTGTTTTCCAAAAGCTTGATACTCCTTGCATTATTCTTCGGTTTTATATATTCTTTAGTTACAATTTAATAATTATCAAGAAGGCGTGTAGAGCATCTGGCTCGTCAATCCGCCTAGCAACTTGGCCGGAGTCAATTGAGGGAAAAACCCTTCGATTGCACTTTGGGTAAAGTGCTCAACCCAGACCCGTTCGCGGGAAAGATAAGTCGTCAACATCTTTCCTTGTCGGAAGGATTTTATTTTAGAAAAATAATGTAGCGAAGCGAAGTATATTTTACTTACCCAGCACCACTTTTACAGAATAAATGATTTTCGCAATTTGAGTCTGGTAGACAAAAATTAATGCAAGAAATCGTTTGTTGTTCTGCGAAAGTGGTGCTGGGTGATGATTTTTATACTCACTTTGCTCGTTAAAAAACAATCATGTCAAGAAAATTGAACGATACGTATACAGTGGAGAGTGTAACATCCGGACACCCGGACAAGGTTTGTGATCAGATATCGGATAGCATTTTGGACGCTTGTTTAGCGCAGGATCCGAAGTCGCGTGTAGCCGTGGAGACTTTCGGAAGTCACGGACATTTGGTAATCGGTGGGGAAGTGACGACGAAAGCAAAAATAAATTACAGCAAGATAGCCGCGAAGGTTTACAAGGATATTGGTTATACGAAAAAACTGGATATTCATGAATATCTGGTGGCTCAGTCACCCGATATCGCTCAAGGTGTGGACACAGGAGGAGCGGGGGACCAAGGTATTATGTACGGCTTTGCGACCAATGAGACTCCGGAGTTTTTGCCGAAGGGTGTCGTCTTGGTTCATAAACTAGCGAAGGGATTGGAGGATTTACGTACAAGTGGCGCGATAAAGTGGTTGAAACCGGATGGTAAGACACAGGTTACTTTTCACAACGGAAAGATTCGAACTGTTTTGGTAAGTTGTCAGCATGACAAGAAGATTACACATGCAGAGATAAAGAAAACTATTACCGAGAAGCTTATCCGACCGATTGTCGGTGTGGATTTGCAGGATGCGGAGATTCTGGTCAATCCTACAGGTATATTTGCGCAAGGAGGTTTTGAGGCGGATGCGGGGCTTACAGGACGCAAGATTATTGTAGATACATACGGCGGATTGGTACCTCACGGAGGCGGATGTTTTTCCGGAAAAGATTTGACCAAGGTGGACCGCTCCGGTGCTTATATGTGCAGATACGTAGCGAAGAACCTGGTGGCAAACGGTTTTGCAAATGAATGTATGGTTTCCGTTGCGTACGCTATCGGTCACGTAGAACCATTGATGGTCTATGCCGTGGATGAGAAAGGTAAGGACCTGTCGGCAATTGTAAAAAAGCATTTTGATTTTCGACCGAGAGCGATTATAGAAAAGCTCAATTTGCTTCGACCGATTTACCGACAGACCGCTGCGTACGGACATTTTGGAAAGATAGGATTGCCGTGGGAGGAAGTAGTTAAGCTCAAAAGTTAAAACTGAAAGCTAAAAAGTAAAGAAGAAACCCCATCGCGCAAAGCGCGATGGGGTTTCTTAAAACTAAAATCTTTAATCTTAAATCTGTCTTACTTAACAATAATGATTCCTTGCTCCTTATTGCCGTTAAGATTGTAGTAGAACCATGTTCCTGGGAGTGTGAAAGCAAAATAAAACTTTCCACCTTTACCGAGAGGTCCACTTTCTTGTGAAAAGCCCGGATAAAAGTTCTCAGGAGTCTCGTCGTGAGATTTGATGACCATCGCCTTGTCGCTTTGGTTCACGAACTCAACACTTTCACCTCGGTTGATTTCAAGTATAGAAGGTTCAAAACCTTTGCTTGTGTATCGGACGACATTGTTGGCTGGTTTAGGAGTAACCGCAGTCGGCTTTACTACACGCTTTACCGTTGTAGCAGGCTTAACTGTGTCAGTAACTGTAGTAGTTCCGACAGTCTCAGTTTCTGATTGAGTAACGATACTATTCTCATTTTGAGGTTGCTGTTCGCTACCTTTGTTCGCTATGAGAATAAGGCCAATCACGACAATAACCGCGACTATGCCCCAGACCCATTTAGATGTGTTTGTATTGTTATTTTCCATATGTTTTATGCTTTAAAAATCGACCCCAATACTATACAGGATTTCGCTTAAAAAGTCAACCTGCTGTGGATAACAAAAAGCCTCAGAGATTTTTCTGAGGCTGGAGCCTGGGTTGCTAGGTTGTTTGTGCAATTTCAACTTTTACCGAGGCAGGAACCGCTCGGTCAAAGTAGGTCTTGGGATTCTTTTCCGCAACCCCCAGACGGTAGGCGTCCGAATGAACAGATTTGAAGCGAGCTCTTTTGTGCATAAGCTCGGGGTCTGATTCTGTTCGCTCCGGCTCCATCTTTTTAACCTCGAAGGCAAGATTGATGAGCATGTTGTCGACAAGTTTTTTGAACTCATCTCCATCTGTTTCAAGTAGGATTTTCCTTATGAATTTTCTCGGAAAATTGAGGTACACCATACCTTGTGTGTGTTCAGCCACGCCCCACAGGACTCCGACCAAGGAGGATTCGAACCGAGCGAGTTGTATTTCACCATCCAGATTTGGTCTTAGATGGTAGGCTGACGCAATGCTGATCCCGATAATCAGTGGAGTGATGATTTTCGCGACAGTAATCAGCCCTTTCATTTCAACTTTTGCCGGTATCAGCCAAACCAACAGTGCCAGAATTGAAAAAATAATGGCCACTCGTAACCAGTATCGGACGAACATTTTTCGTCGGATTGTGTCCGCGATTGAGTCCATGAAACTGGATTCTGCACCCGTTTGCTTGGAACAAATAAGGTGTAAAAGTAGTCTCGAGGGCCGCCCAAAGTTTTGAGGTACCCACCTTTCATCGCCACATAATGTTTTTTCAAAGATACTCCGCAGTTCTTTATAACGCATAACAACCTTTCATTGCCAAAGAACATCAGGGGGTTTCTGCCCATTCCGATGCGAGTTCTGCGCACCGTAACTTTTCAAGATGAGAAAAGATGGCGCTTTTCTGGTCCTATATAATCACAATAGTTGCATTTTGGCTACACAAACCCGGCCGGCATCAGATGCCGGCCGGGTTTGGTGAATGAGGTGCTGTTGCACCAAGCAGAAACTATCTTGTAGACGGCGCGTAGGTGGCTGGAATACTGATAGGCCCTGTGGTCGTGCCATTGAAAAATGTACCCATCAGGATGTTGACGAGTCCCCAGACTGAAATCATTATGAAAATACCGAGTACACCCCAGATAATAAGTTGCTTGGCATTGGCGCGAGCTTCTTCGTCTCCCGCGGACGAGATAAAGTTGAATATACCGTAAATGAACACCAGTATGCCAAGACCGATGATAAAGGGAATCACGGCATCGACGATATTTTGTAAAATCTTTAAAAGTGAAAATGCGTCTGTGGCGACGAGAGTGGGTGTTCCCGCAAAAGTAATTGCAGGTAGAAAACTTAAGACTACGGACGAAGATAGATATTTTTTAAACATATTTATAAAATTAATAGTATGGACCTAGTGAAATTATATTCCTCACAGATTGAAAAAACAAGGATATGTCAAGGTGCTCAACGAGTTGAATCTAATATTCTAGTGTTATAATACTATAATATTAAAAGTAACTTCGCGGAGCGTCGCACTCTAAGGACAATTGCGCGACGCGATTCTGCAGAATCGCATGCATAAAGAAACTGTAATCAATATTGTCTCAGTTGTAGCTCTTCTTGTTGTTGTGGGTTTGGGTTTTTTCCTGTATAAAAAGGCGGAGGTTCCAGTGGTTTCGGAAACTCCACCTGCGACTGAACAGGAGTCTGGCGAGATAACAATACCCAGTCCGTCTATCACAGTAGATAAAAATACAAAACCGGAGAGTTTACCAGCTGAAGAAAAACAAATGAACAAAGTAACAATTGATACAAATTTCGGTGAGATTATTTTGGAGCTATATGACAAGGATGCGCCTCTTGCTTCTGAGAACTTCAGAAAGCTTGCTGAAAAGGGTTTTTACAACAATCTTATTTTCCACAGAGTCATTTTCGGATTTATGATTCAGGGAGGAGATCCTCAAGGTACGGGTATGGGTGGTCCGGGATATCAGTTTGCGGATGAGCTTGATCCAAACACACCTTCAGCGAAAGCCGGATATAAGAAAGGGGTATTGGCGATGGCAAACTCAGGACCAAATACCAATGGTAGTCAGTTCTTTATTATGCTTGCCGATTATCCGCTTCCGCACAACTATACAATTTTCGGTCGTGTGATATCCGGACAGGATGTCGTGGATAAGATAGGCAAAGTAAAGACAGGTACGAACGATAGGCCTGTGACTCCAGTTACGATGAAGACTGTGACTCTTTCAAAATAATTATCTAATCGGAGATTTTGTGGCGATATTTTTCACCGCCTCAAATAGCGGTTGGTATGTCACGTAGTCAGACAGGGTATTTTTCCAGTCTGATTTTGTGGTGTCCACGTGAGGGTCCACCCCGCGTCCCTCAATGGGCTGGCTGTCGTCGCGGAGCGTGATTCTGTGTACCAGAAACAAGCTGTATTTTTCAGCAGGGTCGATAGTCGTTTCAATTGGGAAGGTGTTTTCGATTGTCCCCCAGCCACGAGTAGTTTTTCCTACCACTATCGCTTTGTTGAAGCGTTTTAGTGTGGCCGTCATTATTTCCGCAGATGATTGGGTGAGACCATCCGTGAGAAGTACCATATGTTTAAACTTTGAAAGGCTCGGGAGTTTTCCCAGTTTGGTCTTGTTCGGCTCGTAGATATCTTGATAGAAGAAATCATAGGCATATTCGTTTTGACCAAGGAAAAGTCCCATAAAGTACGGCATTATGTCGACAGCACCTCCGATATTTCCTCTGACATCTAGCACAAGCGCCTTCAAGGTTTTCGTTTTGTCCGAATTGTCCGATGCCTTGACGAATTCGTCGAAAGTAGTGGGGGAGAACTTACTTATGTGGATGTAATAGACCTCGGGAGAAAGCAATTTGGTAAATACAGTGGGCTCAATTTGCGCCGTATCGTAATTCGCCTTGGTGTCAGTGTCAGTCAGGACTGACTTCGCATAGGAAAGCTCCTCAATCTTTTTCTTCGCTTCAGGCGTTCCTTCTGCCAGAAGTTTTTCTTCCTCTTTCTTGTAGGATTTTTCGACTTCCTCGGTAGATGCTCCTTTTGCGAGGCCAAGCTGTCCGTATAAATCCTTTCCGAGATCAACATTTTTCACTTCATTTCTCAAAGCGGTTTCATCACGCAATGTGTACAACGCATTTCGTCCGGCGGGGGGAAGGTTATATAGAACCACTGACGCTACCTCAGTTACCAATTTCTTTTTTTCATCATTTGTTTTTACCGATAGCAATTTAGAAAGGAGTTCATCAAACTGTTTTTTGGTCGTGAGGGTCAGGCCGGCTTTGTCCCCGGAAACTTTTTCGATAGCAAGACCAAAAAGATTGGCCAGATCATTCTCGGTAGATTTTTTCCAATAGGTTGTCTGGACTTTATCAAAGACCTCAAGAGCCCAATCTGCAGGGGAAGTGCTCACAGCTTTTATCTGAGTGACATTTCCAATTGTCAGGGCGTACCAGAGAGCCACGACAATCGCAAGCAAAGCAACAACTAAAAAAACGATTTTCTTATACGATAATTTCATTAGGATTGATTGAATTATGATTTGTTTCAGATTATACCCCAGTAATGGCTGTACACACCGGAAAGCGTATGCGTTGACATTGTGGGTAGAGCGGTATATACTTCCGCCTATCTTCGCAAGATTGTGTCACGGGGGAAACACGAAGGGGATTTCAAGGTTTATTGGTCCTTTTTTTAGAACCTTCAAATGTCGTAGCGCTTTGTTGTTGAGCCCTCCGTTTGCTTCCGCGCAGTAGGATACTACAGCTTGGTCGCAATACTCGGGCTCGCCTAAAATCGCATCCGAATTTGAAGATTCTAGCTTCTGATTATCTTGCCTAACAAAAACTAAATAACCAAAATTACTTTGGCTACCTTGACAAGAGGGAGTTTTTGTTTTGTATAAGAAAGTTTTAAGTTGGCAGATTTAAGATTTAAGTAAGACTCAAATACGTATGCCTAATATTTTAACTTGAATTATTGGTTAATGTTTGTCGGAGTTTTACTTTAATCTTTTAGCTTTAATCTTTTAACTAACTTTATGAATACACGACAAATTTTTCGTAATGGTACGACAGAAGAGATTGTGAAGAATGCTGTGGTTCCAAATCGTCCACAGAAGCATTTCGGAAAGTTCCGAAAGCCACTCACAGCCATGCCAAACTTTGTGGAGCCCCAGGTGGCTTCGTTCAAATGGTTGGTAGAACACGGTCTGGAGGAAGTATTCAAGGAGTTTTCATCCATTAAGGATTATGCCGGAAAGAAGTTTGAATTGGATTTTACCGGTTTTAAACTTTCTGAGGCGAAGTACGATGAGTACTACGCCAAGGCGAACAAGCTTTCATACGAAGCGCCTTTGAAGGTTACGGTACGTTTGAAGAATAAGGTTTTGGGTTCGGTCAAAGAGCAAGAAATCTTTCTTGCTGATTTTCCGATGCAGACATCTCACGGAACATTCATCATTTCCGGTATCGAGCGTGTCATCGTTCCTCAGCTCGCCAGAAGTTTCGGTATTTCTTTCACGATGGAAGACACAAAAGGAAAAAGATATTTCGGTGCAAAGATTATTCCTTCCCGCGGAGCTTGGATTGAAATAGAAAGTGATCCGGATGGAGCTATCTACGTCCGCATTGACCGAAAGCGAAAGTTTGCAGCTACTTCCTTGCTCAGGATTTTGGGAGCGAAGACCGAGGAGTCTATTTTCTCACTATTTAAGGACAATAAGTTTGCCTCACCTGTAATTTCAGCCACATTGGCCAAGGACCACGCGAAGACACAGGATGAATCCTATCTTGAGATTCACAAGCGTCTTCGTGATGGAGATTTGGGTACCGTGGACAATGCTCGCGAGTTCATAAACTCTATTTTCAACGCAGAACGTTACGATATTTCCAAGGTTGGCCGTTTCCGATTCAACAAGCGTTTTGAAAAGTCTATGGATGCCAAGGCGATTGCCGTCCGCACTGTTACTCTAGACGACGTTGCCACAATCATTTCTAATATCATCAATCTCAACAATACTCCGGGAGCTGTCGAAGACGATATCGATCACTTGGGAAGCCGACGTGTTCGATTTGTCGGAGAACTCATGCAACAGAAAATCCGCGTAGGTATGTCACAAATCAAGAGAAATATTCAGGACAGAATGTCTACTGTTGACCCGGATGTCACTATGCCCGTGCAATTTATTTCCCCGAAACCTCTCCAGGCTCGTTTGAAAGAGTTTTTCACTACGAACCAGCTTTCACAGTTTATGCTTCAGGAAAATATTCTTTCTGAGATGGAGCATTTGCGTACTCTTTCAGCCCTAGGCCCCGGTGGTCTTACTCGCGAGCGCGCCGGTTTTGAAGTCCGCGACGTTCATCCTTCTCACTACGGACGACTCTGTCCTATTCACACACCAGAAGGTCCAAACATCGGTCTTATCTTGCGTTTGTCTACTTACGCCACATTGAATGATTTCGGAATGATTGAAACTCCGTATGCAAAAGTGGTAAATGGTATCGTAACAAAGGAAATTCAGTATCTCGACGCGATGGAGGAAAGTAATTTCAAAATCGCTCATGCCGCCACAGATGTGGACAGTGATGGAAAAATCGTAGACGAGGAGGCGGAAGTACGCATCAACAGTAAACCGGGTTTGGTCTCCAGAAATGAAGTTGATTATATCGACGTCGCGACCAACCAGGCATTTTCTATCGCTACTTCGATGATTCCGTTCCTAAACCATGACGACGCAAACCGAGCGCTCATGGGTTCGAACATGCAAAAACAAGCTACTCCATGTTTGGTGCCGGAAGCTCCCTTTGTCGCGACTGGTATTGAAGAGAAGGCGGCATTGGACAGTGGAAGAATCGTCCTTTCAGAGGAAGAGGGAACTGTATCTCATGTGGATGCTTCAAAAATCGCCGTAAAAAACAGTAAAGGGAAGGAAAAGGAGTACACGTTGGTCAATTTCTCAAGAACAAACGGCTTTACAGCTTTCCATCAGCGACCCTCAGTTTCTTTGGGAGATAAGGTTAAGAAAGGAGATTTGCTTGCCGATACTTCATCTTCAGACAACGGACAAGTCGCGCTCGGCCAGAATATGCTCGTGGCCTTTATGTCATGGTCTGGTTCAAACTACGAGGATGCCATCATCATTTCGGAGAGAGTTGTGAAGAACAGTAAGTGGGCTTCTATTCATATCGAGGAGTTTGTAGTAAACGTACGTGACACCAAGCTTGGACCGGAAATCACTACTCACGATATTCCAAACGTAGGAGAAGCAAAATTGAAAAATCTCGATGAAGACGGTGTTGTCCGTATCGGTGCCGAAGTTCGACCGGGAGATATTCTTGTCGGAAAAATCACTCCAAAGGGAGAGACACAGCTTACCCCAGAAGAAAGATTGCTACGTTCTCTGTTCGGTGAAAAAGCTCGCGATGTAAAAGATACTTCAAAGAGAATGGAAGGAGGAAAGCGTGGCCGTATTATCGGTGTGAAAGTTTTCTCACGCGAGAAGGGCGACAAGCTTGATTCCGGAATTATAAAGCGAATTCATATTGAAGTTGCAGAACTCCGCTCGGTTTCCGTTGGAGACAAGCTTGCCGGACGACACGGAAACAAGGGTGTTATCTCGAAGATTTTGCCTGAAGAAGATATGCCATATATGCCGGACGGAAGACCTGTGGACGTGATTCTTACTCCACTCGGTGTGCCTTCACGTATGAACCTCGGACAGATTCTAGAATTGCACCTCGGACTTGCTGCAAACATTTTGGGTTACCAGGCTATCGTGCCTCCATTTGCAGGAGCTTCGGAAACTGAAATCAAAGGTGAATTGGTAAAGGCTGGTATTCCGGAAAGCGGAAAGGTCAAGCTTTATGACGGACGAACCGGCGAGGCTTTTGACCAGGATATCGCTATCGGTTTTATGTACATTTTGAAACTTCACCACATGGTCGAAGACAAGATTCATATGCGTTCTATCGGACCGTACTCTCTTATCACACAACAGCCACTCGGAGGAAAAGCTCAAGGTGGAGGTCAGCGTTTTGGAGAAATGGAAGTCTGGGCGCTCCTGGGTCACGGTGCTGCGCATACTTTGCGTGAAGTGCTGACTATCAAGTCTGACGACATTATGGGAAGAAGCGCGGCATTCGACGCTATTGTTAAGGGTGAGGAAATTACGCAATCAAACGCTCCGGCTTCATTTAATGTTTTGCTCAACAATCTTAGAGGTTTGGCATTGGACGTTGAATTGAACGGAGAGGATTTGGCACTTCCAGAAGGAGGAGATTCGAAAAGGTCGCAACACAAGTCCAGATCTGATTTTTAAGAGAACGCTAAGCAAACAAAAAATATATGAAATCAAAAACAATAAACAATTTGAATGCGTTCGATACAATCAGTTTGAAACTCGCGTCTCCTGACCGCATTAAGGAGTGGTCATTCGGTGAAATTACAAAACCTGAAACTATCAACTATCGAACTCAGCGTAGTGAAAAGTCCGGTCTGTTCGATGAGAAGATTTTCGGCCCAGACCGAGATTATGAGTGTTACTGTGGAAAATACCGAGGTATTCGCTACAAGGGAATTGTTTGTGAAAAATGTGGAGTGGAAATTACACGTTCCATTGTTCGACGTGAGCGAATGGGACATATTGATTTGGCAACTCCCGTATCACACATCTGGTTTCTCCGAAGTATGCCTTCTCGATTGGGGCTTATCCTAGGAATGTCCACCGGTGATTTGGAAAAAGTAATTTATTTTGCCGGCTATATCATCACGAAGGTCTATCAGGAAGAGCGAGAGCAAATCTTGAAAGATTTGGATTCCGAATACAAAGCGAAGGTTAAACCTTTGCAGGATGAGAAGTCCAAGGAGGCAATGAAGGAAAAGTTTGTCGCCGCCAAGAAAGAAATCGAAGGCGTAATGGAAGGTGTGGTGCTTGACGAGGTTATGTACCACAACTTCTCGATGAAATACGGTACTCTGTTTGAAGCCGGTATCGGAGCCGAAGCTATTTATGATTTGTGTCAAAAAATCGATTTGAAGAAATTGGAAAGCAATCTTGAAATTGAACTCCAGAAGGCCAGCTCGCTCGAGAAAGACAAGCTAAACAAGCGATTGTCTCTTATCCGTTCTATGACGGTTTCCGAAATTCGTCCCGAATGGATGTTCCTTACACGCATTCCTGTCATCCCTCCAGCACTTCGACCTATGGTCCCATTGGACGGTGGACGTTATGCCACTTCTGACGTGAACGATTTGTATCGAAGAGTAATCAACCGAAACAATCGTTTGAAGAAACTGAAGGAGATAAATGCTCCGGATGTTATCCTCCGAAACGAAAAGCGTATTTTGCAAGAAGCTGTCGACTCTTTGATCGACAACTCAATCCGCCACGGCGCTACGCCTTCAGGCGCTTTGAATCAGTCACAGCGACGTCCGCTCAAGTCACTTGCCGACAACCTAAAGGGTAAGCGAGGTCTTTTCCGACAGAACCTTTTGGGTAAGCGTGTCGACTACTCGGCACGTTCGGTGATTGTTGTCGGTCCGGAACTTGCGCTTGACCAATGTGGACTTCCAAAGCATATGGCTCTCGAATTGTTCCGACCATTCGTCATTGGTGAATTGCTAAGACGAGAACTTGCTTACAACATCCGCGGAGCAGGCAGACTTATCGATGAAGATATTCCTGAAGTATGGGCAATTCTTGAAGACATCACAAAAGATAAATATGTACTTCTAAACCGTGCTCCTACACTGCATCGTTTGGGTATTCAGGCTTTCCGTCCCGTGCTTATCGAAGGAAACGCTATTCAGGTTCACCCGCTCGTCTGTACAGCTTTCAACGCGGACTTCGACGGAGACCAGATGGCTGTTCACTTGCCACTCGGCGCTGCCGCTCAGCTCGAGGCCAAGGAGATTATGGCTTCGAACAAAAACATTTTGAAACCTGGAAACGGTGATCCTATCGTATCGGCAAAAATGCTTGATATCGTGTTGGGTTGTTACTGGATGACGAAGATTATTCCCGGAGCAAACGGCGAAGGAAAATATTTCTCAAGTCCGAATGCCGCCATTACCGCTTTCAACTTCGGCGCAGTAGACTTCCGCGCGAAGATCAA
>CAYHDB010000014.1:0-23854 GCA_964355335.1 uncultured Candidatus Saccharibacteria bacterium
TACAACCATAACAACGTCCACGTGGAATTTGAAAATGACTACCCATGTTTTTACAGAATGATGAAAGACCGCTTCGGCATCAGCATAGTACTGGAAATCATCACACCTATACCAGACTAAAAAGTTCTTTCGACTCCAATCAGCCTTCACGGCTGGTTTTTTCATGAAAATGGCCGGAAGCGTAGCAACGCTTCCGGCCAGGAATTACTTTATCAACCGAAGGGGCCCGATGACTAGTCCGGGAACGTCAGATTTCAAATCAAACCTTGTACGATCAGCCGGTTCAATGTCCACCACTCCCTTCCCGATAAAATACAGAGCTCTATCATCACCCACAAACGGATTTCCACTGTCCCCAACAAAAGTCTGATAATCGACAATGAAATACGGAGAGTTACGAGCCACCTCCACCGCAATTGCCCGAAGGATGACACTCTCTCCTGTGATGAGAGACGTAATAGTTTTTGGACCGACAATCTGCTGTCCTCGATTTATCTCATCAAACGAAAGGAGTTTGAATTCATTTATCTCAAGAGCGAATTCGCAGGAAATCGTGGGTAATGTCGGACCGACAATCGGTATAAGTTCGCTTTCCGACAAATCGATCCAATCCTCCCAACCTGCGCCGGCAGTAATTATTTTCGATATACACCAGCTAGGCATCTCCTCAATCGGTGTAACTCTACGAACCACAAATGAAACCTCGTTTGTCCGCTTGAAGAACAAATGTGCGGCACTAAGTAGCCGAATCGAATTTGACCCCTTCGAATAGTTAGTGTAAACCGCTCCACACTGACTGAAATTGGTCTTGCCTCCCGACACAGCATAGATCACTACTGGCACAAGGTTAGTCGTGACCGGTGTCTGTAACGCAGAATCCAAAATACGCCTCTCTGCACCGCTGTCGGTGTATAGGCTGTATTTTCGTGCTGGGAGACTCTCTCCACACTCCATAAGCAGGAAATATGCGACTACTGACAAGACAACTCCGTTCACCGCCACGTGAATGGCTAGCTTCTTAAAATTGACTATTCTTCTCTTCACTTTGGACCTCCAATTGTTAATGTTTACTGCTTTTTTCTAAATTGAAAATAACACAGAATTGTATATTTGTAAAATACAACTGGAGTAACTGTCCACACATTTTAATTCCTCCTTTTCTAAAGGTCGGAGTCTTCGGAGATACGTCGGCGAAGGTGCTCGTAGAGCGGAGGATTTAAACAACCCCCTAACCCCCTTTATTAAGGGGGAAATCCCTCCTGCCGAAGACGGCAGTGCTCCCTTTAAGAAAGGGAGAATTAAGACCATTTCTTGATAGATACGGACAGTTACTCTTTAAAACAAGAAAAAAACCGCCTTTATTTGCGCGGTTACAAGAGTAAACAACTTATATCAATCAGATTTGATAATCATCGTCCGGCACTTCGACGGTCCGAACAAACTCCGCTCGTCGCCTGGCAAACGCGACAGGTCCGCCATTTTCATGATAGTGCTCGACTAACCATTTGGGGTGCTTAAACAACTCCCAGTCATCACATCTATGCTTCTCGCGAGTACCGTGACGATTGATGGGGCATGTGAGCGCCTCCACCCACTGCGCATTTGTGTAACTCCTCAAATCAAAAACTGTAATGGTCACAATAATTCCTTTTCTTAAAAATTTGTACAACTTAATAGCATCAATGGTACTCCTTCCTACGCCGTTTACAATATCACTGTATAAGAAATGCGCGCACGGCCGAAGGCTGTGCGCGCTTGAAAATCTCTAACCCATCACCATGTCGATGTGGCGATTCACGACAATGCCTGTGACGCCAATATCGAGGAGACCCATAATAATCTTTGACTCCCTCTCCTTCAAGACTACCGACTGAAAAGCGGACCACCCCTCCGTAAGCAAAGGTGACACGGTCGGACCCTTGAGACCTCCCATTATTTCTCCCGCCTCATGATAAACCTCACTCGGCACATTTGCCGTAATCATCACGTACTTGGAAGCTTCGTGGGCTCCCCACAGAAGTCTGGCGAGACAATCCATGAGCGTGTGCTTTGCAGTGTCTCCGAAGGACTCCTCGTTTGCCACGAGTATAGTGTTCGAAGTCATAATCTCGGCAATGATTGTAAGACCGTTTTCGCGGAGAGAGTCGCCGGTTTCTGTCACATCCACAATAGCATCCGCACCAAACCGAATCTTGTGTTCGGTATTCCCCACCGAATGAGTGACTCGAAGGTCCTCGCGACCCTGCCCTGCCACAAATTTCTCAACCAACAGGACATACTCCGTGGCAATTTCAGCTCCAAAATGCAGTTGATGAATGTCTGTGATTCCGCTTTCGGCATTGACCGCGAGTACAATCCTGACCGGTTTGTTCCCTCCCCGACCGATAGGAAGAGTGAGAAGTGTCGGAAGGTGCAAGCCCCAATTGGCAACCCAGTCTTCCCCCACGATACCAACATCGAAATGCCTCCGGTTAATGTAAGCTGGAATCTCCTGAGGCCGTTGAAACACCACGCGTTCAATCCATGGAACATCGATTCTTCCTTCCTTCGTACGCTTCTTTCCAACAACAATCGGCAATCCAGCCCTTGCGAAAAGCGCCTTGATAGGTTCCTCCATCGAGCCGTCCGGAAGGACGATACTGATTTTTGCATTTTCCATCTCTATCTCTCTTTCTCCGCAAATTGCGGTTTTAGGTTTGTCGATTTACACCGATTCTGGCTGGACACTAACACGGATTGAGACACGCGTCAAAGAAAACCGCCCCGATATTATCGGGGCGGTTTTCTTTGTATCCTAAAAACTACTTTTTTCTTGCGGCAAGCATTGCGTGCTTAATCGCCAGACGTTTTTTCGTTTTCCTGGAACGTGATGTCTTGTTTTTAACATCCTGTGATGCTCTTTTTGCCATAGACGGTTACTATACACTATTTTCGCAAAAACGAAAATGTGAATCAAAATTATTTCTTCCCCTTCTTTGGCTTCTTCTTTTCCTTCTTGTGAGATTCATTTCCTTTTGCCATAAAAAAATGTGAGTGATTAATACACAGTATTGTATCATTTAAATTAGCAAATTAAATATTCCGAGATAGGATATCCACGAAACAGCAACATCATCGGATTTTCATTTTGCTGCCGGGCTTGGACCACGAGTACGTTTATCGACCCTTACAGGGTCAGTACCCCGATTGGCTCGCTCCGAAGCTCGGCTCAATCGGGCTTCGATTCCAAGCCGGAAGCAAAATCGTTTGCTTCCTTCCTGCGTCAAAAATCCTTTGGTTTTTTGCTGCCGGGCTTGGAATCGAACCAAGATTCACAGATTCAGAGTCTGTTGGCCTACCTTTAGCCGACCCGGCAATTTAATATTTCCTAAACTGAAGCAACTTTATTGCTCTCAAAACTTCCTCCTTTCTAGATAGCTGAATATTATAGCTATTCACACCGATATGAGGGTGAAAATCCAATCTTCGCAACAATCTTAATACATTCCTCAACATCGAACTGTTTCTATTGGTGAAAAACAGTTTCCATGTAGATGTAGGCGCATGTCTACAATATGACCCTTCCGCCTCATACAGACCACGAAGGTATCTTACTATATATTGATTATTCTCCAAAATCCAATCCGGAACGACAATTTTCTTATTTCTTCTGGGACTTATTGGCACACCTAATCTCTCGCTGATATGATTCTCATAAATACGAATTCTTATACAATTCTTGCCTGAATGAACAGTGACCACTGGTTTCTTGCCAATCACTTTCTCCATTAAATCACCGTACCTTCGAACAAAACCTGGATTGCTAGAATTTGAAAAAATTGAAAGTTCCTCTGTTCTTGGATATTTCCAAATATGACCGTCACCAAGTACAACTCCAATGAGTTCCGCTAGATCTCCGTTATTTTCAAACCTCGGATAAGTACTTTTGATTTTACCCAGCAGCTTCATATTTTTTCTCCATTCAGAAAAGTTATCAACTCCTCTTTGCTTCATCGTCCGAGAAATTTTTAAAACAGAAGGATGATTTTCTTTTGTAAAGCCTTTGTTCCAATTGCTTGGCATACAGTAATCATATCATAATTTTGTATAGTTTTCCTACCATTAGACCAATAGTAATATGTTGTGACAAATGACATTTCATGTTATAAATTATGCATGAAAAAAACATTAATCTTACTTATCGCTTTTTCAATTTTTACAAGTTCCTTAGCCGTAAGTGCCCAGGCCATCTACACCGCTCCGACAAGCGACACAGTTCAAGATTTTCACATCGATCGAGATGGCTATGCGAAAATCTCGCAGGCCAAAGTCTTTCAAGTGGCAGGGACAAGCTATTTCGTGAGATATTACTTCGGACTCGCCTTTATCCGTATGCTTGTGAAAACAACCGATTCTACCAAGGTATACCGTCGCTATGGTGATGAAATCACACTAAGCCAAATCAAGGATGGCGATATCATAAACATTGAGGGAAAAGTGGAAGGGGGTTCCGATTCTCTGAATATTATTGCTACCAAACTGACCAACTTTTCCAACGAAAAACAAATCACCGGATTTAGGGGTATTATCTCCGGTACTGGTTCGATAGCAGGCAGTCTGATGCTCACGACAGAAAATCAAGGAATTATCACCGTACTCACCTCAAACGCTCAAATACGAAAAGGTAATCGCATCATAGGTACGGACCTTGTACGAAACGGTAACAAAGTGACGGACGCGACAGGAACATTCGACCACGCAACAAAAACGCTCGACGCCAATGTTGTGGTAATTTACACAGATATGGATATATACAAGGAGAGAAACTTCGAGGGAACATTCAATTCACTTAATGGTGGCAATCCTCAAACAATTTCCTTCACGACCGAGGGAAAAACCTACACCCTAAACCTAAATAGCAACGTAGCAATAATGCGAAAAAACAGAAACCCAGCTTCTCTCAAACGTTTTGTCGAGGGAGATACAATCCGAGTCTTCGGAAAGATAAGGGAGGTGGAAGAACCAATCATCGATACAGAGGTAATCAGGAATCTCAGCCTGTAATACCTGCCAGCACTATCGCGGACAACACAGCCACGATAAGGCCGATTTTTTGATGTGGCAAAAGACTTTCGCGATTTAACGTCAGTCCCAAAATGACAGCAATAATTATGTAGCTTTCTGAAAGTGCAGTGACGACACCTATCGGGGACAGAGTCATAGCGACAGCAAAGGCGACCCAAGCCACCTTGTCCGCAACAGACATCTGAAGCAAAAGTCCGAAATTTTTCCGCATATCCACAATGGATTTGCGATACTTCCCTCCCCCCAACAATACTGCACCGGTAAAAAGCGCGATAAAAACGTCCGCGACAAAATTGGCCATAATTGGATCGGAAAGTCTGGCTCCCCAACCCATAAAAAAGTTTGACGCACCCATCATGACTGCTCCGAAAAGCGCGATAATGGTTCCACGTTCAAAAATCACACGACCGACCCTAACCTTCTCTCGTAAAGAAACCAATACAAGTCCACAAACCAAAAAAACAATGAGGGTAATTTGAGATACACTCAACCCCTCCTTCAGGATAAAAAAAGCTAGAAACCCAGCGACAGGAATCTCAAATGACCAAATCGGTTCAACAATCGCCAATTTTCCAACCCTAAGAGCCTCGAAATCCAAATAAGCGGCAATAAGCAAAACCGCACAAAGAATCCCAATAACGACAATCGTCTGCACATCTGACATTAAAAAACCGGGCAAATTCTTCCAAACAAAAGGAAAAAGAATGACAGCTCCGAAAAATGTCATAAAAAATAGAGTGACTGTATTGCCAACTCTGCGGGTTGATTTCTGAATCCAAAAATCCCCAATGCCCCAACAAAGCATGGCGACGAACGCGAGAGCAATTCCAACGTTTAAGGACATAAATTAAGCTTTTTTCAAGCGAAAACCCTTCCAAAATTCATAAAAAGGCCCGAACACTAATCCGGAAAGAAACCAGAAAATAAATTCCTCAATAGGCACCCCTGCCAATAAAACACCGCTCAACTTATCAAAGAAATATGTCTGACTGATCCATGCCGGACAAAAGGCGATTGCAGTTGCGTAAAAAATAACTGAAATTAGCGTCATAAAGATACCGCTCATAACTCCATTTACAACCAAATCCCTTCTTACAAAGAAAATAAATCCTGCCGCCAAAATCATACTGATGGCACTTGCATAAAAAGAGGTCAGACCGACACCGTAAAATAACCACATAGTCGTCTGGGCTAAAAAGAAAAGAATTGTGAAAAAATCATAGACCCCGTGACTTTTGATGTGACGCTTCGAATATCGCCTATCCGTAATCACTTCATAAGCGACCGCTACAATACCTCCGCTTGAAAAACCCATAATAAAATCCTCGAGACCAACTTTTGTGCCTGTAAGTGTCAGAGGATGCCACCAATCGACTGTCCACCAATAATAGGAAGTCGCCACACCAAGAATGCCGATAAGCATACTCATAGACAGCATCTCACGCCTCAAATCTTTACGGCCAAGATAAAAACTCACCCAAATCAAAAGCGCGGGTAATGTGGCTACAAGGTATGTAAGAGAAATTTTCTCCATAACCTACGAGAATTATTTATTTTTTGACCTCTCCACCGAGGCTTTCAAAAACTCCGTAAACAATGGATGGGGGTCGAGAGGTCGTGCCAAAAACTCCGGGTGAAATTGGGTACCAAGGAAAAATGGATGAACTTTTTTCGGCAATTCGGCAATTTCCATCAATACTCCATCGGGTGACCTTCCGGAAAATACCAGACCGGCTTTTTCGATATCCGCAATATATTTAGGATTCACTTCATAGCGATGTCGATGTCGTTCTGAAATAATTTCCTTGCCGTAGGCCTTCCTTGCGATAGTTCCAGCTTTCAAATGAGCGGGATAAGCACCAAGTCTCATCGTTGCTCCGTACTTTCCATCAGCCAAATGCTTCTTCTGGTCAGGCATAATATCAATAATCGGATTTGGAGTGGCAGGATCAATCTCCGTAGTGTGCGCATCCTTTAGACCCAACACATTTCTGGCATATTCTACGGTCATAAGTTGCATACCATAGCAGAGTCCGAAATACGGTATCTTATTCTCTCTGGCATAACGGATAGCCTTCAACTTCCCCTCAATTCCCGATTCACCGAAACCTCCCGGCACGATAATACCGTCAAAAGATTTAAGAGTGGCAACATCTACTTCCCCAGTCTCGATTTCTTTTGCATTAATCCATGTAAGCTTTGCTTTTCTTCCAACTTTAAATGCCGAATATTTCACAGCTTCAATGACCGATAAATACGCGTCCGCCAAAACGAAATCTCCTGTATCAAAATATTTTCCCACAATTCCTATGGCAACCTCCTCTTTGGCTGACTTCACACGTCCGACAAAAGACTTCCATTTTACAAGTCCGTCCTTTTTCACTCGAGACTTCAAACGCAAAAGTCGAAGGATAATCCCGCTGAAATCATCTTTTTCAAAATTAGTCGGTACCTCATAGACACTCTCAATATCCGGCGCTGAGATAACATTCTCAGCCGGTACACTGCAGGAAAGCGCGATTTTTTCCTTTCTCTTGTGATCCAAGGCCTCCGCACCGCGAGCAATGATGATGTCAGGCTGGACACCGTATGAGTTCAACTGGCGAATAGCATTTTGAGTCGGGCGAGTCTTCATCTCCCCGATAGAACCCGGAATAGGAAGATACGAAACGAGAATAAATATAACGTCCTCAGGATTTTTAATCTTCAAAACTCTGGCTGCCTCTATGAAAAGAATATTTTGATAATCACCTATCGTCCCGCCTATCTCAATGACAGAAATATCTGACTGACTCGACTCGGCGGCACCAAGAATCCTCCTACGTATCTCGTCCGTGACATGAGGTATTGCCTCGACAAACTTTCCCTTATAACCCAAGGAACGCTCCTTTTCAATAACGTGCTTATATATCATCCCGCTTGTCATATAATCCTCCGGAGATAGGTCACGTCCGAGAAAACGCTCATAGTTGCCCATATCCTGGTCTGTCTCAAGTCCTGAATTTAGAACGAACACTTCACCGTGTTCGGTCGGATTCATCGTACCCGCATCCACGTTTAAATAAGGGTCAATCTTCATCAAGTTCACGCAAAAACCTTTCGCCTGAAGCAAAGTACCTATCGAGGAAGTGGCAATGCCCTTTCCCACACCGGACATAACACCTCCGATTACGAAAATATATTTGTGGTTTTTTTTGGCGCGAACCATAGTAATATTTAAAAATTAAAAACGCAAAACTCAAAAATCCGGTCCAAATCTTCTACATGACATGTCGCCTTGCAACAATCGTACCAGATTTTCATTTCAAGTGCTTTATTGACATCCATTTACTTGTTTGTATAGTTATTGCCAGCAAACAGAAAGGTCATTATGCATACGACACTTCTAACGGAATCAACATTGAACAATCCGAATACACCCTTCACTCTTCTACTCGACGAGTTTGAAGCAAACGCAAAACATCTGGGTGGCATTGAAATAGAAACATCCCACCCACCGTTTTCTCGCATTGCGGATGTCGCCACAATCAAATCCATACTCCTACGCAGGTACGAGGAAATGGACAAGAAATTACGTGAGGAAAAACAAGAAGTCCGAGAACACGAAAAAGGGGCCAAATATATGGCGGACCTGCGTAAAGCGGGAAAAAACCGAGCGCGTCACGGACCTCATGGAATCTGAAGTACATACAAAGCGAGGCATTTTGCCCCGCTTTTTTCTTTGGAAACTTCGTGCTTTTACTTCGCGCTTAAAGTATCAAATGTTTCCTCACTGACAAATAGCTGGATATAGCGCCGAGCACCACCCCAGAACCCATAATTATGCCGAAAATCTGGCCGAAGTTCGAAATGTAATAATTGTAGATATTGATACCGTTGAAAAAATTGGCAGTTTCCGTACCAAGCCAGTAGGTAATCGGATAAAAAACCGCAAGCGTAATCACTCCGGCCACCACACCGTACATAATCCCTGAAATCATGAATGGACCGCGAATATATTTGTTCGAAGCACCCACAAGACGCATAACGGATATCTCCTCTCTCGAGGTGTAAATCGCAAGACGAATAGTGTTGAAAATAATCAAGATTGAAATAATCACAAGGACAATGGTCGCCACAAAACCAAGTTTCTGAGCAGAAGCAATAATTTTCGTAAGTACACTAATAGCGGTTTTATTGTCCTCATAATTAACCTTGGAAATAATCACTTTATTGTCCTTTGATAGAGCATTATCCCCTCTCAAAAAATCAGCGATTGATTCATATTGACTGGGGTCCTTGGCAGAGACATTGAGCACCGCAGGAAAAGGATTGTCCTGTAATTCAGCAAGTGCGTCTAAGTTGGCCTGATTGTTCTCGTGGCGTTTCTTGAAATTATCCAGAGCCTGCGCGCGAGAGATGTACTTTACATCCTTCACCTCAGGTAAGCCTAACAATGATTGCTTCAAAGAAACAGTATCAGCCTCAGTAGCGGAAACAGTCATATAGACATTTACGTCCACCCTGCCTTTCAAATCATTCAATGAGGCATCGAGTGTTGCGAGTATAAATATAACTGAGCCAATTACAAATAAGGTGACAGTCATCACCAAGACACTGGCGAGAGAGACAAAACCATTGCGCCAAAAACCGACAAACCCCGCCCGCATCACTCGCTTGATATTAATCCAGAACATAGTATTAATTTAAAATTTAAAGCTAAAAGTGTAAAACTAAGAGATTTTCCGATATTTTATTTGCGCTTATCGCTTTAAGCTTTTAGTTTTATAGCGAATACTTCCCTCTCTTATCATCTCTGACTATTCTACCATTTTCCATCGTCACCACTCTCTTTCCCACAGAATCTACCACGCCTTTATTGTGAGTGGTCAAAACGACAGTAGTCCCCAGCTCATTTATCTTCTTCAAAATCTGAACAATCTCAAAAGTATTCACAGGGTCTAGGTTTCCCGTCGGCTCATCGGCAATGATGATATCGGGTTGATTGACTATAGCGCGAGCGATAGCCACGCGTTGTTTTTCACCCCCGGAGAGTTCGTGAGGAAAACTCCATATTTTCTTACCCAAACCCACAAGCTCCAAAACATGCGGAACATCAGACTCAATCTCTTCGTCTGTGCGTCCGGCTGCCTCCATGGCAAAAGCTATATTTTCGTAAGCAGTCTTCTGGGGCAAAAGTCTAAAATCCTGAAAAACGATACCTATACGGCGCCTAAGAAGATTCATATCCTTACGTCTCAGGGAATGAATATCCACCGACTCAAAAAAAACTGTCCCGCCTGTTGGTTTTTCTTCAGCCAGAATCATTTTTATCAAAGTCGTCTTCCCCGCTCCAGAATGACCGACAATAGAAACAAATTCGTTTGGCTCCACCTTAAAAGTCACATCCGTAAGCGCCGCGGAATCATCGGGGTATATTTTTGAAACTTTATCGAAATAAATCATAGTCAAATTCAAAATAAGGATTTTGAAGCGCGTTACGAATGCGCTCACACGAATAAAAATTACAATGGAAAGGGTGAAGCGACGATAGAAACACTGTACTTATAATAAGCTGTGGAAGTAGTCTTGGGTGTCACGTCGACTGTGGCAATAGGGCCCTGAACCACTAATGTAGTCTGACAACTTTTATCAAGCACCTTACCCGCAATCGTAATTAGTGAACAAGGGATTTCTTTGTTTTCAAGAAGGTTTCTCTGTTGATTCAAAGTTATCGAATGAACAGAAGCTCCGACTACAATCTTATACTTGCGCTGAGGCCCATTAAAAAGAAGTTGGCTACGAGAGTTTTCCTGAACGGAAAAATCTTCAATAATCTGTGAAGAACCCGTACCAGACTTGAACGTTTTTTTGAATATTCCTACAACAGTGTCCTTAGGAATATCTGGAGGGGCCTTTGTTTTAGGATTGGTATAATCAGATTGAGTATTTTCTATCTTGTCCGGCTCCGAAACCTTGCTGACACTACCGCCTGTTTTTTTAGGATCCTCACCTGTAAAGGCAATATGATATTTCTCGGTGACCGTGCTTTTCACACTGCGGTAACGGGGGCTCGTAACGGTCACAATTGTTTTGTTGAAATCTTCAGAACCTATCAATCCGAAAAACTGCTGAATTTGAAAAGTGTCATTTGGGAAAAGCTGCCATGAGGAATCAGTGGATTTGAAAACAAACTGTAGACACCACACGTTACTCCCCTTATCATCCTTTGTAGCGCATGAATACTTACTTTCTTCTTTTTTCGAATAAAAAACATCATTAATCACAGCTTCAGGCAAAATACTATCATATTTTGGATCAGGACTACCGACATTTCCAGAGGGCGAACCGACATTGCCAGAGTTAGTAGATGCGCCTTTTGAATTTGGAGCAACTCCATAATTAAACTTTGAAGTACCCTGATTTGTGGTTGCTCCGGGACTAAGAACTGATTTGGAACTAGGACTTGAACCGGAATTAAGCTTAGAATCACCCTGGTTCATAGTCACCCCTGTATTGAAAGCTGACGCGGCTGTACCAATCTGCGAGTCGCTGGAAGCAGAAAAATCTGCCTTTATATAAGGTGAAATGAAAAATAAAATTGCAAAAAAGCCGACGGCAAGACACAGATCCGGAACATCAAAGTGAAATTTCATAATATGTGGAAAATACTCCTCAATTATAGGATATTCACCACAAAGATACCAGAACAATTTCCCAATCTACGGGCCTACAAATCCTTCTCAGCCAAGATAAACTCATCGATGTCCCCGGCAAGAACCTTGTCCACCTGCGCTGTCTCGACATTGGTACGATGGTCCTTCACCATTTTATATGGATGTAAAACGTAAGATCGGATTTGATTGCCCCAATCGATAGATGTGCTTTTTGAAATATACATTCCCTTTTCTTTGGCCACTCGCTCTTCCTCCTGTAACTTCCAAAGTTTTCCTCGAAGCAGATCGATAGCCTTCTCCTTGTTCTGAGCCTGACTTCTCTCGGAGGTGACGTGCACAGAAAGTTTCGTCGGAATATGGACGATACGCACTGCCGTCTCTCTTTTATTCACATTCTGTCCTCCCGGACCGCCCGAACGAGCAATGGAAATCTCAAGTTCTTTTTCGGGTATGACGACATCATTGGCGTTTGCCTTTTCAAACTTCGGGATGACTTCAACCATGGAAAAAGAAGTGTGACGTTTTTGCTGGGCATTGAATGGTGATACACGCACCAATCTATGTACCCCACTCTCGTTTTTCAGTATGCCGTAAACGCTTTTTCCGTGAATTTCTACGGTAATATTCCTGAAACCACCGTGGTCATTGTCATTCTGATGCAAAATCGCAACTGACCAACCCTTGTTTTCAAAATACTTTCTATACATCGAAAAAAGCATAGAAGAAAAGTCTTCAGCGTCATCTCCTCCCGCTCCTGAAAATATTGTCATAACGGCATCACCGATATCATACGGACTTCCTCCCACCAACTCTGTTTTAAGTATTTGAAGTTCCTTTATGGCAGACTGGGCCCGATTTTTGTCAGACCAAAAATCGGGCAGGGTCATAGCCTCCTCAATTTCTTTTATCCTCTGTTCCTTTTTTTCCTTAGGGCCTGCCCCACTAGAATTTTCACTCATTTTATATAATTTTACCGCCACCCTATCGAATCGATGCGGGTGGCGGGATATTCTCAAAAAAATCTCTGAATAAGGACCGAAAATCTGGGAAAAGAAAGCCACTAGAAGGTCGCAGACCTGATCGATATAATGCACACCGTCCAAGTTCCGATGCGACAGCTTCTAGTGGCCATTCCTCCCTTTAACACAAAATAACCGCCGTTTACAGTGTATATCAGCAAGCGTGCATATTCAAGACAAGAGGCAATACAAAGCTTTTACTCCTTCTTCTTCATAAACCCTGTGAATGCCTGCATGATTTCAAGCGGTACTGTAAAGACAATTGTATTTGATGCGTCCGAAGAAATATCGTTGATAGACTGCAAAGTACGAAGGTGCAAAGCTCCGGGAACCTCAGCGAGCTTCCGTGCCGCCTCAGCCATATTACTGGAAGCAGCAAGCTCTCCTTCAGAATTGATGATGACCGCACGCTTTTCACGCTCAGCTTCTGCCTGCTTTGCAATAGTTCTCTCCATTGCTTCAGGAAGACGAATATCTTTCAACTCCACGTTCAACACAGACAACCCCCAAGAAGCGGCGGTTTCCGCCACTATCTCCTTTATCCTATCGGCTATCTTATCTCGTCCTCCCAACAATTCATCTAATGTCGCCTCACCCACGACGTTACGCATAGTCGTCTGGGCGTATTGTGACATCGCGTATTGATAATTTTCAATCTCTAGAATCGCTTTCTCCGCAGACACGACTTTGTAATAAATGACCGCGTTTACAGTGACGGAAACATTGTCCCGAGTAATCGCGTTCTGGTCCGGCACATCTACCGCCTTTGTACGCATATCGACTTTCTCTGAACCCTGGATAATCGGCCAGACAAGGCGCCATCCCGGCTCCATAGTTTTATAATATCTTCCAAACAAAAACTTCAATCCTTTCTCATACTGATTTACCTGACGAATCGAAATGAGAACGATAACTACCGCAATAGCTATGACGAGATACCACATGTTGTTAATGGTTAATTAATAATAGATGAGCCACTTCTCGGGATCGAACCGAGGACCCCCACTTTACGAAAGTGGTGCTCTACCAACTGAGCTAAAGTGGCAAGTCAAACTGACTAGCAGATAGTAATATACAATCGCCCTTTTTTCAACGAGTGATTTGCCTAATTTTTCTTCGGTTTTACAAACGCAGCCTGGAACGCCCACTTGGTACACTGCGCGATTTCCTTGGCAGTCATAATGTTTTCCGCCAACAAGAACTCCTCTTCCTTCACCACACTGGTGCGGTACATTTCCGGACCGTCGGTATTGATAGTAAATTTAACGCCGTTATCCAAAAACGTGCGTATGATAGTGCGTAATTCTTCAACATCTTTCACGACACTGTTACGTAAATTCGAGGTGGGGCAAAGCTCCAACACAATGCCCTGCTTCACAATATCCTTCATCAGCTTCTCGTCCTTTACCGCCACGAGTCCATGCCCGATGCGCTCAGGGCGGATAGTGCGGACAACATAACGCAATTCCTCCAGTTTTCCCGTTTCTCCCGCGTGCACCGTAAGTCCGAGTCCCGCTTTGCGGGCACGAGCAAGAAGAGGTGCGTGGTCTTCCATAGAAAAGGTGTCGCGGTCGGGGCCGAGAATATCCACCCCAACAATACCGTCGGCTTTATACCGGATTGCTTTCTCAAGCGTAATCGCGTTTTGTGCTGGAGTAAACGAACGGTCAAGCGCGACGATAAGTCCCGCCCGTACCTGCGGATATTCCACCATCGCCCTGCGCATCCCCCAAAGCGCCGCGAGAATAATAAAATCAAGGTCACGCTCTCCGGTTCGATTACGTTTCATCGGACTGAACCGAAGTTCCTGCAAGACCAGATTGCATTTGCGGTAGCCCCCGCCAATGACCGAGTGCACCGCTTCTTCTATCGCTTCGGGAGATGACTGGATAAGTTCGGTCAGGTGATAATATTTTTTGTCCATATCGTCCAGACCGGTATTTTTCTTATCCGGACCCATCGTAATCATATCCTCAAAATCCCAGTAGTCTTTCACGGGAAGCCGAATGCCCTGCCGATGCGCGATAGTCCACATAATCACGGGATCAACCGCCCCTCCAAGATGGGTATGTAATTCTGCTCGTGGTGTTGTGGTTCGTTGGGACATAAAAAACTAAAAATTAAAAGCTAAAAACTTAAAACATCTTTCTTTTATTTTACTTTATACTTTTCGATTTGCGCTTTTCGCTTCCTCACTCCCATTCGACAGTTCCAGGCGGTTTAGACGTAATATCGTACGCTACCCTATTCACCCCCGCAACCTCATTCGTAATACGTGCGGAAATCTTGGCAAGCAGGTCGTGCGGAATACGCGCCCAGTCGGCGGTCATAAAGTCGGCAGTGGTCACAGCTCGGAGAATAATCGGCCGTTCATAGGTGCGCGCGTCGCCTTGCACGCCGACACTGCGGATATCGGGAAGTACCGCGAAATATTGCTGTATTCCTTTCGCCTCTCCTGACGCCAGAAGCTCTTCGCGAAAAATAGCGTCGGCATTGCGGAGCATTTCAAGCTTTTCTTTCGTGACCGCTCCAATAATACGGAGCGCGAGTCCCGGCCCAGGAAACGGCTGACGCATCACAATAGCTTCCGGCACACCGAGCGCTTTCCCAAGTTCGCGCACTTCATCTTTATACAAATCCCGTAGCGGTTCTATCAGTTTGAACTTCACATCCTTCGGAAGTCCACCGACATTGTGATGCGACTTTATAACCGCCGCTTTCCCGCCAACCGAAATACTGGACTCAACCGCGTCGGTGTATAGTGTCCCTTGCACCAGAAAATCAAACGCTCCCCGACTTTTATCCCCCTTACTAAAGGGGGTGTCCGAATCTGTGAGGACGGGGGTTGTTTTCTTCTCTTTTCGATATTCACTTCCAGCTTCCCTCTCAAACAACCGTATAAACAACTCTCCGATAATCTTCCTCTTTTTCTCCGGCTCGGTCACTCCCGCAAGCGCCGTCAAAAACTCTTTCTCCGCGTCCACCACTCTGAAATCAAGTTGCGGAAGTGCAGAAAAAGTCTTTTTGATTTGTTCCGTCTCACCTTGACGCATCAGCCCCGTGTCCACATAGACGCAGGTTAGCTGTTTTCCTATCGCACGGTGCACGAGATACGCCGCGACGGTGGAGTCCACGCCTCCCGACAGCGCACAGAGCGCGCGTCCGTTCCCCACTTTTGCTTTAATCTCCGCAACCTGCGCTTCTATCCAATCTTTCCCCAGCTTCCAGGTCTTTTTCGCGCCGACAATTTTCGTGAAGTTCTCAATAATCTTCATCCCGTGTTCGGTATGCTTCACCTCCGGATGGAACTGGATTCCATACAGACGTCGTTTCGCGTCTTCAATCGCCACGACAGGACATGCACCCGACTTCCCTGTTATCTTGAATCCTTTCGGAATCTTCACGACTTGGTCACCATGCGACATCCATGTCTGCTGGTTCGGTTTCAGTCCCGCGAATAGTTTTGAGGTGAGCACAGTAACTTTGGTTGGACCGTATTCTCTTTTGTCGCCCGCTTTCACTTCTCCTCCAAGCTGGTGCGCCATAAGCTGAAGACCGTAACAGACACCAAGTACCGGAAGCCCGAGCTCATATACATGCGGATCGGCTTTAAGCGCAGTGCTTTCCGACAAATTTTGCGGACCGCCGGAAAGAACAATCCCCGCGTACTCGGCAAGTTTCTCCGCCGGCGTTTCCGGTGTTAAAAGCTCGGCATACACGCCGAGCTCTCTGATTCGTCTCACAATCAAATGACTGTACTGTGAACCGAAATCCAATACCGCTATGGTATCTTTGTGCGCATTCTGTTGCATTTCTTTTTCTCTTTTTTCTGTCATTCCCGCGCCTCGCCCGTCCGTAGCCTTGTGCGGAGGAGGGAAAGCGGGAATCCAGGATTTCTTATTCTTTATTCATAATTCGTTATTCCTAATTCCAATCTCACGACAGTGAATGCGGATGCGACTCTTTCAGTCCCGCCCCTGTAATCTGAATAAACCTCGCCTGCTTCGGCATCTCCTCAATCGTTTTTGCACCGATGTATCCCATTCCCGATTTAATCCCACCAACAAGTTGCTCCACAATATCTGCCACCGTCCCCTTAAACAGAACCTTCCCCGCCACGCCTTCCACGACGTGGCTCTTTTTCTCCCCCTCTTTAGAGGGGGAGATGCCGGAGGCAGAGGGGGTGCTTCCTCCTGTCGTGTATCTATCCACCGCATGTCTCTTCTCCAACGCTTCTTTACTCCCCATCCCCCGATATGATTTGTATTTCACTCCGTCTATCGTAATCACTTCCCCCGGCGCTTCTTCTGCTCCCGCAAAAAGTGAACCAAGCATAACCGACGACGCTCCCGCAGAGAGTGCCTTCACAATATCTCCCGAATAGCGAATCCCTCCGTCAGCAATCACCGGAATCTTAAATTTCTTTGCAACCGAGACTACATCCATCACCGCTGTGAGTTGCGGTACGCCAACCCCGCTCACAATGCGGGTCGTGCAGATAGAACCGGGACCGATGCCCACCTTGAACGCATCAGCTACGCCTGCGAAATCCCTCGCCGCTTCTTTCGTCACGATATTTCCGATAACCAATTGCGTTTTAATCCCCCTTAACAAAGGGGGTACTCCGTCTGCGGAGCGGGGGTTGTTGTTCATCCTCCTCTTCATTTCCTTCGTCGCCGCTAAAATCCCCGGTGCGTGCGCGTGCGCGCAATCAATAAAAATCACCGACGCTCCCGCCTCAGAAAGCGCGACCGCGCGTTCCACATCCTTCGGACCAACCGCCGCACCGACTTGTACTCCGGTTTTCGCCACCTCTTTTACCATCTTCACCTGCTCTTCAAGCGAACAATTTCGGTGGAGTACCGCCATACCGCCAAGTTTCCCGAGCGCGATAGCGAACCGCGCGTCCGAGACAGTATCTGACGCCGCCGAGAGAAGCGGAATAGAAAGACGCGCCTTTTTAGAAAGGCGCGTCTCGACAGAAGCATCACGACGATTCACCGCAGTCTTGCGCGGTTCCAGGAGTACATCATCGAAGGTAAGTCCCAGCCGTATCGTTTGCATATATCGCGAGAGTATACATCCACATCAGTGTATCCGCAAGCCTATTTTTTCTTAAAATCCGCCCAAAGCGACAAAACTCCGAGAGCCAAGAAGAGTCCTGCCTCAAGCCAGTTCTGCTTTTGAATGGCCTCAATGAGCGCGATACCAAAGAAAATCACAAACACCGCAATATTCGTAAATGATGGGATTTTCATATCCAAATCATACTCTCTCTGGCTATTTATTCAATCTTTGTTTCTTATAGGCTAATTCGTACGAATTAGCCGATAAGAAAGTGAAATCTAAACTGCTACTCTTTACTTAAGTAAAGAGTAGCAGTTTAGATTTTGAACTGGACAGCGGAGAATGCCTCGACAGGCTTGTCGCGCGGGCAGTACGTAATCAAGTCTAATTAAGCGCACCGATTCGTAGTAGTAAGTTTGGGTTCGGACAGAGAGAGAGAAAATATTCGCTTTCGGAAATAGTTGCGACTCCTGGAAAATCATTTTGCCTTCCAAGGAGATCGGAAATAATCTGGAAGTGTAGGTGCGGAGGCCAGTTACCGTTCTCAAAATACTCTCCAAGTGTTCCGACCTGTTGCCCGCCCTCTATATTCATGCCTACTCGCATACCATCTAGCGAAGCTCGGCTCAAGTGTCCGAACAGCGTGTAAAACCGGACACCACCCACGAGATGCTCCAAAATAACCGTCGGACCGTAGTCACCGAAATGAGCATTGTCGTTGAAACTGTGGACAGTGGCGGGTAATGGAGAAAACAAGGGTGTATGTGCCGACATCCAGAGGTCAACACCAAGATGGACCGACCGTAGCTCGACACCAGCTTGGAAAAGGTCGCTTCGACGATAAATCACTCGGTGCTCGCCGTATCCACCAATGCCGAGACGAGCACCTGCTCGCCTGAGCGTATCGTCTATATATCCACAAAAAGCACGGGGATTGACTAGGTCGACAGAGGCCAGTTCTTTATTCCCCGCGGTGAAATCGAACACATGCGGAATCGTCTTAAACAACACCGAAGGAATCACCGAGTGTATATCGGTGCAGTCTAAAAGCACATCTCCAATGCTCGAATGTGACACAGATTGAGTCATTGTGCGTGAAATTGTCATATACACATTAAATATTGATAAAAAAGCGCGGTAGGGATAAATTTCTTCCCTCCGCGCCTGACACCGCTGACGTCACACTATGGCGACGCAGAGAACACAGCGAGACTTCCGAACTCCGATTGAGGAAGACTAGTAAACCGGGCCGGAGAACTGATCCTGCAGTGCTGGTGCAAGATTCCTCCGAACTCGGAAAGACCGACGTTCGGACCCATCGCAAGAATGTTTCGCCACATTCTCGCTTCCCAAAACGGAACAACCGGAGGCTTAAGTGAAGCGACACCTTCCTTAATGACCCGTCGAGCACAGCCGGAAGCGGCTCCCCGAACTCTAAGTACCGGATGTGCTGCTTCCTCGGACACTTCAAGAAGCGTGAGCGGACCAACTCGGAGCGACTCGCCGATGGCCGACGCGATAATCCGACCTTCTCCGTCGCGAGCGACGAAAAAGATGGAATTGACCGCCGCTCCCTGTACGAGAGCCTCGTCAATCGGAACAAGGTAGGAGGTGAAGCAGAGCCGGTACATCTCGATCAGTTGTCGGACATCGTCGGGAGAAACGGGAGTGGTGAGACGCTCAAACGTCACACCTTCGGGACACACCGGCACAGCGAGCTCGGGGTGAAGCACAACAGCTTGTTCCGCAAGTCTTCGCTCGGCTTGCGCACCCTCTTGATTCAATCGGTCAAGCGCGTTCCCGCCGACATAGACGACATCAAGGCCTGCAGAGGTCTTAATACGGGCCTCCTCATTCAGCACGATTCCGCCGAAAATCGCGAACGGAGGAATAGTGGGCAGATCCTTACCGATGACGCGAGCCGTAAATCGCACGGCTCGGTTCAGAAGAAGTTGCCGACACGTACCGTTCTGGGTATCCGTCTCGACAGCGAGACATCTCGCCACCTCGTAACCGGTCGAGAAGACACGGTCAGAGAGGACTTTGACACGGAGATTGGTGGTGTCGACGGTGGTGCCGATTGAACCGATGCTGGGGCTAGTAGTTGTCTTCATATGGAAAAGTTCTGGAAACTTGAATGAAGTCGCAATCGTGATTGAAAGCGTATCTTCGTTTCTTCTGCGTATACCGTAGCAAATGACGCCTACTCAATGGAAGTTATTTACCATTCATGTGCCAAATTGCACAATTTGTTAAATCTGTTAAAATAATGAAATGCTCAAAATACAACCTATTGTGCGGGAATTGGTATTGGGTGAGTTGGAGGCCTACGTGGCGCTTACCGAAGGGTATATGAACATGAGCGGATATGCTTATCGTATACGCTCGCGCATCGAGAAACTTACCATGAAAAAAGTGACGATTACCAGCATCGTCATTTCCCTCTCGCGCCTTCGCAAGGAGTTTCGAAAGGAAAGGCCACTTATTCAAGATGTTCCGATTACCAATATCACGACCAAACTTCCACTGACTGAAATAGTCTACGAAAATAACAGCGCTACCATCGCTAAGCTGGAATCATTTCACCGCAACATCGCCATTGCGCGAAAAGATTTCTTCACGACCACAGTGAGTACTACAGAGATGAATGTCATTTGTTCATCTGCAATCAATATGCGCGTTCAAAAACATTTCGGCATGAAACCGAAACTTGTCTTGCAAAACCTCGCGTCTGTGGGAGTATCGTTTGATCCCAATCGACTTAACATCCCGAATACATTTTTTTCCCTTATCTCGATTATCGCGCGGGCGCGCATCAACATCACCGAGATTATTTCAACCTACACCGAACTCATCTTTATTGTTGCGGAAAAAGATTTTAGCCGTACCGTCTCATTATTTTCGGAGTTGCATGAACGAGCGAGAGAGATTTAAAAATCCTAAAGTTTTGCCTGCTGGCGATACACTTTTCCATCATTCAATCCCGAACACAGGCAACGCAGGTTGCCTGTTTCAAGTCTCACTCATTATCATTCGTGAGCCGTTGATCGGGAGGTTAAGAAACCGGATTGCCCTCGACTCTCGTTCGCTCGCCAGCGGACTCGGTCTGGGCACCGCCTCGCCTGTCTCGATTGGTATCGAGACATGACTCCGGCGTTCAATCCCGAACACAGGCAACGCAGGTTGCCTGTTTCAAGTCTCACTCATTATCATTCGTGAGCCGTTGATCGGGATTGAACCGATGACCTCGTCATTCACACATACCTTGATTTCACCAATTTGGCTTATAAAAGGGTTAGACTGTATCTTACGCATACCATTTAGGTTTAGCGTCCCTTGTCAGTCGTTCGAGCGCCTAAGGCGCTACGGTCTTACCCACTAAAGTGGACTTTAACCGTTATTCGGGCTTCAGTATTCTGTTTCCAAAATAAAGGGCTATTTAAGTTAACCAATGACGTGCTCTACCAACTGAGCTACAACGGCATATTTAATTTTCAACTACCAAAGAATAGTATATTTACTAAATATTATCAACAAAACACCCCGTGCCGATTACTATCGGCACGGGGTGTTTTAAATTTTATTTATTGGACGGTTGAGGTCGTTGTCTGAGTGGTAACTGTTGGCACAATCGCCTTAGCTGAAACTTCAGCTTGCTTGAACGCCTCGTTGGCGGACTTCACGGCAGTATTGTAAGCATCACGTGCTGACTGGGCAGAAGCCTTATAAGCATCTCTGGCTGATTGAGTGGAGGCCTTGTAGGCATCACGGGCTGTCTTTGCAGTATCAGTAGAATTGCTGGTTCGAGCGGTTGCGAGAGCTGAATTCAATGTCTCTTTTGCCAACTTAAGAGCTGAATCTCTAGTCGCAGTAGCAGAATCTATTGAAGCCTTCATCGCTGTCCTAGCGGTCTCGAGCGCTGTCTGACGAGCCTTGCGAGCAACCTCAAGCACTTGTTTGCGCGCTTCTTGGACTCTCTTCATCTCCGCTCTCTTTGCATCAGCTTCAATCTTCGCCTTATCTTTAGCATTCTTCACAGTCTCCTTTCTTTGCACTTCTGCTTTTTGTTTGGCCTCATTAAATTGGGTCTTTGCTGTCTCAATGGCATTCATCCTGGCTTCTGAAGCAGTCTTACGTGTCTCAACAACCGCCTTGATAGGTCTTACAACTGGAGCCGACGCATCGGTTGATGTTTCAGCCAACACAAGAACAGCGGAAAACAACATAGCTCCGGAAACAATACCTCCTAACAATTTCTTTGTTTTTGTCATGTTTAAAAAATTTAAAACTCTTATAATCTACCGCCTAGAAAGTATAACATTTTGCCTAGCAACTAGAAACAACAAGCTTCAATGTTTTTTTGTGTATAACGTCATTCGCCCCTACAAGGAAATCCTTATTCAAATCATTTTTTTCCGGCTTTCCCTTCAAATCGGTGACCACGCAACCCGCTTCCTTGGCTATGAGTTTACCGGCAAGAAAATCATGCAACTCTATATTGTTGACCACAACCACCTCAATCTTGCCGGAAGCGACGAGGCATAAATCCGATGCGCCTGACCAGCTGATTAACAAGCGTTTCGCTTTCCGATTTAATAAATCGATCATTCGACTGAGTTGCTTTTTGGGATAATGATAACCGTACACAACAGCCAAGGTACTTTTCTCTTGTAGAGTTTCGGAAGAGGCTCTCAACCTACCGCCATTGCAATATGCACCCTCCCCTTTCAAGGCTGAATATGTCAAATCAATCATGGGTAAATGTACGACACCCAACACTGTTTCTTCTCCCCGTACAAGAGCAATTGAAACAGAAAAATTCGGAATACCGAGCGCAAAATTGTTTGTACCATCGAGCGGGTCGATGTAGAAAGTGTATTCAGATTTCTTGTCGATAAATCCGCATTCCTCCGAGAAAATATTGTATGTAGGAAAAGACTTCTCCAAAATCGCCAATATCGCCTTCTCCGACCCCACATCGGCTTCGGTTTTGAAATCCGCGGCAATGGTTTTCTCCGTTATGGTCAACGTTTTCCCAAAATAGCTTCGAACCACTTTTCCTCCGGCTTTGGCCGCTAAAATGATGACTTTTTGAGCTTCTGAATTCATAGAAAAATACTAGCATAAAAATCCCCTTTCGGGGATTTTTCCTATGCGCGACTTAGTGGACGATGCTCCCTGTTTGTTCAAGAGAAAAGTGATTGACGACAAACAGCAGTCCTGTAAGGGTTAGAACTGAACTTATGAAAGTTAGCCCTAGTCCTTATGTACCGAATTTGAGTGTTTGGGTAGAGCAATAATTTACTTTGTTCAGCAAGTCTCAATTAAATACTTCCTTACCATTGCCATTTCCTTATCCCTACCAGTCTTGTGCCAGTATCGGAACTTCATATAAGCGCTTAGAATAATGGCCGCACGTAATGCTGATTTGTCATAAGATGCATTGTTTGAGAAATAACCTTCTATGAGATCTTCAACATGATCATAGTTGCCCTGCGCACTCATTAATTGGAGGCTACGGCCGATGTCTATGATCCCATTGTTGAACATAGGTTCTGGGTCAATTATTGTAAGAGGGACAGATGCCATAATATCATCTGCACAAAAGTCCATATGGCAATAAGAACTCTTTGGATTACGCTCATCATAGGCGACAAGAGTGTCAATCACATTTGAGATCGGCCAAAGCTTCGTATCTAATAAACCCGCTTCCTCAGCGTATTTAATTTTCTCTTGCACTTTTTCACTCGTAATCCAATCCTTAAATGTCGTGTATTCTGCCCTACCACCCACAAGGCAGCCGTAACCTTCAGCGCTGGGCTTGTGCATATTACGAAGAATCTTTCCTAGGTCGACCCATATATCACTCTTAACTAGACCATTCTTTATTGCTTCGGAAAGCATAGGTGCGTCGACAAAACCCATGAGTGTGTAGTGGTGGTCTCCTAGTTTTCCTTCCTTATACACGTGTGGCACCGTTACTCCAACCTCTTCCCATTTCTTTAGGAACAGAGCTTCTCCTTCGGCAGTAGGTTTCAAAGGAATTTT
>CAYHDB010000015.1:0-20462 GCA_964355335.1 uncultured Candidatus Saccharibacteria bacterium
AAACGCCGACAAGGCGCGTGAGAGTGAGTGTTCGGATTGAGGGACTCCGGTAGGCCTCTTACCCAAATCGAACCATACCACACCCTAGGTTTCTTAACAACTTAGCAAGTAATTACGACAGTAGTTACTTGCTAAGTTAATTTTGAAAATAATATTTTAAATAACAAGCAACAAATCAAATAAAAAAGCGAGGTATTCCCCGCTTTTGCTTACTTAAAATCCGACTACTCGATGACAGTCCCGTAGATTTCCCCGAACAGGGCAATTTGTTTGAGGTAGTCGAGCTTGATTTTCAAACTGTCGATATGACACTCAGCTCGGAGACCGAATGCCTTTGCCATCTGGTGAATAGCCGTGGGCGATCTCTCAAGCCATTCGGCAAATTGCTCACCAAAAAGCTCCCGGACATCATAGCTCAAAACACGATTGATTCTCGGACTGGACTCATCCTGTTCAGAGCCTGGCTCAAACGTAAACGTACGCGTCAACTGGTACCAATTTGAATCCCCTCCGATCAAAAGCCAGACATCCTGACCGCCATCAATACTGTTCCGAACACTAGCCTCGATACCGTTTATTCGCTGAAGCCTCGAATCACTGCGCAGGCATGCCAGGAGCATACAACGGAAACCTGGAGGTTGGAATTTTGAGTCTCTCCCACCAAAAATAATCCGATTCGGTTCCACACTTCCCGCGGGAATATGAAATGGCGCAACTTCAGTCATGACATGTTTCAATCCGTGATTGCTTGATGTCATCAGGTCCTCGAATGATGAGCTGAACGATTCACGCATCGCGATTGCCATGGAAAGCAAACCCTTGCCCTTCAAAGCGCCTTCAGACACCGACTGTCTCAACTGCATCCAAACTGACATGTGTAGATTCATTTTGACCCTTCTGCTATTTCCGCCAAACTTGGCGGGTTTTGTTTAGTGTCTTGTTTGTTACCGAATTAGACATTATCACTACACCACAAAAACGCAAGACCCGGGGCAACTTCGTTGCCCCGGGTCTTGTCTCTCCCCACTTTTAACTTTATGGACTTTATAACTTGAAACTCGCTTTAAAATTGTCAGACAATTTTAAAGCCACCCCTTCACCTTCAACCCCTTCTTGGCGGCCTCCTGCTCGGCATCCTGCTTTGACTTACCGTCCCCGTTTGCCACCTTCTCATTGCCGATAGACACGGTCACAGTGAACTTCTTGTCATGATCGGGACCGACTTCCTTCAACACCGTGTATGAAGGAGTGATACCTTCAATCTCTTGAGCCTTTTCCTGGAAAAAACTTTTCGCATCCAACCAAGCTTTGTTGGCCACAATATCGTCAATCAAAGTCAAAACATATTTCTTGATAAATGTTTCCGCCACAGCATATCCCTGGTCGAGAAAGAGCGCCCCAATGAATGACTCCATTGTATTCGCAAGGATAAACTGTCTTGCTCGTCCGTTATCCTTCGCTTCGCCTTTGGACAAAAGAAGAAACTCGTTCATCCCCAGTTTGGTCGCCACTTCCGAAAGCGTCACGGCATTCACCAAGGCTGAGCGATACGAAGTCAAATCCCCCTCATTCTTGTCGGGATATTTATTGTAAAGAAAATGTGTAGCGATAAGCTCAAGGACCGCGTCACCAAGAAACTCCAATCTTTCATTGTGCTCCGAAAAACCCTTCCTGTTTTCGTTTATATAGGAACGGTGAGTAAAGGCTGTTTGCAACATACCTTTGTTTTTGAAATATATACCAAGTTTGTCTTCGAATTTTGAAAAATCCATTATCTTCATACGAAAATACGAATTTTACGAATATACGAACAAATACGAAAACTTTCGTATAATTTCGTATATTTGTTCCCTTTCGTATGTTCGTATAATTACTTTCCTAATAATATATTCACCGCCTTTGTGACAATAGGAAGTATATCGTCGTAGAGATTGAGAGATACGATATCCGCCATTTTAAACCATCTGGCATCATCCAATCCTCCGGAACTTCCAAGCTTCACATTGTCAAACTTTGATTCGGCAAGGAAATAATTCACTTGTTTTCTTATCTTTCCTTTCTCCGGATCAGAGGCGACATATTCATTGTTGCCGAGAGGTTCCTTGATTACCGCATCAAGACCGAGCTCTTCCTTCACCTTTCGGACAGTTCCTTTCTCGACATCTTCATCTTGCTCAATCTTGCCTTTTGAAAGTGTCCAATGTCCGAAAATATCGTGGACGAATGCCATATAGATATCCTCACCGTCGCGGGCATAAACAACAGCACCACACAATTTAAACACCGGCATCTCGGCAAACGGAACATCTTTCTTGCGTTTCTTGGAAACCGCGTCCTTACCCGGCTCGCCAAGCTCCTTATATACAGAGCCCAGCACACCGTTTACGAACTTACCGCTATTTTCTCCACCATAAGTCTTGGCAAGCTCAATCGCTTCGTTGATTGCCACCTTTTCAGGTACTTCGCCTTTGTCGACAAAAAGCAACTCATAAAGGCCGATACGCAATATGTTGCGATCGACGATTGATATCTTGTCCAACGGCCAATCCGGAGCGGCCTTGGTTATGATAGTGTCTATGTCCTTACGCTTGTCCACAATCGAGCGCAAAAGCTCTTTCATGAATGACGTATCTCCCATTCCAGGAGCAAACTCAGCAACATCTCTATCGAGTATTCCTTCCAAATCATCAGTTGGCCGTTGGCCGTTAAAATCCCACTCAAAGAGTGTTTGTAATACTGTTGATCTTGCAAGGTGCCTGTTTGCCATAGAAAGAACATTAACAAGTAACCTTTAACATTTGACCAAAACCTACGGTCAAATATCACATGCCAATTGTCAATCGTTATTATTTACCCTCCTTCGCCTTCTCTTTTCCCTTCTTCACCTTCTTTTCAATCTTCGCGTGAACATTCACAACTTGAATGCCCTTGTACTTACCACAAGTAGCGCAAACGCGATGTCTCAAATGAGACGCTCCACAGTCTTTGCACGAGGAAAAACGAGGGTTCTTCAAGGCGAAGTGTGCCCTACGATTATCTCTATGAGACCTATTGGCGCGCATTCGGACTACCATAGACAACAATATATACCACCTTTCTCAAAAAAACAAGGAATATTGAAAATGTTAGGTTTTTTTGAGTAACTTAAACTTTGAATTCCTAATTCACCTAATTGCCCCCGCCTGCGCCGAAACGCCTTCGGCGGGCAGGTAATTTCTAACAAAACACTAGAAATCCTTCAAAAAACTCTTACGGTGAATATCGGATAGCCCGTGCATCTTAATTTTTCTGTAATGATTTCTAGTCCCATAACCCTTGTGAATCTCAAAATCATACTGCGGATATTTCAAAGCAAAACTCTTCATCATGGCATCTCTGGTAACTTTGGCCACTACTGACGCAAGAGCAATGACCGCTTCCTTCTCATCTCCTTTGATGATAGTTTTCTGATTTCTATACACCTCCGGCGCTCGCAAACCACCGTCCAACAGCACAGTACAATTACTAGAATCAACCTTTAGCATTTTCATTGAATTTGCCAAGGCCTTCCTGATAGCAAAAGTAATCCCCTTCTGATCTATGACAGAAGACGCCACGGATGAAACGGCATAAAAAACTTCCCCCAGAGATTTTTCCTGTCTTAATATTTTAAAAATCCCATCTCTGGCATCTGGAGATAATTTCTTGGAGTCACGGACCTTGCGCTTAGGAAAATACTTCTTAAGTCCGAACACAGAATCGGCAGATACACAAAAAGCTCCGACAGTGACAGGACCCGCAATCGGGCCTCTACCGGCTTCATCAATTCCAATAACATATTGAGACTTCTTTGGGGCAGGCATGGAATCGCCTTTTATCGCTTTTGGGAGGCCTGAATCTTTAGAATAACATTTTGATTTTGTGGTGGCGGTTTTACGGAAAGAGTCTGCCATAGGACATAAATCGCCAAAGCAAATGAGCATACTGCGATACCAATGAGAACAATATTAGCCGATGCGGAATCCTTCACAATACCAGTCTTTAGGACAAGCTTAACCAGCATGGGTTCATCTTGTGTCACCCCGGCAAAACGCTGTGTAGCATAACTGCCGTCATCGAATTGAACATTGGACATAGCTGTATTTTAGAAAAATCGATTAGAATTACTTCTATAGTATAATTGTAACATAATGTCAGCAAGATTTACCCATTTACATACACACTCACACTACAGTCTACTTTCGGCCCTGCCTAAGGTGGATGAGCTTATAGACAGAGCCGTGGAGCTCAAGATGCCCGCGCTTGCCCTGACGGATAGCGGAAATATGTACGGCGCCATTGAGTTCTACAAGGCCTGCAAGGACGCAGGTATAAAGCCGATTATCGGAGTCGACGCATACCTAGCACTCAGAACAAGATTTGATAAACAAGCAGGAGTAGACAATCGACGCACACGACTAGTGCTTTTAGCCAAAAATCTGACGGGCTACAAAAATCTCATAAGATTGGTGACAGATGCCAACCTGGAAGGTTTTTACTACAAACCACGTGTCGACGCTGAACTTCTGGGAAAATACGCGGAAGGATTGGTGGTCATTTCGCCATCATTCAACGGACCTCTGACCAGTGCTCTGAAAAATGGCGATGAAAAAAGTGCGCTTGAAAAAGTCTTGTGGTATCAGAAGACTTTTGGCACCGACAACTTCTTCATTGAGATTACACATCATCCGGAAATTGCTGGCCATGAAAAATTGATGGAAATGCTCGTAAAGTTCGGCAAGGAAAACAAAGTACCGATAATGGCAGCCCATGATGTCTACTATCTTGATCCCGAGGACAAAAAAGCTCGAGATACTCTTACCCTCGTCAATTCCAACGCAGAGCTTTCGGAACGCACAAACGAAGGAGAAAATACCGGAGATTTTTCGTTCATAACCGAAACCCAGGCGAAAAAATTCTTTAAGGATATTCCTGAAGCACTGGAAAACACGGAAAAAATCGCCGATATGTGCAATTTGGAAATTACTTTGGGCCACTGGGTCTTTCCAAATTACAAAACAATTGGAGGAAGGTCTCTCGATGATGAACTGCGGTATTTTGTTTATGAAGGTATCAAGGCCAGGAAATTGCCGGAAACTCCGGAGCTTATCGAACGCGTGGAATATGAGTTGAAAGTTATCCGTGACAAAGGTTATGCGCCATACTTTCTTGTAGTATCAGACCTTCTTCGCCACGCCCGTGAGACGAAAATCCTAAGTACGACAAGAGGTTCAGCGGCAGGTTCGATGGTTTCTTATCTTATATACATAACCACAGTTAATCCTCTGGAATACAGATTGCCATTCAACCGCTTTCTAAATCCCGAAAGACCATCGGCACCCGATATCGATATGGATATTGCCGACAACAGACGCGATGAGATGATTGCTTACGCCAAGAAGAAATATGGTGAAGCGCAGGTGGCGCAGATTGGAACCTTCGGTACGATGATGGCCCGGGGAAGTGTACGAGATGTGGCGAGAGCGTTGGGACACCCGTACAGTCTAAGTGACCGCATTGCAAAGTTAATCCCAATGGGCAGTCAGGGATTCCCTATGTCTATTGACCACGCAATGGAAATTGTTCCTGAGCTCAAAACCGCTTACAAAGACGAAAAGGAGGTAAAAGAGATAATTGATTTGGCAAAAAAAATCGAAGGTTGTGCGAGACACATCTCCGTTCATGCAGCCGGAGTCGTCATCGCACCTACACCACTCACGGACTTTACACCACTTCAATTTGATCCAAAAGGCGAAGGTAAAGTTATCACAGAGTACGATATGTATGTCATGGAAGACGTCGGACTATTGAAGTTGGACTTTCTTGGAATTAAAAATCTTTCTATCCTTGCTGACGCAGTGGCCCTGGCGAAAAAGATTGAGGGTGTGGATGTAGACATAGAAAATGTCCCACTTGAGGACAAAAAAACATTTGCAATGCTTGCAAGTGGTGCGACAGGTGGATTGTTCCAATTGAACGGCTCAGGAATGACTAAGCACCTGAAGGACCTTAAGCCAAACACCATTCACGACATAAACGCTATGGTGGCTCTCTATCGTCCAGGACCTATGGAATCCATTCCCCAGTATATCGAACGTAAGCACAATCCGGCTCTGGTCACATATCTTGACCCCAGGATGAAAAGCATCCTTTCCGAGTCATATGGTGTCATCACTTATCAAGATGACGTCATGCTTATCGCCATCGAGCTTGCCGGATATTCATGGCTTGAAGCGGATAAACTCCGAAAAGCTATGGGTAAAAAAATCCCCGCAGAAATGGAAGCTCAGAAAGAAAAACTCTTGAAAGGACTTGTGAAGAATGGAATGACAGAAAAGAAGGTCGATGAGTTGTGGAAACTTATCGAGCCCTTCGCCGCGTACGGTTTCAACAAAGCGCACGCTGCGAGCTACGGTAAGGTGGCCTATCAGACCGCCTATATGAAGGCAAACTTCCCCGCTATATATATGTCTGCGGTACTTACCGCTGATTCGGGCGACGTGGAAAAAATCGCGGAAATTATCGGGGAATGTAAACGTATGGGTATTCCCGTGCTCCCTCCGTCCATTAACGAAAGTTTTTCAGGCTTCACTGTGGTGAAGTCAACGTCTCTTAATTCTCCCTTAGAAAAGGTCGCAGTCCGCGAAGATACGTCGGCGAGAGCACTACTGTACTCGGCAGGAGGGATGTCAACAACCCCCTCCCTCGCTGACTCGAGCACCCCCTTTGATAAGGGGGACAAAATCAGGTTTGGGTTAACAACAATAAAAAACTTTGGTGAAGGTATTGCGGATGCAATAATCGCGGAAAGAAAGAAAAATGGACACTACAAATCATTGGCTGATTTCTTAAACCGTGTGCGAGATCGCAATTTAAATAAAAAATCACTTGAGGCCCTTATAAAAGCGGGAGCGTTAGACGACTTTGGAGAAAGAGGAATTATGCTCGCTAATATGGAGAACCTGCTTTATTACAACAAGGAGCAGGCCAAAGCTCCGGATAACCAGGATTCGCTTTTTGGTAAAATATCAGGAGGTGAGGCTCCAGAAATAACCCTGCAACCAGCGCCTGAAGCAACTCAGACTGAAAAGCTCGTTTGGGAAAAAGAACTTTTAGGTCTGTACATCTCCGGGCATCCGCTGGATAAGTTCAAGGAGGCCTTGGAAAAACGAGAGGTGACCATAGCAAAAATAAAAGCGGAAATGAAAGAAGGGATGATAACGGTAATTGGAGGAATTGTCGAAGAGGCAAAACCGATAATGACAAAGAAAAATGACCAGATGATGTTTCTTAAGCTTTCTGACTTCACCGGCTCGATTGAGGTTGTAATTTTTCCGCGAGTCTTTGAAGAGTTTAAAAAGTTTCTCGTTACAGAAAAATGTATAGTCATTAAGGGCAAGATTTCAAACCGCAACGATGAGATAAGTCTAATTGCGGAAAAAATAAAGGAATTATAAAATCACAAAACACACTACTATACTTTGTAGTATAGTAGTGTGTTTTTGATAACAAAATATCAATCACTCCTTACTGGCAACGGGAGCTGACTCCCCCATTCCGATTTGTTTTGGCTCCTCAGGGCCACCTTCAACCAAATTGCTCTCGGAAACGGGCTTCACATCTTCAATCTGCGACGGTGCGGACGCGCTGGCCCAGTCTATCTGCTTTGATTCCTCACCTGCAACAACCTTTATGTCGTTAATGAAATAATCCGAGACACCGTTGTCCGAACCATACTTCTCCAATGCTAGAGAAACTCCTCCTGATATGGCGCCAACTTTTTCACCGGTCATGATGAAAGTCTCCGCACGATGAAGGATTGTCCTCTCCAAGCGCATTGCAAATATCTTTTCTGCTTTTTCGTCATTCTTACTTTCTTCAAATATTGGCAAGAAATATGAAATAAGACTCTTCAAAATCTTTGCTATGTACGACTCAACAAACTTTTTTCTTGCTTCGACTACATCATCCTGCGCCTCTTTCAAAAAGATTATGAGCTCACTTTGGATATCGTTCTCCGCCCCAAAAGCCATTTTGTACACCTTAACTTCGGAAGGTGAACCCTCGGGAATCATCAGAAATCTTTTTTCCAACGTCTGCAATTGCATCTCGGCAGAAGAAAGACGATTGAGAGCACCCGACAACATCGGTGATGACATTTCTCCTGAGGAAGCAAGTCCCAAATCTCTACGGACAGCCTCGAGCTTGGTCGAGGTCTGCCTGGCGTTATTCTCCATCAAGGAAACCTCATCTTTGATTTCTAGGACGTTTCCATAATCCACGTCAATCTTTTGAAGTACCAAATCATCGGGAGAAACAGGAGCCTCTTTAGTAAGTTCAGCTGTTTTTTCTGCAGTCTCACTAAGCGCACTTGCGCCAGTCTCGACGACAGCGGTCGATGTAGAGCCTGCTACTTCACCTGCTTTTTCGGTTATTTCATTCATATCTGTGATTATAGCCCGAACCATCCCACAATGGTATCCAAAAATCCACTTTCAAATACCGCTGCTCCTTGTCTTTGGTTTTCCGGCTTATCCATCAACGGCATCACCGTATCCCCCAGACTTTCCATATCTTCGAAAAACGCTTCAACATCACTATTTTGAGGCACAGCAGACTTTAGGTTTGTCCACTTGGTCTGGATTGCAGTGAGCAACGCTTCAGCTTCAGCAACATCCACTTTCTTCTTTTTTAGATTCTTGATTGTGGCTGTCGCCTTCTTTAGCATACTTGGAGCGCTTATCAATTGCTCAATCGTCTGACGACATTGACCCAACTCCTCCATAGATGACATGACATCCTGCACGTCCTCCAAATCCTCTCTGGAGGTAGCACTTTTTACCTTTACAACAGCGTCACTGAAAACCGCGACAGTATCTACACACTCCTGTGTGAGAGAGACCCCGACAGTTTTAAGCTTAGCAATCCTCTTATTGATTGAGGTAATATTCTGCTGAAGATTCTTCGCCATCTGTGTGGCCTGCTTTTTCACCATCTGCTCTTCGCGCTTCTGCTGTTCAGCCTCTCTTTTGGCCTGCTCGGCATCCATTTTCTGCTGTTGCGCCTCCCAATCGCCTTCGCCATTATTCATCTGGCCGTTCTGCTGAAAATTATCTCCACTCGGTCTACCAACGGGCTGAACCTGTCTGTCATCAAATTTTTGTACAGAAGGTTTCGGTTGAAGACCCGGACGTCCGTTCGCGTCAAATTGACCCTTTGGTGGATTATCCCAATTTTCAATCGGCTGACTGCGTCTGTCGTCAAACTGACCACCCGGTGGAGGAGGAACCTGCTGTCGGTTGAACTCTGGTGGTGGTACAAACCTGTCACTTGGAGGTGGGGGTGGTAGCGTTTTTGTATCCGAAACTTCTGAAGGAGCGACCGATGTGACCGCCTGATCTGAATCGGTCTGTGCGCTAACCACAATCGCTACAGCAAAAAAACAAATTAAAATAAAAATATTCCTCACCGCAAACTTAAATGTATGTGACATATATGTAAGCTAATTAATACCTAAATATTTTATCACAAAAATCGTAAAAAAATCGAAACCCCTCAAAAAGTTGTATATTTTCTAATTTATATTAATCTAGTTAATAGCCAAAACATAAACCTCTACAAGGAGAAATCGTGAAAACAAGTAAAGTAATCGCGGTATTGTGTTTGTTCATCATAACTTCAGTGTCTGCACTGGCAGACCGACCACCTATCGCAGGAGCATTCGGCGACCTCAATGGTGACGGTGTTATCAATAACATCGACCACCTGACTATCGGGCATATGGTGGCAGGACTTTTACCTTACGACCCGAGGGCTGACTTCGGACTAAAAGGACGGGTGACCCTTTTTGACTGGGTCGCGCTTGGTGCCTACGTTAACGGGGCGAGCACAATTGTCGGCCTCGAGTCAGGACCGGCAATGAAGCTTTTATTGCCAAATTCCGGAAGCGCCTTTGAGGCCAACTCCTCCCAGATTTTCGTGTGGGGAAACCGTCCCGGAGTGACGGAGGTAAAGTTTGCGCTGTCGCAGGGTAACGGAGAGCTGTATGTTAGCAGTCCATTTCCTCCAACCGGTCAATGTTCCTTGACGATTCCATCCGGGTTTCAGGGAAATTACACATTGACTGTTTACGGAACAACCGGAAATGGTCTGGTGTCGGACTCCATCACCGTCGGGCTAAATGATATCGCGCGTCCTGCGACACCTGCCGTCACGGTAAGTGTCGACAGGGGTAGTCCAACGGAAGCAAAACGCAACGCAACAGACCAACTGCTTGCGGTGTTTCAAGTCAATATCCTAAACGGAGAAGCACTCTATGAGATTGACTTCTACGCCAAAGCGGTAATGGCGACAGGACTGGCCTGGAAATCCGAGATGGTGAAGCGATTTGAGATTAGGTCGGCAAATGGGGCATTCCTCAGCGGAAGTGAGCGTTGGAATGTTCCCGGGCAGAACTTTGAGCAACCGCCGGACGACAAACCTCTCGGACCTGGTGTGTCGAGGAAGCTAGTACCTACAAGCAAAGTGATGCTTGATCAGACCATACTGATCTCTGTGTATGGAAGCACGCCGGATGCCGACGAATTCACCACGATGTTGACGGACATCGCCGGGATGAAACCTGAGGACTTCGGAAATCTTCTGAAAATGGACTTTCCGTTTTCCGGTCAAGTATCGAACACTGTCACACTGAAGTAGCAAAAGCCACATCCACATGTGGCTTTTTTATTTACAACTATTGAGCCGGAGAAAACTGCGCGAATAAAACGAGACCAATTATAAAAATGACTAGTCCAAAAATAGCTCCGTCGATAAACGGATGCTTCAATCTTCTCCGCCTTTGTTCGTGCAATCTTGCGTTTCTGATAAGTGGTGAGCCGATTGGAAAAGGATTTTGCTTAATATTTACAGGCTTTGGTGCGGGTGATGGAGGAGGAGGTGGTTCTGAAACATCAATGGGCGCTGGAGCTTTCTCCTCACCTGTTCCTGCCGGTCTGGCAAGAAAAAGAATCGCATGATCGATAGTTTCATCCGACCATCGCAAAGCACTAAGCATCACTCTCACCGTCTTTTCGGGCAAAGGCGGTTTCGTATCACGTATCTGTAAAAGATAATCTATCTGCTCTTCGGTTAACATTGTTTAATTATAACAGGACAAACAGAAGTTGTTATGCACAACAGCATTACTAAAATTTCATATCATACCAATCCAGCTTATATGTATCTTGAATTAAAATGCGTTCACCTTTCGCCCAAGTTTTATTTTTCTCAATTCCAAGCAAGCTCATTGCTTCCTTTACGTGTTCTTCACTCTTTCCTTCGATTTCCAAAAATGCCGGCATCCTGGGATATTGATCCAAATCAAACTGCCAATCGTTTAAAACAAAAGTTGTTCTATCTTTTTCTTGATACGCGTATTTCTCCAGACCCAATTCAATAAATAAATCTTCGAGTTTCTCCGGTTCAGCAATATTAAAATTAATTTCCTTATGTTTCCTCGCAGTACCTAAAATATCCGACTTGGCCTTCCACGTAACTTCATTTTTACCTTCAGAGTTTGAACGTATTCTAAGAAACCAGGGATCCTCTCCTTCTTTCACGCCTTTTATCCGAAACCACGACACTGAAAGTCTGGTTTTAGATACCATTTTCGCCTTAATATTAGCCATCTTCTGGAGGACATCGCCCACATCGATATCCAGAACCTTTGTCTCTATTTCATGTGCCATAGCTGAATTATAATAACACAAAAAGCCACCAACATAATGTTGGTGGCTTTTAAATAGACTATCGTCGGCGCTTCGTGGCCTTTCGTTTCTTAGTCGCCTTCTTCTTTGTCTTCTTTGCCTTCTTTTTCTTTGCCATTTTGGAGTAGAGATTGTGCACTTGCGCAATCTGTAAATTAAAATCATTAAAAGTTTACGATAATTTCTCGACGTCTCCGACATGTATCGGAGTAGAAAAATATTTTTTCAATAATTATCGCATTGACTAACATTAATTATGAGGCTTACAGAAAAAACTACAAGAGTAAAAATAAAAAAACTGTGGACAAGAATATAATTTGAAAAATAATTATTAATTATTTTTCAAAACGCTAAAAATATATAAAGAATTTTTTCGTACATGTTCGTATGTATTTGCTTAGCATTCGTATCATAAAAAAATCACCAGCCGAAACTGGTGATAGATAAATAATTACAATGTGTCAGCGGCGAGCTCGGCCAATTTTGACCGTTCGCCTTTGGTAAGATTCAGGTGGCCATAAAGCTCTCGATCTTCACTGCTCCACTTTTCCACAATACGAGCGATAGTGTGCGACAGTCCGTTCGAACGAGAATCAAGGGAGCTCACATCGACTTGATGCATGTCTCCCGTAATGACGACCTTTGTTCCTTCACCGAACCGAGTAATGAGAGTTTTGATCTCATGTGGAGTGAAGTTTTGGCTGTCGTCCACAACCGCAAAGGCGTGGCTTTCAGTCGAACCGCGTACGTGATTGATGGGCAATACTTCTATTTTCTTTGCCGCCAACAAACCGTTGACAAACCCGTCACCTTTGCCGACCTCATCGGCGATAAGATGCAGAGCGCTCAGCGTCGGTCTCTGCCATGGCGCAAACTTCTCATCGAGCGAACCAGGCAAGAAACCCAGCTCTTTACCAATCTCTTGAGTCGGCCGAAATACCAGAATCCTTGAAAACCTTCCACTTGAATTGTCTGCGGGAGGATCTTCCAAGGCTCGCTTTCCGAAGGTAGATGTTTTATTATCGATAACCTGCTGCCAGCCGGCCAGCAAAGCCATCAAACTCTTACCCGTTCCAGCCTTGCCCGACAAAGTCACGAGACTGATTTCGGGGTCAGAAAGAAGGGCTACCGCAAATGCTTGTCCTTCATTCCTTGGATGCAGACCTTTCACAGGTGAACCGCCTTTATTTAGACCCTTAGGTTTTTCGACAAGCCGAAACACACCTTCATTTTTTTTGTGAATGGCAAGAGCTGTTTTTTGGGACAACCTGCCAATGAGACGGCAACACAGATTAGGGCTAAGCAAGGTCACGACCTCGTCATCCACTCCCGCCTCAACAACCCTAAACTCCCTAGACTCAAGACGGTGGATGAGATCTACGACGTTATCGTCCACAATGACATCCTGCTGACCACTCCAAAGCCTGTCAATGTTTTCGACTCTGTCGCTCTTGTAATCTTCTGCGACAAGACCAAATGCCTGAGCCTTGATGCGCATGGCGGTGTCCTTTGAAACCACCACGACCAAATCTGACGGGGCGCTCTTTTTCAAGCGCTGTGCAGTCTGCAAGATGATATTGTCCGGTTTAAAACGATCGAACCCGGATGCCAAAACCAACGAATCGTCGCCGTCCATGTCAAAACGGATTTTACCGCCTCCAGGAGTTGAAACTCCTTTTGTGACATCTCCTTGGGTACGCAAAGCATCAAGCTGGCGCAATATATCCCGAGCATTCGGACCGACAATCGGATTTCTTTTCAGGCCGTCAAGTTCTTCAACGACGATCACAGGAATCACAACCTCGTGCTCCTCAAACGCCTGAAGTGCTCCTTTCGGATCATGAATCAGCACGCTCGTATCGAGCACGAACAGTTTTTTTGGCGGCATAAGCCCCCTTTTTGTTAATTGTTTATGTTCTGAAACTATCCCTGCCTAGACTTTACACCTTTGACAGTGGAATACACAAGCAAAATAAATACCAAAACCCACTTTACACCGAAGTGTAAAGTGGGTTTTGCCAAAGCTTCTTAAGTGTTATCGCATACACCTGACACAGCTCTTCTGAACCTCCCTCGTCTTTATATATTTATTACCGCAAGCACAGATTAAAATAGCCGTTTTTTCGGGTTTTTCTATCCAATGGCCATCCTTCTGAAAGGTTTTTCGGCCGGGTTTTTGTACTGGTTTTAAGATTGTCATACGAATACGAAAATTTAAAGAATAAATACACGAAAATATACGAAAAAAGTCCGGAAAAACAATTACTGTAAACCTAGTCGACAAACGTCAAAGCCTTTCCCTTTTTACCCGCGCGTCCGGTTCGTCCGATACGGTGAACGTAATCGTCATAGGTAGCGGGAATATCGAAGTTGATTACGTGTGAGACATCGGCAATATCGAGTCCTCGAGCAGCAACATCGGTGGCAACGAGAATCTGAGTTCTACCTTCTTTGAAGGTAGCTAGAGCGCGCTGTCTTCCTGATTGATTTTTATTGCCGTGGATAGATTCCGCTTTGAAACCTCTTTCAACCAATACCTTCGACAACTTTTCGACGCCGTGTTTTGTACGTCCGAATACCAAGACCTTCGAGAACTCTGGTTTGATAAGTAAGTCGTGAAGCACATCAATCTTTGTAGTATTTTGGGCAATACGGATAATATCCTGATCAACGTTCTTTGAAGTATCTTGCGTTTTTACGGAAACAGAAACCGGTTCGTGCAAAAACTCTTTGATCAAACCTTCAATCTCGCGTGACATAGTGGCAGAAAAGAAGAGGGTATGACGAGGGCGTGGCATCTTCGACATCATATATCGCATATCATTCACAAATCCCATATCAAGCATTCGGTCCGCTTCGTCGAGTACAACAGTCTTAAATTGCAAAAGATTAATGTGTCTTCGTTCTATCAAATCCTTAAGTCTTCCAGGGGTTCCAATGATAAAGTTATTCTTGTAACGAAGTTCCGAAATCTGTCGTCCAATTCCCGCTCCTCCGACGCAACACACAGAAAAAATCTTCATTCCTTTTACAAAACCTTTCAATTCCTCATCAATCTGTAAAGCCAGTTCTCTGGTTGGAACAACGACGAGAACCTGTTCAACTTGAGCCTTTAGCACCTTGTCTATAAGAGGAATAAGAAACGCGGCGGTCTTTCCCGTGCCTGTATTGGCAATACCCACAACGTCACTACCCTTCAAAATATATGGAATAATCCTGTCCTGAATCGGAGTAGGAGTACTGTAACCTTTTACTAAAATATTGGCCTTCAAACGTTCGTCTACTTGGAAATCACTGAACTTGTGTTCGGAAATATACTGCTTTACCTCTTCCGTAGTAACAACAGCTTTATTTATAAATCTGGAAATATCTATCCTCTGGCCGGCTGGACCGCCAAACCTTCTGCCACCTCCACCACCGCCAAAACGTCCGCCACCTCTGCTTCCACCATAGGAAGGACGTGAGTTACCACCACCTCGGTATGGAGATGAGGAACGTGAAAATCCACCGGTAGAACCGGAAGAAGAATGACTATTATATGAGGAATGACCACTCGATGAGCGAGTAGGAGCACTTCTACTAAATCTGGAGCCACCGCCACCAAATGGCTTAGGTGCGCTATGCGAACCGCCTGTGCTTCCACTTCCTCCTTTTCTGAAATTGTTTGGATACATTAGGCCATAATAGTATATTAAAACTCCTATTTTGTCAAACATTGACTAGTTTGACAGGCTAACATATTAGTGATAATTTGCGACTAGAAATCGACATAAATCAACCGACCGAAAACAAAGGAAAGTTACATGAAAATTAGAAAATGCATTGGGTTCACGATCATTGAGCTGATGGCAGTGGTAGCCATGGTTGCCATCATGAGCGCCTTACTTGTTTCTGTATCAAACAGCGCCAAAAGAAACAAGGAGCAGAAACAGCAGGAAAAAACCCATCGGGACGAACTTGTGGTATACAATCCGGAAAGAGTAACCACAGTCGAAAACTGTTCATACGTCACAATCAACCTTCCGGGATCACCTCAAATAAACAAGGAGATCATCCTACGGGTAATTGCCAACTTTGAACGAGCCCGCCCTGAACTGAAAATCATCGGTACCCCAGTTCCAGATGCAAGGCAAAACGCACATGGCACCCCTCCATTCACATTCGGTGTCTGGATTTACCACGAACCGAAAAGCCTATGACTGGAGAAATAGCTCATCATCTCGCACGCCAAACTCCCCCACGGGAGTTTTTTAATTTATGAAAAGCCGGCAAACTTGTAAACAAGTTTGCCGGCGCCAATTTAAGCCGAGATTACAGGAAACGGACCGAACAGAATGTGACGTTCCATATGACGCCTGGCGTCATCGAATGCGTCCGCAAACTTTGTATTGTCCTGACCCCATTCAAGCTCAATCGCAAAGTCGTATCCCTCTTCCCCCGCTATCGGCAGTGAGTGAATCATCCGCAAGTTAATTCCCGCTGTCCGAAACGGAAATAGAGCATGCACCAATGTTCCCGAGGCATGCGCCAAACGAAATACCATAAACGCTCTTTTCGATTCCCCCTCAAAAACGGGATGTTTTCTTGGACCAAGTAGATAAAACGTTGTTACCGCCTCCTTATCCTCAAACGCAGGGTTCAAAACATTTAAGCCGAGCGCCACCGAAGCTTCGATAGGAGCAAGTGTAGCCGAGAAAAAGTAGCGCTCATCCGACGCCACAAGCTCTGCCCCAAGACCGTTGCTATCCACCTCCTCTGTCGGCACACCGAGCTTTGCGATATTTCCACAACAAGCGCCGATTGATTTTCTGTGGGTAACAATCCCCCTAATCTGCTGGAGCGAAACTCCGGGATTAGCCATCAGCGCAAAATTGATTTTCATCCGGAGTGTGCCAATGACCTGCACTGGGCATGTCTTATGATCAAACGTCTTCAACAAATCAATAAACGAATTCGTGGGCGGATCCACGCGCCCCTCCGCTTTGGTCTCCATCGCAATGGCACCATACTGCCCGTGCGTCAAAAGCGTTTGCAGTACCGACTCATTGTTATCCGCCAACACAAGCTCGGCGTCCCCATCTTTTGAGGTTGGAGCGCCGTACCTTTCCGCAAGAATATCGTAAGCGATATTGGTGAAAGTAAGTCCTGCGGGTTTGAGAAATGTAATCTTCATAATTTAGTCTACTTTTTTTCGTTACCTCTCATTCATTCGGAATTCTCCCTTTCTTAAAGGGAGTGGCTTGTTCTGACAAGACGAGGGATTTTGAAATCCTCCGGCTTCTAGAACTCAGGCACATCGGTAGATGATGTGCACCTGTGGACGGCACCTCCTTTTACAAAAGAGGAATCAGAAGGTTTGATAAGTGACTATTTAGTTTTCAACGAACACTTATCCCCCACAAAACAAAACCGACCCCCGAGGGCCGGTTTATGTGGAGAATGTCATCAACACTACTAAACGAGCCTTCGGTTTGCCGAGTTAAATGCCATAAATGCGAAGGCGTTCAATAATGCTGTCATATTGGAAGTATAGAAAAAAACGAGATGTTGTCAAACCTGAAAAATTGACGGAACGACATATACACTGTAATTTAAAGAAAGAACAAATTGACATAAACCCACAACCAAAGGTTGTATGAAAAACATCAAAAAATACCTTTTCTGGCTTTACGCATTGGCCTTTGTGACTTTTGCGTCATACCTGGGGCAAGACATCAGAATGTCACGACGACTTCACAATGAATTGAACAGTCTCAGACTGAAAAACAGAACTTTGGAAAAAACATTGTTCTCGACCACAAGTCCCCTACAACTCGAAATGACCGGACTGAAAACAAACATCTGGCAGACCCCAACACTGTTATCGGGAACGGTAATACTCGCACTTCCACTCCAGCAACTTCCCGGAATCAAGGCGTGCGTAGTCTACACAGGTGAACAAGAACCATTGATGCCAGTTTTAATTCGAGATGCAGTGCCCGGTGCAAAAGTCATCTGCCGGAAATACTACATCCAGCATCAACCGAAAGGTTCCGTGACCAACAATGTCATTTCGGTAATAACGGGTGAAATGTACTATTAATGTTCTTTCACTCATAACCAACTCCCCCACGGGAGTTTTTCATTTAATTTACATAAGTCAACACTATGCAGGAAGCTTCCTACCAACAAACCTCGCAAGACCGGAATTGTTCGTGGCGACACGGTCTTTGTTGGTCTTACCATTCTCATCCAGCAAAATAGTATCGAAGGCAACGGTAAAATCTCCGAGCGACTTGGCGCTAAAATATCGCTTTCGCATTCCGTGAACAAGTCTATATCCTTCCTCAATTTTCTCTCCGGTCGCAAACTCTGGATCATGGACCGAATTTGTAATAAGTGCCAGCACACCGCCAGGTTTTAGTACGCGATAGATTTCGGAAAAGATTTTTTCCGTTGTATCACGATCAAAATAATGAAGAGCGAGATGTGAATAGACAACATCAAAAGAAACATCCTCAAAAGGCAATTGTTTTGAAATATCGGCTTGTTTGAACTCGACTGTGTTTATTAATTCCTTTGGTAACTTCTCACGAGCAATACTTAAACCCCCAGGAGAAAAATCTATTGCCGTGACATCATACCCCTTTTTTCCAAAAAATCTAGAATCCTGTCCTTGTCCGCATCCAAGCTCCAAAAGCTTTCCTTTTTTCGGTAAAAATGAAAGTACTTCTTCAGCAAATACGGTTGGTTTATCTATCCACGAGGTGGTGCTATAACGCGCATGCTTGTCATCCCACATTGATTGCTCTTCACCCATAGAAAACTTTTAACTCTTAAACTCAATCTCAAACGGATACATTCCCATTCCGCACGAGCCGAGAAGTTTGCCTGCAGGCTGTATTCCCAAATCAATATCGGTGACACCTGATGGAGGCAAGAGCTTACTGATACCGAGGCTTGGAATACGCACTGAAGATGAACAATCGAATGTGCCTTTGGTATTTATGCGAAGCACGGTAGAAACTCCGGCTTTTGCAATACTCATTCTCGGTGTAAAACCACCCTTGGCACGAAGCTCCACTACCTGCTTTCCTTGTTCAAGTGTGACATTTTCCACTGACGCCTGTTCAGGTTCACTCTGTGAAGGAGGCTTCGCTACAAAAACGATCACCCCTCCGATGATGAGCCCCGCTATGATTATTAATGTCGCTGTGCTATTCATAATTTTAATTTAGAAATTAAAGACTGGATTAATCAGCCCCATTATAACAAGCGAGTTGATAATATTCAGAATAGCAAACATTATGACGATAAGTCCTGCGGACTTGAAGAATGCTCCGGCATGTCGACTACCTTTGATACTGGACGAACTGAAACTGACAATCGCAAGGACAGGAAATGTACCGAGAGCGAACGCAAACATCGTCAAAGCGCCGGTCCAAAAACTTCCAGTACCCAAAGTATAGACCTGCATTGATTGGGTAAATCCACAAGGAAGAAAGAAGGTGGCGACTCCCAGGAGAATCGGAGTCATTGTGTGATTAACCTTTACCAAGCCAAAAGCCCTCTTGGATATGAACTTAGGCATTCCAATACCCACACTTTTCAATTTTGGAAATACATCCAATAGATTAATCCCAAGCAAGAGCATCACAATCCCTATCGCTAAACCCAAAACAAATGTCGCGAAAGTACTGAGCTGAAACGCCGAACCGACCGCACCAATAACCCCGCCGAGAATGAAGAACGCCACAATGCGACTAGCGTGGAAGAAAATCTGAGGTCTCAGCCTTCCTGACCACCTGGATATTTTGGAATCATCTGTCTTTGCAAAAGTCGCTGACATTGAAAGCAACAAACCTCCAACCACCGCCATACACGAAGAAAGCGAAGCGACGACACCAATGACAAATGCCGTACCATAGTTTACCGAATCACCGCCAATCAAATTGACCAGACCAATCTTCTGTAGAAAAATGAAAAGTGCCGCAAAGCCAACAGCCACGGGAATGGCAATCTTAAACTCCTCCCACTTAGCCTTTTTTCTTTCCGGTTCGGTCTTGAGCGAATGCTCCGACAAAACCGACGAGAGTTCCTTGGCCACCTCATCAAGCGTCATATCGCCAAAGTCCCCGCAAACCTCTACAGTCCTGGAACCCAAATTTGATTTTGCGGTAGCCACCTTTGGATGCTCGCCAAGTTCAACATCCGTAAGCAACACGCACGCTTCGCAGTGCATGCCGTGAACGTGAAGTATATGTTTTTTGTGATTTGAATTTTCCATATGTGAATTATAATGTATTTTCTAAGTCTTTACATTTTTTTAATTTCAACCCACTCCCCACAACAGAGTTGCGGGGAGTAAAATGAATCAAGTGTGTTAGTTATTCATCATTTTATTCATTGAATCAGTACCCGCCGTGGCCTTTGCATTTTCCGTCATATATTTTGCGCCAAGCATTTCCATATCCTTTCCTGCACTCATCATACCTTCATCCTTATATTTTAAACCAGCCTCTTGCATCATTGATCCTGTAGATTTCATCATTTCACTCATCACCTTGATACTTGCTGACTGCTCCTTCATCATTTTGACGGAATCGTTCATCGTTTTGGTATCTGTGTTACCTGTCGTTGAGCTTTTCCCCAACATATATCCGGCCCCACCCAAAATAGCTCCGGCAAATGCCATTACTCCGGTAACTCCGACAAGAA
>CAYHDB010000016.1:0-8855 GCA_964355335.1 uncultured Candidatus Saccharibacteria bacterium
AAATTTTTTCATAAGAAAACTATACAAGTGTTCGGATTCAAAAGCGAAAGTGGGAACCGATTTTTTCAATTCTGTTCTTTCTTATGCCTACACGAAAACTGTTCCGCGCAGAAATATACATTGAGCCAGATAATGATTTGAGTGTTTACGAGAGACTTCAGGCCCTCGCCACGGCACTCGGACCATTCAACGCCCACCTTGCCCTGTCAGGTCAACACCACGGCAGATACCTTAAGAAAAAAGGGTGCTATGTGGTGGTTTGCACCTCACAACAAAAAATGACAGAGGCTAAAGTCGTCGTTCTCCGACACGGTTTCCACCTTCAAGGAAGTGAGGTCAACGATGGGACCGAACGCAAATTCGTGACCCTCTTCCAACTCGCCGCAGAGCTTTAGAGCTTTGCGGTATTTCTTTTTCTAATAACTATTCAGCGGGAATAAACCCTCCGGCCTGAAGATTCCACAACTTAGTGTACAAACTGGAATTATTTTTTAGAAGTTCATCATGACTTCCCTCTTCAATCACCTTACCTTTCTCAAGCACAATGATTCTGTCCATTTTTCGAATGGTGGAGAGTCTGTGCGCAATCACAATGACAGTCTTACCCTTCATTAACTTGTCGAGCGCATCTTGAATGAGTGACTCGGAATGAGAATCCAGACTTGAAGTGGCCTCATCCAATACCAACACCGGCGCATTTTTTAGAATTGCTCGGGCGATAGCCACACGCTGACGTTCACCTCCTGAGAGCTTTATACCGCGCTCACCGACATATGTGCCGTACTTGGCGGGCAAACCCAGTGCAAACTCGTCACAATGCGCCTGACGAGCAGCCAGTAGCACTTCAGCGTCGGATGCACCTCTTCTTCCATAACGAATATTCTCTAGAAGTGTCCTGTGAAATAGAATCGGGTCTTGTGGCACAAGACTGACATTTTTACGCAGACTCTCCTGCGTCACTTTGCTTATATTCTGCCCATCAATGCGAATCTCACCGGATGAGACATCATATAGACGCAACAACAATTTAACGAAAGTGGATTTACCCGCACCGGATGGTCCGATAAGTGCTACACGCTCTCCGGCCTTTATGGTCATTGAGACATCATGCAACACGGTCCTTTCTCCGCTAAAACCAAACCCGACTTTATCAAATACTACCTCCCCTGACTTGACCTTCAATTGTTTGGCACCCTTAAGGTCTTTTACATCGTGGCCCAATTTCAATATATCAACCATCTCCTTGGCATCCGCCACAGCCTCGTAAATATTCCTGATGACTCTACTGAAATCCCAAAGGTGTCCGGACAAGCCGACAAGATATACCTGGATAAGTACGAACGTACCCACAGTGATAGCACCTACTTGCCAATACTTGATTGCATAGTAAAAAAGCAAAAACTCAATGATGAAAATAAGCAGGGACTGAACAGTATCCACCACAGCCTGCAGATTCCATACAAACTTTGTAAGTGTGGCTTGATCATCTGTCACGTCCTTAAAATATCCGGACTCAAATTTGGAACCCGTGAACAGTTGGATATTGTTCTGATTCGATACAGCGTCGGAAAGCACTCCTGTGGCAAACGAATCCATTGACGCGCGCTTGACGTCATACTTCAACTTCCACTTTGAAAAGAAATAATTGAAACAGAGAAAAACAAAAATCCAGACCAAAAGTACCTTGGTGATCAGCGGGTTTGTAAACCACAGGACGATACAGACACCAGTGATTTGAGAAAACAACGGCAAAACATCAAAGACTATTCTGTCTGCCAGAGTCTCAAACGCCCGACCGAATCGATTGACCTTCTGCACAAGTGAACCGGTAAAATTGTTGGCATAAAAAGCATAAGAGTGCTCAATCATATAATCGAACGCTGACTGCTTCAGCCGGGCAATAACTCTGGCCTGAAAATGTATCGAAGCGAAACTTCCCAATCGGTAGCCGACCCAGACAATTACGTTTAGTCCGAAGATGAAAATTATCAGGTTTGTAAGCTGAACTGCTCTTATGTCTATTGGAGTTGCCAAGTTTAGGATGTCAAAAAACTTCTTATAGTAAATCGGTATGATAATAGAAAAGGCCCGAGCGAGGGCCACACCGAACACCGCGAAAAACAACGAACGCTTATGGAAAGACATTCCTCGCCAAAATGCTTTGAATACATCACGGGTGGTAGCCAACCCCGCACCTGAATGCTTGAGTTTTGAATCAAAGGCGTGCATTGCCAAATAATTATAGCAAAAAATTAAAATGTTCTCACCCTACCAACCTTTAATAATGATTTCGTCCTTATCGATAATAAGCCTCAGAGTTCTACGTTAAACACCCGATGTCTAACAAATTTGTTAGACATCGGGTGTTTAACAAGTAAAATCCTATTTAACCCTTGGCTCGAACCAATTTACATTGCGAGTGAGATACATCACGCCTGCAAGAATAATGAAGAGTAACAGTGCGCCAAAGAGGAGCGCGTAATCTTCAAGCTGTAGCACGAAGTACAGATAGCCGTATAGCACGACGAGTAGCGCGAATATGGGAAATGCCCGACGACGGCTTTCAAGTACACGCGCACTGTAAGCAGTGACCAGTAGAGCAATAAGTGTGGTCGAGATAATATACGAGGCAAGAAACCCGATATGCTCGGCAAATGAAAGAAGTAAGAGATAGAAAAGCGCGAGCGAAGCGCCGACAAGGAGATACTGAACGGGATGGATGCGGAGACCCACAAGAATTTCAAAGACAAAGAAGGTGGCAAAAGTGACGAGAATAAAAAGTATCGCGTACTTGATACTGCGATACAGTTGGTCGTAAATATCCACACCCTGTATAAGGTCGACACCTGTAGCTGAGGTCGAGAACTCCGCTGCGTCCACCTCAAAGTCGCTCCACGCTTGCGGATACGACTGTCCAAACGAAGAGATACTCCACGTTGCTTCAAAACCAGCATTCGAGACGGTACGCGCGGACGGGAGGAACGCTCCGGTAAATTTCGGTGCGGTCCATGAAGACGTGATGGAAATATTAGTCTCCTTGCCTACCGGCGCAAAAACAATTCCCTCGCTTCCTCGCAACTGAACTTCAAATTCAAACGGTACCAAAGCCACGTCGGCGCGTACCGGTACCTCGGTGTGAATACCCGAACCGCGTAAAAGAACATTTTTTGAACTGGGGCTAAAAGGGTGAAGTGCCTTGTCCCATGTGAGATTGATTTGTTTCTCTATACCGCGCGTATCGGTGATACCGACGGAAAAGACGGCCGTACGATTTGAACCCGAAATTTTCTCGATTTCCCTAGCTGAAAATGTACCGGAAATTTTGACCCGGCTTGAGTAAACAACCGTATCAAAGATACCGCGAGAGCGGACTTCGGGTACTAGCTCGGTCGTATAACTGACAGTTTCCGGCAACAAATAGCGAAATGTTGAAACGGGAGTAATGTCATTTTGTGCGGGAAGCTTCTGCTCAGCAACAATCATGGGGCCCACGATAGTCTGGCGCTGTCCCCACGATTCCGCTATTTCTTTCTTCACTTCCGAATAGCGATGTTCACGCTCCGACACAAGCCCGAATACGAGAAAACTCGCGATGGTACACGCTCCGCCGACGACCGCAATAATGATTAATTTTAGAGTGACTCCGTCTTTCATAAAGCTTATAAATAATTAAATAATAGTGATTTACTTGATTGATGCTTGACTAATACAACTATACTCCTTTGGGAAAAGTTAGAAGACAGTAAGGAGGAATGAAAAAAGTTTTATATGGCACTCAGTGTCGGACAGACTTGTTAGCCATCGGGTGTTTAACATTACTTCAAACTAACTCGGTACTTGTCTATTACTGATTTGTTCCCATCATTCTGTCTTAGAAAAATAATAATGTATCGGTCAAGAAATACGGGTACCCATTGTGAATCCCTCGCCCTACTGACAAGAAACTGCTGTCCCCATGGCGTCATATCTGTGTGTGAAAATACAATGGCGTTAAAGTTATACTCGTTCAGTTTTTCTCGCCAAATAGCATCATCTTCCTGCATCGGAATATATGTTTTCTGAAAAAACTCGGCAGGATACGCCTCGGGTCTGTTGTCCACAAACACTTTCTCTTGAGGAAACAGATGGAATATCAGATAGCCACCTATATCATAGTTGCTAAAGATAGGACCTTTCAAACCCTCCTTCTTCCAGAATTCACCGGCCGAACTATTGCCCTCCTCCAATCCAAATCCACCGCTTCGCCAATAAGGAAAGTATTTTGTCATTCCGCCAAACAATGCAAGTAGGATGACAAGCAACAGCGAACCTACCGCAAAACCGTCGAGCACTTTCCTTTCCAGAGGTTGCAAACTTGAGATGAAGCCACGTAGATTGGTGACAACAATAGGTATCATGAAGAACCCAAACAACGCGAAGTTCCTCTCGGCAAACCACGCCATGCCTCCGAATCCCAGAAAAAAAAGCAATGTCGATATCTCAATCCTTCTCCATTCCTTCCTAAAAACAGGCACAAGAAGACTAAGTGCAGTAATATAAAATCCAATTTGGAAAAGAAGTAGGTTTGTGTGCTGTCCGGGAAACTTATAGAGAAACCAAACGGACTGATTTTCTGCCAGCGTATATCCGTAATTATTGAAAATCGTTAAAACTTCAACAATACCCTTAACTCCAAATGGCGTTATGAAAACCGCAAGCGACGTAAATATAAGAGTGAAGAAAAGCTTTTTTGAGATTTGCCTGTTTGCAAACCAGCTCTCGACAAGAAATGTGCCTACCATCACAGGACCAAATACAAAATAGATATGAAGATTTGCCCAAATCACTTCCAGAAAAGGCAACGCGTACAACAATCGAATGTATTTTGGGTTTTGCGGATTATCACGAAACCTAAGCAAAACCAGAAAAAAAATTGCAATGAAAAAATAACTAAACGCTTCAGGTCTGATTTCTGTGCGTTGTGCAAGCAGAAAAACGGCAGGTATTGATGCCAGTCCAATCAGACCGACATTGCTCTCGCTCCTTACGGATTTCACAAACAACCAAAGCGTCGCCAGACTTACAGCTATGAACAGAAGCTCAACTCCGCCAAAACCGAAATATTTCCAGAATCCGAAAAATAGTAGGCCACTTGCCCAATGATGATTGAGTGTCGGGAAATCGGGCGTGGTGTATGAATAGTAATTGTGTGTCAAAACCCGCATACTCTCGAATATGACCTCTCCATTCTTGATATGTCGCCCCAAATCTGCGGTGACCAGATTGACCTTATGAGTCAAAAATATGGCGTAAAACGCCAATATTAGGACTGGAATCGCGACAACCACAATACGTGTTACTCTTCCCGTTGATGTCATCAGAAAATTGTAACATAGACAGGACAACAGATATTGAATAATGTCATTGACAAAAATATCGAGTTATGATAGCATACTAGGACATAAAGAATGTAGTGAGCAATGTCGACTCAAAATATATATCTTTGTTTTAATCAATAAGAAATCACAAAATGACCGGAACAATCAAGAAATTGACTGATAAGGGCTTCGGATTTATCTCCGGAGAAGGCTTGGCGAAAGATCTTTTCTTTCACAGCAAGGCCCTCGTTGGAGTTCAATTCAGCGATTTGCACGAAGGTGATCAGGTTTCTTTCGAGACTGAAGAGTCACCGAAAGGCCTAAACGCCGTCAACGTACAAAAAGCCTAATCTCAACAAAACACCCTCGCCGTAAGGCGAGGGTGTTTTGCTTTGTAAATAAAATCCACCAAGAATTTGGTGGATAATTGCGATTACTTAAAAACTGGAGCAAGCTCTCGCTCAAAGAAGCCTGGCAAAAACTCCTCAATCTCCGTCAGAATCTCAGCTCTGTTCGCAAATGACGGCACGATGCCAACCGCCAGTGCTTCACGAAGAAAGTCTTCCAGATGAAGAATGACCTGACCGTGCAAAATCTCCGGTTGCTCTCGTATAAGATCACGAAATTCGGACCTATGATGATCGTCTAAGTCCTGCAATCCTACATTAATCAGTACTCCAACAAGTAGGCAAAATTGCTCATTAGGTGTTCCGTTCACTGCTTCCTCCTGGATAAAGGTTTGGGTTTATAAAACTTAGGACAAATTAACACAGGTGTAATATAAGTCAACAAAATCTGCTTCAGGGCAGGTTTTTATGTTCTTGTGTATCACAAGTATTTTTCCTGACGGAAAAATCTGCAAGCATTTGATTGTGTATCACAGATAATTTCATCACCGCCGTGATGAAATTTCCGCGACCCCGCCTCGCGGTTTTGTCTACTGACAAAACATCGCTACGGCTTCCACCAAACCAAAAATCTGCTTCAAGCAGTTTTTTAGTGTTCTTGTGTATCACAAATATTTTGCATGTCGGCACATGCAAAATTTCGCGACCCCACCTCGGCATTTTGCCTGCTGGCAAAATATGCCTCCGGCTTCCACTACACGAAAAAATCTGCCGAAGGGCAGATTTTTAGTGTTCTTGTGTATCACAAGTATTTTTCCTGACGGAAAAATCTCGCGACCCCGGCTCGCTGTTTTTGCCTTTCGCAAAGCCTCAAACAAAAACATCACTGCGCCTTCCACATACACGAAAAAACCTTCAGCAGTGAAGGTTTTTTCTGTTCAGTGGACCCAAGCGGACTCTCCACCTACCGTGGCGGGTACTTTTCGACCTCGCTGACTCGATAACGAAAAGTCCTTCTCGTCCGCCGTAAGCCGAGCAGTCGGCTTACTTTGGGTCCGCCAAAATTCGTGGACTTATTTTGGTGGACCCAAGCGGACTCGAACCGCTTACCTCCTCATTGCAAATGAGGCGCTCTACCAGATGAGCTATGGGCCCAAATATAACTTCTGCATTTCAGGGCCTGTGGACCTAACCGGAATCGGACCGGTGCCTCGTCAATGCGAATGACGTGTCGTACCACTAGACTATAGGCCCATACTGCAAGAGCTTACCTTATTTTCCTCGAAGTGCCAAATCCAGAACGTGGCCGATGAACTCTCCCACCGATGAACCAACAGCATTAAGCGACTCCGTAAACGGCGAATCCGCATAAAGTCCAGGCAGACTATTGGTCTCAAGAAAGTATATTCCACGCTTAGGATGAACAATAAAATCTGAACGTGAGTAATGTCGCAACCCCAGCGTCGTGTGTGCTACGCGAGTGGCTTTTTGGATGGCCTCCTTTTCCATCGCGCTAAATCTTCCTGGGTGATGAAGCTTGGATTTTGAAACATATTTTCCCTCATAATCAAAAAACTTGGAGTCTTTTTGATTTTCCACCTCTACAGGCATAAGTGTATAGATGTCCTCACCCCTAAAACCTCCTATGACTCCGCAAGTTGCTTCCCTTCCCTGTATATATTCCTCAATCAATAACTTTGGTGAAATAGCAAAGCCTTTTTCAATAGCAGATCTCAACTCCGCAAGTGTGCTGGCCACAGACACACCGATTGATGAACCGGAGTTTATCGGTTTAACAACCGAAGGATTTGGTGCAGTATTGAATAATTCCAGAACACTGGCCTCCGTGGTGTCTTCTTTATTGATCACTTTATGATATGGAGACTTTATACCATGACGCTTCAAGGCGTTCTTCGCATGCGACTTATGCATTGTCAAAGCAGAGGATATCCTATCAGAACCGGTAAATGGCACTCCAAATGTAGCGAGAAGATTTTGAACAGTACCATCTTCTCCATACTCACCGTGTAGTGCGTTCCATATGACATCCACTTTTCGTAATGCCTTATCGGGACTTTGTGCCACTCCCGCGACATGCCACACACCACTTTTGTCCACAAAAATATCTACAGCCACGTATTTGTCGGGAAGGTTTCTCATCACGTGCGAACCAGTTTTTACAGAAACCTCATGCTCTCTTGAAGCTCCTCCACGAAGCACGCCTACTCGTATTTTTGAGCGTAACGCCATGCAAATATTATATCACGCCACATAAACGCAAGAATGCCCGAGTAGTTACACTCGGGCAGGATTCAAAGCATTTTTACAGGGACGAACAGCATTCTCGCCGTTGCAGACGTTAAGATGCACATTCAACGTTTAAGTCGAATTTTCAATCCCTGCTCCTTGCAAATACGTCAAACCCAGCCATAGACTACACCTATTCATCCTACATAACAATTCCAAAACCACGACGTTTACGGTGAAATGCAAGAGCAAATCTATGCGCCTCAGAGTTTGACAGCAATATTTCACGCTCATGTTTTTCAATAACTTCATTATCACCCATAATTTTTTCAGGTTTGTGCTTATCATTTTTTGTTACGGCGACAACAGGAATTGTATTATTCATATTGTTCAACACTTCTTCAATCGCATTTTTCTGAGCAATTCCGCCATCAGCGACAATGAGCGATGGAAACGGCCATTCCGAGTGTTTCAGTCTTCGTTCGACAACCTCCTTCAACGAAGCAACATCGTTATTACCAAATCCACCGTTTATTTTGAATTTTCTGTAGTCAGACTTCTTCGGCACGCCATCCTCAATAACCGTCATAACACCGACAGAGTTTGTACCGGACAGATGAGCGATATCGTAGGCTTCCACACGGAAATTATTGGTTGCTAGTTTATAGTTATCAGTTTTAATCAAAGAAACATCCTGAATATGCTGAAGAGCGAAAATAGTTTTCTTAATTTTGTCGGCATTTTCAAACTCTCGCACTTTGGCCAGTGCACCCATCTCCCTTTTTAGATTCTTGATGATTTGAGTCTTTTTGCCTGAAAAGAATAGTTTAATATTTTTGATTGTTCTCGCATACTCCTGCCTTGTAATCTCCCCCGTGCATACTCCCGGACACAGTCCGATCTG
>CAYHDB010000016.1:8955-16890 GCA_964355335.1 uncultured Candidatus Saccharibacteria bacterium
AAATCCTCTTTGGTAATCACCACACAATTAAAACTCTTATCGTCCTTCTCCGCGGAGTTATATTTTGGCTGAAACTTCTTAATCAAGTCAGCTTCAAGTATGAGTGCCTCGAGAACCGAATCAGTTTTCCTATGATCAATGCTTACGGCCTCATCCACCATCTGCCCTATCAATGGACTTCGAACTTCAGCAATGTCTTTTGAGAAATAACTACGGACACGACTTCGCAATGAGGTAGCTTTTCCAATATATAAAATCTTCTTTTTTCCATTTAAAAAGAAATATATCCCAGGGGTATCAGGTAATCTTGCCTTTTGTAGGTATTGACTATTCATTGATTGTATGATATCAAGTGTTGAGAAAGTAAGCAAACGGCCCCTGTAAGGCCATTGAAAACAGTCGAAAGGAATAATATGAAGAGAATCCTTGTCATTGAAGACCTCCCAGAAATGTTCGAAATGCTTCGGTACACCATTGCGATGAGAATGCAACCTCAAGCGTCACACTTGGAGCTTATCCACGCTTCTTCTGGAGAAGAAGCCATCCGCCTTTTCGACACAGAACCGGACGCCAAGGTGGACGGATTGCTCGTCGGGCGTTACAACCCCGAGGATGATGGGCTTCGGATCATCTCCATGTACCGTATCAGGCACCCCGAGGCGCGCATCGCACTATTCAGCGGAGAAATGGAGCGAAGCTACCTCAATGAGGCCGTAAGATGTGGAGCCAATGTCCACATCTCCAAGCCAGTGGATTTTGCCAAACTGCAGGCATTCCTCCTGCAAATCCTTTACAAGAACGCTCTCGAAAAGTTTCCTGCGAACATCACAACCGTCTAATCAGGCGGTTTTTTTCTTTTTTATTTACTACTATACTTTGTAGTATAGTAGTATCAACAATCTGTGTTGTAATTTATAAAGGACTGAAACTAGCGGAGGGCCTTTTTGAGATATTCTCCCGTATAGGATTTTTTATTATTCGCTACTTCCTCTGGTGTGCCCTTGGCCACCAGATTGCCTCCTCCCACTCCCCCTTCAGGACCAATGTCGATAACGTAGTCACATGATTTTATAATATCCATATTGTGCTCAATAACGATGACAGTATTACCCTTATCAACCAGCTTCTGCATAATCTCTATAAGTTTTTTCACATCCTCATAATGAAGTCCGATAGTCGGCTCATCCAAAAGGTAAATTGTTTTCTGCAAATGAGGACGGTATAGCTCGGATGATATCTTCACACGTTGTGCTTCACCTCCGGAAAGCGTGGTTGCCGACTGACCGAGCTCGAGATATCCAAGTCCCACCTCATCAAGAGTTTTCAGACGATCATATATAGACGGAATATCCTCAAAGAATTTCAAGGCCTCTTCAACAGTCATATTGAGCACCTGAAAAATATTCTTCTTCTTGTACGTAACCTCAAGTGTCTCCTTCATAAACCTCTTACCCTCGCAGACTTCGCAGGGAACATAGACTGTCGGCAAGAAATGCATCTCCACCGCTATCTCACCATTACCCTGACACGCTTCACATCTTCCACCTTTCACATTGAAAGAGAATCTATTGGCTTTCCAACCTCTCACTCTTGCTTCGGCAGATTCTGCGAACAAATCACGGATAAATGTGAAGGCTCCTGTGTACGTCACAGGATTGGAACGTGGAGTCCTGCCGATAGGTCCTTGGTCAATCAGGATTGCTCTGGAGAGATACTCCGTTCCGCTAAAGCTGGCGCAGTTAAATATTTCGTTTGAACGATACCTTCGTTCAAATCTTGCCTGAAGATTTTTGTGCAATATTTCATATAAGAAAGATGACTTGCCCGAACCGGAAACACCCGTGACCGCCACAAGCCTTCCTAGCGGAACATCAACACTCATATTCGTGATATTAAATATTTTTCCGCCACGGATTTTCAACGAACCCTTATCTTTGTCACGCCTATTCTCAGGCACTTCCACTTTCTTGTCTCCGCGTAGATAATCCAAGGTGACAGATTTGGACTCATTGGTTTTAGCAGTCAACAGCTTATCCAAATATCCTGAAACAACAATCTTGCCTCCGCGCACTCCAGCTCCGGGACCGATATCAATAATGTAATCCGACGAATATATAGTATCCTCATCATGCTCCACCACGATTATGGTGTTACCGATATCGCGAAGGTGAAGCAGTGTTTTGATGAGTCGATTGTTGTCTCGTGAGTGTAGTCCGATGGTCGGCTCATCCAGCACATATAGAGCGCCCACAAGCCCGCTTCCAAGCTGACTGGCAAGGCGAATACGCTGTGCTTCACCTCCAGACAGCGTATGAGCGCGCCTATCTAGCGTAAGGTACTCAATACCCACATTTATCATAAAGTCCAACCTTGCTTCAATCTCCTTCAGAACCACTTTTGCAATATCGCGATCCTTTGGACTTAATTTCAGTTTTTTGAAAAACTCTCGCGCATCCTTGATTGAAAGTCCGACAAGCTTCACGATGTTCAAACCGCCTTTTTCCGGCTCACCTCCAAAGAAAACATGCAATGATTCTTCTCGAAGTCTCGCACCATTACATTTCGGACATACCTCATTGCCAAAAAAGTGACGAGTACCAAGACCATTACATTCGGAACAAGCACCGTAGGGCGAATTGAAGGAAAATAATCTTGGTTCAATCTCCGGATATGAAAAACCGTCATATGGACACATAAACTTGGCCGAAATTAGCTTTTCAACATCGTTTGCCTCAATCTTTATCAAACCTTGAGACTCCTGGAGCGCTCTTTCAACAGATTCACTCAAGCGTTCAGAGGCGCCCGATTTCTTATCCTTCAATTCGCTTAGAAAGAACTCATCGACAAGCACGTCGATATCGTGTTTTTTATTTTTCGTAAGTATTATCTGCTCTCGCAATTTTTTTATCTGACCGTCCACCTTTACGACACTGTATCCCTTGCCGAGTGAATCATAAAGTAACTGGTAATACTCACCTTTCCTTCCGACAACCAGCGGTGCGAAAATTTTGAGCTTCATCGTGTTGTACGAAACACCCATTACAGATTTCTCTCCCAATCCACTATCGATTTTTGCGACAGTTTCAAGAATAGTCTCGATTATTTCTTCCTGGGATAATCTCTTGATTGGTCGATTACAAAGTAGACAGTGTGGTACTCCGACACGCGCAAAAAGGATACGCATATAGTCGTATATCTCAGTGATTGTAGCGACAGTCGAACGCGGGTTGTTCGAACGAGATTTCTGATCGATAGATATGGCGGGAGAAAGTCCGATGATTTCATCAACATCCGGCTTTTGCATCTGACGAAGGAACTGTCTGGCGTATGACGACAGGGATTCGACATAGCGTCTCTGTCCCTCGGCAAAAATAGTATCAAACGCCAAAGATGACTTCCCGCTACCTGAAAGTCCCGTAAAAACCACCATCTTGTTGCGTGGCATCTCGACAGTAACATCTTTAAGATTGTGGGTCCTAGCTCCCTTTACAATTATTTTATCCGACTCATTTATATTTTCGTTTGTATTTGCCATAGTCTTTGCACACGCATTTTCTCCCATGGATTGCTCCATAGGGTTACGTATGAGCAAATACTATATCAGACAATCGCGAAAAGAAGAAATCCCCCGTACCGATACAAATCGATACGGGGGTTTCCAATTTAAAATATTATTTCTTGCCGACTTCTCCCAAAACGGATTTTACCTCGTCGATAATCTCATCAAGAGTAACCGTAGCCTTTATAAGGAAGCGTGCCGCACCCAAGCCCTTCCCCTTATCCAAATCTGTTTTCTGTCCAAGATTTGAAAGCATTATTACCGGAATATCCTTGGTTTTGGGGTTTGCTTTCAGTCGATTAAGTATCTCAAATCCGTCAATTCCTGGAAGAAGAATGTCCAACAAAATAATATCAGGCTGTTCTTTCTCGGAAAGTCGTATCGCCTCCTCTCCCTCAGTCGCGTGTATCAATACACACTTTTCTCTGGAAAGTTTACGCGCGATGATATCACTTAGAAACTTGTCGTCCTCAACCCACATAACCTTCTTACCATCAAGAAACGAATTCACCCCTGCAGGTGAAATGGCTGAAGACAATCTACCAAGCTCCGTCTTAACCTTTACCAGAACTTCCTCAGGATCAAATTGCGCCTTTACCAGGTAGTCCTTGACTCCTAGCGCCAATACCCTACTGATCTCGACAGGCTGTCCTGAATTTGAAATGACAATCACGGGAATATCTTTTATAGCGGGATTCTTCGCCTTTTCTTCGAGAATCTCATAACCGTTCATAGTCGGCAAAATAATGTCTAGCAGAATCAGCTCGGGCATAAAATCAGAAATTGCCTTCAAGCCTTCTGCGCCGTCACGCGAAAGAAGCACATTATAACCTTGCCCCTTCAACTTCTGAAAAAGCACATCTCCAAGAAAAATATCATCTTCAACCAGCAATATTTTAGAAGCCATAATTTATTTGTAGCGACACAAATCAGCGAATTGCATTCAAATGTTGCGAAAGAATCCTAATTTACAGGCTTCAATTCGCATCATTCGTTTTCATTCGCATTTTCGCATCGGTCTAAACTTTAATAGTAAAATAAAATGTGGTTCCTTCATTTTCCTTACTTTCATACCACACACGTCCTCCGTGTCGTTCAATTATACTCTTAACAATGAATAATCCAAGACCTGTCCCATCCGTTTCCTGCTTAAGTGCGTTTCTCGCTCGGAAAAATCTGGAAAACAAAAATTCTTTCTGATCTTCCGGAATACCGATACCTTGATCCTTTACCGCAAAAGTGATTGCATCTTTGTTGGCACTGGCGGATATAGACACTACTCCTTTATCTCGGCTGTACTTCACCGCGTTATCCAGCAGGTCCTGAAATACGGCGCGGATTTTCTCTTGATCAATATTTACCGGAGGTATAGCCTCATGTCCGCGGTCAAACTCAATCCGCACATTTTTCTTTTGGGCAAGTGGCAAGATATCGTAAAGTACGCTATCCACAAGATCCATCAGCTGAGTCTTAACTAGAGTAATATGGTATTTGCCGGAATCAATCCTGTCGGCGTGCAACATGTCATCGACAAGTTTTATCATTCTCTCGTTTGACTCATAGCTCTTCATCAAAAATGTCTTCTGATCATCGACTACAGGACCAAGCTCACCGTTCATAATCATCGAAAGTGTCCACTTGATACCGGACAGAGGTGTACGCAACTGATGCGCGACAATCGATAAAAACTCCGACTTTCTATCATCAAGTTCCTGCAGTTGTTCATTGGCTCGAGTCAGCTCAAGGTCTCGACGAATCAACAATTTTGCACTCTCGTGTTGTTGTTCTAACAATTTTTCCAGTTCTCGAGTACGCTCCGCGACTTTTTCCTCAAGTAGGTCATTTACTTTGCGAAGCTCGGAGGTTTTTTCCGACACTTGTCTCTCAAGCTCTTCCTTGGAGAGATACTTAATCTTTCTATCTTCTAAGAATCCTGCAGGAATAATCGACATAACCTCCTTTCCAATAATTTCAGGTGAAAATCTTGCCTCAATATCGCTAATGGCAGATACAAGGGTCGATTCTGCAAAGGTAGTACCAAAAGCCTTGACCGTCTCGTTGGTTATACCAATGATAATAACCTTCAGTATTTCACGACTAGTGCCTACCGGCATCACAAGACTCCCCTCTGCAATGTGTTTTGGAACATCGCGAAATTCAAAAGTAGACCGTAAAATATCACGTACCCGCTTTTCTCCGAATGTCTCTCTGCTCTTCTCGATTATTGAATTGCAAAAATCGAGAGCGGCCGTGCCTGTTTGCACTCCTGAGACTTTGGTTTTCTTATGCAAAAAATCAAACATTTTGTACCAGTCTTGAGAACTTCAGAGTGGAAATAATGAAAAATATCATACCAATGGTCATAAAGTTCTGGTGGACATCGAAGTACGCTCCGTAAAATACGTATACGTGCCCAAAAAAAAGTGACCAAAATATTGCAACAGCGTTACAGGCAACACCAAAGATGAAATACCGCAACGCTTCGTTTATCCTCCCCCCGATTCTTCGAATAAGATGAATCGCCACAAATACTGCAAAAATCCCTATAAGAATCGCCACGACATCTATACCTAGCTGTAGAGTATTACTTGCGCCAGCAGAATCCATCATACCGGGTTCCGCATCCTCAAAGAGAATTGAACTCATATTATTTAAATAAACTAATAATAATTTAGTAGTCTAGGCAATCGTGCAGTAAATATCGAGGTTTTATATTACAAAGCGAAATTATACTCCTCTTACCAGTTTTGAAAATCTAAACGTTGAAATGATAAAAAATATCATTCCCAAAGTCATAAGATTTTGATGAATATCTATATACATACCTCCCAAAACATAACCGTGTTCAAAGGCCATTGACCAACCGATTGCCACTGCATTACAGACTACACCGGCAATAAAAAACTTCAACGCTTGATTTATACTACCGCCAAGCTTACGAATCAGACGGATTGCAAGAATAAAAGCGAAAATACCTATGAGAATCGATAAAATATCGACACCGAATTGCAGGGTGTCGCTCGCGGCAGCGACTGAGTTCATTGTATTTACTTGTGCATCGTTTTGAAATGTTTCCATCATATATTTATATCTAAGTGTAACCTATAAATACCCTTACTCGCCGAGCACCGCAATTACAACGGTCTCATTGTGAAAAGCTGCATTGCACTGATTGATATTCTTCACTTCACCTCCGAGTGGCGCTTGCTCTCCGTAGGTATAAAAACCTATGAGAGGCAAAGTGGCTCCGACAGCCTCCTGAATTGCCAAAATCTCATCTCCGGCGTGGACACCGAACAATTTGTTGCGAGCGATGCAATTGAAAATTATGACTGCCTTTGGAGTGCCTCCAAGTTCAGAAACCGCCTTCTCTGCAGCCTGTTTTGCCACCCTAACCGCTTCTTCCCTGCTTCCGATCATAAGCTGAATATCCGAACCTTCTGGAATCTCCGCAGCACATGTGATTGAGCCATTTTCATCTACTGTTATCGGATCTCTTATCAACATCTCATCACTTCCGGAAATCTTCATACCGAGAGGATAGGTTATTGCCAATTTCGCTAGAGCTTCCTTCTTCAATTCAGAGGCCATCTCCTTTCCGAAATATTCCTCGTATATTCTTATCGCGGGCTTTCCATCAAGCTCGTGCAGAACGGAACCGCTGGATTTTGTAACCTTAAGTGGCATGCCGATAGGTATCCAACCGTGTTTTACACCAATACCGATTTTCAAATCGCCCACCATACCTAAACCCACGACGGCTCCACTATAAACTTTGTCGTTTAAATATTGATATGTCTTTTTAAAGAGAAAATCGTCTCCGGACGCTCCACCGACCACAGGAAAATGCTCACCGAGAGAATCCAAAACCCCTCTTACCGTATCAGCCCCGTTACCGGCCAGGACATCAGGAAACATCATAAAAGCACTCAAAGGTTCAGAAGTTTGGCTTTTCACAGCATCAGCAACAGCTTTTCCGGCAATCCTGGGACCCGCGGAAATATTCTCACCGACTCCTCCTAGGAATTTTACCGAGGGGGACGAAATAGCCATAACCACGACAGAGCGGTGCTTCGATGGACCTGAGGTCGAAATCTCCCCGGCGGTCGAGGAACCTACCAATAAAGCATCCTTAGCGACAGAACGCACACCTGCAAGCATCTGTGCCTGATCATATTTTACCGATGAAAAAACAATAACCAGGTTCGCAGAAGCACCCTTAAGCTGATTGAAGGCGTCCTGACAAGCATTGACCCCAACCGCGTATGAATCCTCGCCAAAGGCGACACCGACGGAAGCATTTAATGACATAAAGAAATTTTAAAATTAAAGCCTAAAAATTAAAACATGATAAACACACTGTAATTATAGCAGGT
>CAYHDB010000016.1:16990-18689 GCA_964355335.1 uncultured Candidatus Saccharibacteria bacterium
AGCTCCTTCTTAAATGCAGGCTCAGGTTTTGGATTCTTCTCCATCAGCAGTTCCAACTCCTTTATTTCATCTCGAAGCAACGCTGCGGTTTCAAAATCCAATATCTTCACTGAGGCATTCATCTGCTTATCCTTTTCACGAATCAGTCGAGCAAGATTTTTCGGATTTGCGGAAACATCGAGAGCTACAAGCGTCTTCACAGCCTTTTTGTGCAAATCCAATTCCTCTATGATGTCGTGAATCTTCTTGATGATTGTCTTGGGTGTAATACCGTGTTTCTTATTGTAGGCAATTTGGATTGACCTCCTGCGATTTGTCTCAGCAATCGCCCTCTCGATTGAACCTGTGACTGTGTCCGCGTAGAGAACGACGCGTCCTGCAATATTTCTGGCTGCTCGCCCGATAATCTGAATAAGAGATGTTTCGCTACGCAAAAAACCCTCCTTGTCCGCATCCAGAATGCCGATGAACTCCACTTCAGGCAAATCCAGACCCTCTCTCAAAAGATTTACGCCGACGATACAATCAAACTCGCCCTTACGAAAGCGTGTAAGAATCTCAATACGTTCAATTGTTTTAATATCGCTATGAAGATACTCGGCCTTGATATGTTTCTCCTTTAAAAATACGGAAAGGTCTTCCGCCATTTTCTTCGTAAGTGTGGTGGCAATGACACGACCCCCGTGCTTAATCACCTTCTCAGTTTCTGCAATAAAATCATAAATCTGTCCGCGATACTCACCCTTTTCCATAATCGGCCTTATCAATACTTCAGGATCAATCAATCCTGTCGGACGGATAACCTGTTCGACGACAGAACAGCCTTGATGGCCGGAACTGTTTGTGTGCGAAACATTTCCACAGGATTTCTCAAGTTCGTATTTACCGGGTGTTGCAGACGTATACAATACTTGGCCGACACGCTGTTCAAACTCATTAAACTTAAGCGGTCGATTGTCACGAGCGCTTGGTAACCTAAATCCGAAATCTACAAGCGAATTCTTTCGTGATTGATCTCCCGCATACATTCCACCGATCTGGGAAACTGTGACGTGGGATTCGTCTATAACCGTAAGAAAATCTGGACTTCCGTCTGCCAAGTGAGGAAAATACGAAAGCAAACTGTCCGGAGCTTCACCAGGCAACTTTCCAGAAAAATGTCTTGAATAATTCTCGATGCCATTGCAATACCCTACTTCTCTTATAAGAGCGAGGTCATAACTCGTGCGACGCTTAAGACGTTCCGCTTCCAGGTTTTTCCCTTCTTTTTCAAGTTCCTTTAGTCTTTCCTTCACCTCCGATTTGATCGTTTCAATCGCTTTTTTCACTTGTTCGCTTCCAGTAATGAAATGTTTGGCCGGAAACAAAAAGAAAACATTTTCATCCCTTATATGTGAGCGTGAAATCGCGTCTATGACACTGATTGATTCTACCGAATCCTGTTCTATTGCAACGCGATAAATCACTTTCTCACTGACCGGCATAATCTCCACGACATTTCCCAACGCGCGAAACTGTCCCGGACTTAAGTCTGCATTTGTCCGTTCAAAGTGAATACCGGTAAGTGTCCTTAGAAAGTCACCTCTTGAAATCGACATTCCCTTTTGCACTTTGATATTTACTTTTTGATATTCCTCCGGACTTCCCAAACCGTAAATGCAAGAAACCGAAGCGACAATAATCACATCCTTGCGAGTAA
>CAYHDB010000017.1:0-17976 GCA_964355335.1 uncultured Candidatus Saccharibacteria bacterium
AAACGCCGACAAGGCGCGTGAGAGTGAGTGTTCGGATTGAGGGACTCCGGTAGGGCCATAGTGAAATTACTATTATCCATACAATCCCATTTTTGTCAACTTTTTTAGTAATAAAAAACATGAGCAGTGTTGCTCATGTTCGGTGTTCAAATTTCGGTGCCGGGCTCAATCCAATCGGGATTTTCCATTATCGATGCGGTATCACTGATTGAAAGACCCGCAAGCTCAGGTATTGTTTGGAAGCCAAGCAGTCTTCTTTGCTCCCCGAGGTGTATCTCCCGTTCATCGAAGTGACTTCCCGCAATTCTGGCAATGTTCTTGAACAATGCGATGGATTCTTTCCGATTGAGTCCGTGTGATCGCTGTTCTGATGCAAGTAGTATGTTGACCGCAAGGTCGCTATTTCGCATTTCTTCAGTCACAGCTTTGATGGCGTGTAGACTTCTTTCTAACGCCCTAACCCTCTCATTGGCGCGTGTCATCGCGTCTGCGCACATTTCTATGAGATTACGTAGGCAGTAGTCGAATATGAGCGGATGCCTTCCCATTACTTCGGTTATTTCCGCTTCCCCAATCACTTTGATTGTGACTTTGTTCGGGGAATCAATTACGTGTCCTTTGACTTCCGAATGTACCTCAAAACGGACCACATTACCGTCGGTATCTACGAAGAGTAGGGTGTTCACTTGTACAAGCGTTCCTACGTCTTTGTTCACGCGAACCCCCAAACAGTTTTGAGTCGAGTTACGCGGGGCGTACAGGGGAATAAGGCGGGAATTTATGTCGTACGCCAGTACTGTGAGATCAGGAAATCTCTCTGGGCTGGTTCTTCCCATGAAGCGCTTTTCGAATTCTTCTTTGGCGCTTCTGACTCCGAGATGCTTGATTTCGCACCAGTCGTCAATCATGGCTATGACCTCGATGAGTGCCCTTGATTTCTCAGCGGGTGTTTTCGTCTTCGATGTCTTTGATGTCGAAAGACGGCCAATTAATTCCACGAATAGACGTGTCGCACGTTGATCCCCCAAAGAATCGAACATTGACCCACTTTGTGTTTTTTCGAATTGAACTTTCACATGTCCTTTTCGGTTGATGTTATTACAAAGAATGCTTGGCCCTAACCAAGCGTTCCTATGTCAATTTAGTACTAGTATGACTATTAGTCAATGTGCGATTATTTTGTGTTTGATGTGCTGCGTGATTGAGGTGTATTATTGTCTAAATGACCAAAAAAATTAAATTGGGAATCTACGAGCATTTCAAGGGCAAACGTTATCGGGTCTTAGGTGTGGCGAAACACAGCGAGACTCTGGAAGATATGGTTGTGTACGAGGCGCTTTACAAAAATGACTTATCTAAGCTATGGGCAAGACCGATTTCGATATTTATTGAAGAGGTTGAACAGAATGGTAAAAAAGTACCCAGGTTTAAGTTTGTCGGTAAGTAATTCATCCTGATGTTCTCGAGAACATCAGAAGAGTAAGACTTTTGTTGTGCTACCGTATATGCATATTGTATTATTGTCTCTATGAAGGAAATTGGTGATATATCAATGGAGAATCCTAAGTTTGATGTGGAAGCTTTTGGAGTTGAACTTGAAAAGCACTTTCAGGATTGGAAAAGTAAATGGGTAAGTCCGCTTCTCGGGCCTACGTATTTTAGTGACAGAGTATATGGGGTGTTGTCTGGCGAACACCGTGAGGCGGAACGCCCTGAAAAGGAGGCTAGGGAAAAGTTTGTTAATTATTCTTCTTGTGCAATTAAAGCCACGATGGCAGTAGAAGATAGAGTCCAGATTATATCCAATATCCAGTGGCTTTTATCCAAGCAATTTTATGGGCCACAAGCTAAGGTAGCAGGTGAGTTGATGACGGATATATTTAAGGCAACGATTGTCGAACTTGGAAAGACTGAAGGTGTAGAGTAGCTTTGTATTTGGTTTGAGGTGAATTTCCGTCCATAGATAACTGAAGTTTGTGAAGAATGCCAATATGGGAGTACAATATGCCCATATGAGTGATGAAGTTGAAGCGATAAAAAAATACGTACGGGCGACAAATTACCTGACTGTGGCGCAGATTTACTTGCGTGACAATTTTCTGCTCAGGCATCCCATTTCTTTTGATGACATAAAGCCTCGCTTGCTCGGACACTGGGGGACATGTCCGGGTATTAATTTTGTTTATGCCAATCTCAATCGTCTTATTATAAAACATAAGCAAGAGATGCTTTTTGTTTTAGGTCCCGGTCACGGATTTCCTGCTTTACAGGCCAATCTTTTTTTGGAGGGAACGTTGCAGAAGTTTTATCCGGACGCGACTCACAGCGAAGATGGTATTTCGTATATAGCCAAAAATTTCAGCTGGCCTTACGGCTTTCCCAGTCACAGCAATCCGGGAACTCCCGGTGTGATTCTCGAGGGTGGGGAATTGGGTTATGCTCTTTCCACCGCTTCAGGTTCGGTGTTGGATAATCCGGATTTGATAACCACCTGTCTCGTGGGGGACGGCGAAGCCGAGACTGGACCGACTGCGACATCTTGGCATCTACACAAGTTCATTGACCCTGCGCACAACGGTGTTGTTCTGCCAATTTTACATTTGAACGGTTACAAGATTTCCGGTCCGACAATTTTCGGAAGAATGTCGGATAAGGATTTGATGTCACTTTTCGAAGGGTATGGTTATGCTCCATATATTGTTTCCGGTGAGGACGATGCTGTGTATGAACAAATGATTGAAACTTTGGACGGGTGTTACGAGAAAATCCAGGATATCAAAAAACGCGCTCGCAAGGGAGAGAAAATACCGAAAGAAGGATGGCGGTTGCCGATGATAATTCTTCGAACTCCGAAAGGTTGGACAGGGATTAAGGAATTAAACGGGCAAAAGATTGAGGGAAATTGTTTGTCGCATCAGGTAGTGGGTCTCAATACCAAGACTGATAAGAAAGAGCTTGAGGCCGTCAGTTCGTGGTTTCGTTCCTATAATTTTGAAAAACTTTTTGATAATAAAGGATTTTGTAAAGAGATTCTTTCTCTTGTGCCACAGCCTGAGCTTGCAATGGGTAATAACCACAAAACATTTGGAGGTGTTGGGGCGGTAAAACCATTAGCCCTTCCGTCATCTGAAATGTTCTCAGAGGATGCGACTGTTCCAGGAACTATCGGTTCTAGTAGTATGCGTCGTGCCGGAGAATATTTGAGAGAGGTTTTTAAAATGAACAAAGTTAATAGAAGTTTTCGTTTGATGTCTCCGGATGAAACCTATTCGAACAAACTTGACGCGGTATTTTCGGAAACAGGCAGAGCTTTTGTGTTGCCAAAAGAAGAATGGGATAAGGATTTGTCCGCCGATGGTCGCGTAATGGAAATACTTTCCGAGCACAGTCTGCAGGGGTTGATGCAAGGTTATGTTCTTACGGGACGTCACGCCATTTTCGCTTCCTACGAAGCGTTCATTCAGGTTGTGGGTAGCATGGTGGACCAATATATGAAGTTCTTGAAGGGTGCTTCGGAGATTTCATGGCGTGGCGAAATACCTTCTTTGAACTATATTCTCACTTCATCAGGATGGCGTCAGGAACACAATGGTTTTTCTCATCAAAATCCCGGATTCATCAGTAGTATGCTCCAGAAACCAGGATGTTTTGTGAAGGTGTATTTCCCGCCGGACGGCAACAGCACTCTTGTTGTTTTGAAGAATTGCTTGGAGTCCAGAAATGGTATTAATATTATCGTGGCGGGCAAGACCCAAGAGCCGAGGTGGCTTACCCCTGCGCTTGCCGAAAAGGAGTTTGCCGACGGTCTGATGATTTGGAAGTTTGCCAGTGATGAAAATCCGGATATTGTCTTTGCATCGGCAGGGGACTATATGACTAAAGAGGCACTGGCTACGATTTCCATAATAAAGAGTGAAGCACCGGAGATAAAAGTGAGGTTTGTAAATGTTCTGGAATTGACAGCTCTTGGTTTTGGCAATGAGAATTGCAGAGTTCCCGTCGAGCTTACGGATTATTTCACCGAAGATAAGCCGGTGATTTTCAACTTTCACGGTTACCCCTCGACTATCAAGCAGGCATTGTGGAATGTGCCCGGTGAGAATAGATTCTTTGTTCACGGATATATTGAGAATGGTTCCACCACTACACCTTTCGATATGCAGGTAAGGAATAAGACTAGTCGATATGACTTGGCCATTGAAGCGTTCGAGTTGGCGTCAAAGCGTGGGGTGATACCTGAGAAAAAAGCATTTGGGCTTTCTGAAAAATATAGAGGCAAACTTGTGGAGCATGGAGAATATATCAGACGACATGGAGTGGATATGAAAGAGATTGAAGAATGGAAATGGGTGAATAACAAATAATTATATGGAACGAAACTATTTTGTAATCAACACAGGAAGCGCGTCGAAAAAATATGCTTTATATCGGGGCGATAAGCGGATTTTCTATGCGCATTTTGAAACAGAGGATGCTACTTTTGTGGTGACGGTTGATTGTGGCGGTAGCGTGAGGAGAGAGATTCCCGAAAAGGATTTCAATAATTCACTCGAGTATGTCTACAAAGAGCTTGTGGGTTCTGGGGCGATTGCCGACCCGCAAAGAGAAATTTCCGCTGTGGGTTTTCGGATTGTAGCCCCGGGAGAATATTTTGCAAAACATAGGTTGATTGATGACGAGTTTGTCAAAAATCTAAAATCTGAGCGTGATAGCGCCCCTTTGCACATAGAGCCGATGTTAAATGAGCTTGCCCTTATCAGGAAGTTGCTCAGAGGCATAAGAGTAATCGGCGTTTCGGACAGTGTATTCCACGCTACTTTACCTGATTATGCATATACTTATGCTATTCAACATGATGTTGCGGAAAAATTTGGTATCAGAAAGTTCGGGTATCACGGTAGCTCGTTTTCTTCAGTCGTGAGGAAAGTGGATGCCCTTTCAGGAAAGTTACCATCCAAGATGATTGTATGCCATCTGGGAAGTGGTTGCAGTATTACGGCAATCAAGGACGGCAAAAGTATCGATACTTCAATGGGGCTTTCACCTCTTGAAGGGGTGGCAATGGGAACAAGGGTGGGGGATATTGATGCCAGTGCTGTGGTTAGACTTGGAGAGGTGTTGAAATGTAGTTTTGAAGATTTGGAAAAGTTTTTTTACACCAGAAGTGGAATATTGGGAATAAGCGGGAAGAGCAATGACATACGCGACTTGCTGGCACTTGAGTTTCAAGGTGACGTCCGAGCGAAGCTTGCTTTGGATGTTTTCGTATATCGAATTCAGAAATATATCGGTTCGTATGTGGCTGTGCTCGGTGGACTTGATATGCTTGTATTTTGCGCCACAATCGGGGAAAGGTCCTTTGTCATGCGAGAGCGTATTTGCCGTAACCTAAGTACATTTGGAATCGTTCTAGATGAGGGAAAGAATAAGGCCACAGTAAGTTCGGATGGTTTTATCCAAAAGGAAGGTGTCCCCGTCGCGGTGGTTGTTACGGATGAAATGGGGGAGATTGCTAGGGAGACAGTATTATTATCGAACTAGGGTTATGGTGAGCATTACTTATTTTGTGCATGGCACAACGACAGACAATGAAGCCGAATTATCATCCGGTTGGAATGATGTCGAGCTTTCGGATTTGGGAATTAAGCGAGCAAAGGAGCTTAGGGGTAAGATTGGGGATAAAAAGTTTGATGTGATATTTTGTTCGGACCTGAAGCGAGCTGTAGACTCGGCTAATTTGGCATTTAAAGGAATTGCTCCCATTATTCAAGATAAGCGTTTGCGTGAGTGTAATTATGGAACATATAACGGTGGTTTGTCCGAAGTTGTCGAACCTCTGCAAGAGATAAAAATTACGGAACAATTCCCGGAAGGAGAGAGTTACGAAGATGTAAAAAGACGTATATCGGATTTTCTTGATTTTTTGAAAAAGAATTATGATGGTAAAAAAGTGGCAATTGTCGCGCATAAAGCTCCGCAATTGTCACTCGATGTTCTGCTTCGTGGCAAGACATGGGAACAGGCGTTCGCGGAAGATTGGCGTAAGACAAAAGCATGGAGGCCTGGGTGGGAGTATGTCTCGTAATCTGTTCTGGTTCGACATAAGTTAACAGTTAATCAGTAATTGCATGCAGAAGTGTGGGTATGTTAGGATAGGGCTATGATTAACGAATTTATCGCTAAAAAGCTCAAATTCGCTCGATATAAACTTCTCAAGGATGGAAGTTATTTTGCCGATATTCCCGGTCTTTCCGGTGTTTGGGCGAACGGAAGGAGTGTGGAGAGTTGCAGAAAGGAATTAAGAGAAGTCCTGGAAGACTGGTTGCTGTTGAAAGTTCAAGATAGAGAAGTGGTTCCGGGTTTTCAATTTAAAATTGCTCGACGCGAATTGCGAAATGCCTAAAAATATATCTTGGCGTAAGCTAGTTTTGAAATTCAAGGCACTCAATTTTAAAGGACCGTATTCAGGGGGACGTCATTTGTTTATGGTCAGAGGCGAGTTGAAGATTCACATTCCAAATCCACACCGAAGCGATATTTCAAGTCACCTTTTGGCTGAGATCTTACGTCAAGCTGGTATTTCAAGGGAAGAGTGGGAAAAAGCGTGATTTTTTATGAAATAAAATGAAAAAAATTTTAGTCACCGGAGGGGCGGGGTTTGTCGGTTCAAACCTTATTGAACAATTGGTAAAAGACCAGAACAATGAAGTGTACTCGCTCGACAACTATTCAACTGGTTCAAGAAGTAATCATATCGGGGGTGCTACGTATATCGAGGGAGATACTCGGGATATAGCGGAATTGGTGAAAGTTAAACCTGATTTGGTATTTCACCTGGGCGAATACGCTCGTGTGGAGAAAAGTTTTGAGGACATCGAAACTGTGTGGCGTTCAAACAAAGATGGGACTTTTGCCGTGTTGGAGTATTGTCGTGCAAATGGTTCAAAATTGGTTTATGCCGGTTCAAGCACCAAGTTTGGCGATGGTGGTTTAGGTAGAGACCAGAGTCCGTACGCGTGGAGTAAAGCGAGCAACACCGAGTTGGTAAAAAATTACGGGGTTTGGTTTGGACTTAAATACGCCATCACTTATTTTTATAATGTTTACGGTCCAAGAGAATTGGGAAATAAGTTTGGTACGGTAATTGAAATATTTCGCCAGCATAGATTGAAAGACGAACCACTTAAGGTGGTATCTCCCGGCACTCAAACCCGTATTTTCACACACGTTGACGATATTGTCCGTGGACTTATGCTTGCCGGTGAGAAGGGGATCGGAGACGGATATGGCCTTGGCGCGGAAGAAGAGTATTCTATTTTGGATATTTCCAAAATGTTTGGAGGCAAAATCGAAATGTTGCCGGAGCGTGCCGGTAACCGTATGCATGCTTCCATAGATTTGTCTCGCTCTAGAGATGAACTTGGTTGGAAGGCGGAAAAGAGTGTGAAAAAGTACATTGAAGAGTTTTGTAGAAATATAAAATAGATAGAAAGATAGAAACATAACTTGTGCGGTCTCGGGTCTTATTCCTCCTTTATAAAAGGAGGTGGCCGAAGGCCGGAGGATTTAAATCCCTCACCCTTCGGGTCCCCTCCCTTTAGGAAAGGGAGAATTAAGAGGCAAATGTGTAAGCTATGTAATAATTTTGTATAATAGCTGTTTATGGAAACATTCGATAAAAATTTAAGACCGAAAGTCGGACTGGGAGTTATGGTTTTGAAGGACGGCAAAGTACTTATGGGAAAACGGAAAGGTTCTCACGGAGAAGGGAAGTACTGTTTTCCCGGAGGTCATTTGGAATATATGGAATCGATTACGGAGTCTATCACTCGGGAAGTTTCCGAAGAAGTAGGAATTGAAATAAAGAATATTCGTTTCTTACGTTTATATAATGAAAAGGAATATGCGCCGAAACATTATGTAAATATTGGTTTTGTCGCTGATTGGAAAAGCGGTGAACCGAAGGTGCTTGAGCCGGACAAATGTGAGTTTTGGGGTTGGTATGAAATAGACAATTTACCTTCTCCTCTTTACGCTGTCATTCCCAGCTTGATAGAGAGTTACAAAACCGGAAAGAATTTTTATGACGCGTAAACCGATTATCGAAGTAAAAAATCTGGCCAAAACCTTCAACAAAGTACCCGCAGTTAAGGGTATTTCTTTTGACGTTTATGAAGGAGAGATTTGCGGGTTGCTGGGTCCGAACGGAGCGGGGAAGACCACTACCATACAGATGATTCTTGACCTTATTACACCAACTGCCGGTACGATAAAGATTTTTGGCAAGGAAATGAAGGGCAACCGTGAGGAGATACTGGGGGCCATGAACTTCTCTTCGCCGTACGTGGCGCTTCCGGGCAATCTCACTGCGTGGGAAAATCTTGCCACTTTCGCGAGGCTTTACGGAGTTTCTGATGTGAAGGGCACCATTCATTCGTTGGCAGATTTTTTTGATATTCGCTCGTTGTTGCCAAAGATGACCTCTTCCTTGTCGACAGGACAGCTCACCAGACTCAACCTTACTAAGGCTTTGCTTAATTCTCCGAAGCTTCTTTTGCTGGATGAACCCACTTCTTCTCTTGACCCGGATATCGCAGACAGAACAAGAAAAATGCTGGTGAAGATTCGTGACGAAAGGAAAGTCACAATGCTATACACTTCTCACAATATGGAAGAGGTGGAGGAGATTTGTGACAGGGTAATTTTTATTCAAAAAGGCAAGGTCAAGGATTTTGGCACACCCAAAGAACTTATTGCAAAGTATGGTCGCAAAGATTTAAATGATGTGTTCCTGGCCATCGCGCGAGAACATGGTATGGATAATGAAGCTTAATTTATGAAATTACACCGCATCAATGGTTTAATGATGAGACATCTTTACCTCTACAAGAGGAGCGTACCTCGCTTGATGGATATATTTTATTGGCCTGTGATGGAGCTACTGCTTTGGGGCTTTATCAGTGCGTTTATAGACAAGCTTAATATCGGAGGTTTCAATGCTGTGACAGTCCTAATCGGCGCGGTGATTTTTTGGGACCTGATGTCGCAGTCGCAACGCGCCGTGTCAGTGGCTTTTTTGGAAGAGGTTTGGGAGCGTAATTTTCTGAATATTTTCGTCACTCCACTTAAGGTGAGTGAATTTCTGGCATCCACTTTTGTGCTAGCAAGTGTCAGGATTGTTTTGGTCGGCGGAGTAATGTCCATAATCGCTTTTTTCTTCTATCATTTTAATCTGTTTACTTTTGGTTTTACACTAATACCTTTTATGGCCAATTTGCTGGTCTTTGGTTCTGTCTTGGGGATTTTCACAACCGCAATTATTTTGCGTTATGGAACATCAGCTCAGGTGCTCGCGTTCGGATTTTTGATGTTGCTTCAGCCTTTTACGGCAGTGTTTTACCCTGTATCAGCTTTGCCAGCTTCCTTACAATGGCTTTCCTATGCGATGCCATCAACATATGTGTTCGAGGGTATGAGAGGGGTGATTGCGACCGGCGAGTTCTCTTACCCACTATTTTGGGGAGCGGTGGGAACAAATATTATTTATGCGATAATTATCACCTGGTTCTTTTATAGGATGTTTGCTTATGTAAAACGTAACGGAAAATTGCTGAAACTTGATTAGTAACAATAGATGATAGAGAATAGTTGAATAGATAACATGAAAAAAGCTTTAAAAGAACTAAAAAAGAAAATTACGAATCTCAAAAAGCCGAGACCGATTTCCGATGATTTGTGGGATAAATTTGTCAAGCAAACCACTGTGGTGCTGATGAGCGGGGGTGAAAGCGCACGCTTTTTGGATGTGACCAAAAATGTGGATGTTAATAAAAATGCCTTTCAACTACCGAACGGAGACAGCATGATCGAGATGGCTATTCGGATGTATAGAGAAGCAGGATTTAAGGATTTTGTGGCGCTTGTTTTTCACGGCGGTCAATCAATTGAAAATAGACTTGGTGATGGTTCAAGCTTGGGGGTGCGTATCCGTTATAGTTACGATCCTGAAAAACCTGTTGGTAAAGGTGGAGCTATTAAGAATGCTCTTGTAAAAGGTTTTATTCCAAAAAATCATTACTGTATTGTCCACAATCCCGATGACGTTATTTTGGGATTTCCCGGAAACTTTCCCAGATATATTTCCTCCGGTCACCTTCGTGGTGAAGAGAGGGGTGCGCTAGTCACTGTCGTGGTGGTCGAGGAGACGCCTTATGCGTTTACAGGTATGAAGATTTCAAATAATATCGTTAAGCAAATACAGATGTATCCGCAAATTCCTATACCAACACATATTGGTGTGACTATGTTGTCGCCGGGGTCTTATCAGTATTTTGATAAGTATTTTGATTTGGATAAAAAGACTGATTTTGAAAGCGTACTCTTCCCGATTTTAGCTAAGAAGAATCAGTTGGCAGCTGTCAGTGTTCCTGCCAATTGTTGGATTGCGGTGAATAATGCCAAAGCATATAAAGAACTGACCAAAAGATTGGAATTAAAGAGCAAATAAATTCTGATCTGCGGACGATTTTTCGGGGTAAGCAAAAATTAAATAGTGTGCTACAATTTTTGAATCACTATGAAGAAGATATTAAAATTTTTCGACAGATTGGAGGACAAGACCCGCCAGCATCTAAGTATGGTTCCGATTATCTACGCGATTATTGGAGGTGTCGCGGTGGTGCTTTTCTGGAGAGGGATATGGGATATGGCCGATGAACTGGAGGCGCTTGGAGGTTCGTGGGCATTGATTTTTCATCCCCTTGTTTCTTTGGTAATAAGCGCTTCAGTGCTCTTGGCCACAGGTCTTTTCGTTTCCTTTTTTATCGGAGATCGTATTATTATGTCCGGTCTTAGGCATGAGAAAAAAGTTGAAGAGAAGACAGAATTGGAGGTGAGGGAAGAAGAGTCCATGATTGTGTCGTTGAATACAAAATTTGACCATCTCAAGAAGGAGCTAGAGGAGATAAAGTCGCTTCTTCATAAATAGTTTAATAACTTAGTAAAATCTGTGTCAGGTCTAATCACCATTCTCGGTCTCGCGCTGTTTGAGATCGTAAACAGTGTCGACAATGCCGTAATCAACGCGGAAGTTTTATCAAAGATGGGGGAGAAGGCCAGACGCTGGTTCCTCTTCTGGGGTATTCTTTTTGCCGTTTTTCTGGTCCGAGGTTTGCTTCCTTGGATTATCATCTGGCTGACTAGTGGGGAACTGACTATGTGGCAAGCACTTGTCGCCACGTTTAGCTCTAGTCCGGAAATCCATTCGTTGATTGAACAATCCGCACCACCCTTATTGGTCGGGGCGGGAGTTTTCCTGGTATTTCTTTTCTTGCACTGGCTTTTTCTGGAAGAAAAAAGCTACGGTCTTATCGGAGAAAGATTTATCCATAGACACGGTCTTTGGTTTTACACTACGGCTTCGATAATCCTCACTGTGGTCGTTTGGTTTAGTATAAAGATTAATCCGATAATGGCTCTTGGTGCGGTCGTCGGTTCGACCGGATTTTTTATGGTGCATGGATTTAAGGAAAACGCCGAGGCTGCGGAACGACAGATGCTTTCCGGAGGGCTGAAGTTTTCCGACTGGTCAAAGATTATGTATCTTGAAGCGATTGACGCTTGTTTTTCTATCGACGGTGTTTTGGGAGCCTTTGCATTCACGTTGTCGGTCCCATTGATTCTTATAGGTAACGGTATTGGTGCGGTGGTAGTCCGCCAGTTGACGATTGGTAATATTGAGAGGGTGAAAAAGTTTGTTTATTTGAAGAACGGCGCCATGTATTCTATCCTGGGTTTGGGTACGATTATGCTTCTCGATGCTTTTGGCATACATATTCCATCTTGGTTATCACCTGTAATAACGGCACTTATTATCGGATGGTTCTTCTTTAAATCTCTGAAGGCGTTGAAGGAAAAAGTTGATTTGGTTCCAACGGCCGATTTAAGCTTGAAATAGCTATCGATTTTCCAGAACGGATTTAATGTAGTATAGTAGCCTCCATATGGACAAAGCTATTGTTATTGCAACCCATGACGGTCATTTTCACGCAGACGATTGCTTCTCTGTGGCAACATTGCTATTGATGCTTGATACTGTGCCTGTTGTGTCGACTGTAATTAGGACTCGAGATGAGGACGTCATCAGAAAGGCGGATTATGTCGTGGACGTCGGAGGTGAGCATAGACCGGAAAATAACCGTTTTGACCATCACCAGGAAGGGGGAGCGGGTGTTCGGCCAAATACTATTCCGTACGCTTCATTTGGTTTGGTCTGGGGAAAGTTTGGAAAAGACATTTGCGGGTCTGAAGAGGTGGCCAGTAAAGTAGACAAGAAGTTAGTTGCTCCTGTGGATGCAGATGACAGTGGATTTTCAATGTATTCCAAAGTTGTTCCGGACGTTACCCCGTACATAATCAGTGATTTTGTCCATGATTTTCGTCCGACATGGCAGGAGGACCAGGGCACCTTGGATGCCCGCTTTCTGGAAGCTGTAGGTTTTGCCAGGAAAATTCTCGAGCGCGTGATTGCGCAAGCGAAAGCCTCGGTGTCGGGAAAAGCGGAGGTTCTCAAGATGTATGAGAAGTCAGAAGATAAAAGAATCATTGTTTTGGATTCATATTATTCTCACGAGCAGACGCTTTCAGAATTGCCCGAGCCGGTGTTCTCCGTTTATCCAAGACCTGATGGGAAATGGACAGCCAAAGCTTTAAGGGACGACGTTTCTTCTTTTAAAAACAGAAAGGATTTTCCCGCCATCTGGGCAGGCAAACGTGATGCCGAGCTAGTATCCATCACTGGAGTTTCCGACGCGGTGTTTTGTCACAACGGCAGATTTATGGCAGTCGCCAAGTCGCGCGAGGGCGCGATAAAGCTCGCAGAGCGAGCCCTAGAGTCATAATGTCTATAAAGTCTATAAGGTCCGAAAACTTTACAGACTTTACGACTTTAGGGACTTTATAGACTAATTTATTTTTTATGGCCTTTATAGACGAACTTACAATTTATATGAAAGCAGGTGACGGAGGTCGCGGTGTTGTGTCGTGGCTTCACGAGAAGGGCAAGGAGTTTGGCGGGCCTGCAGGAGGAGATGGAGGAAAGGGCGGAGACATTTCTGTTCGTGCTGTTCGAGACATTGGAATACTGACAAAATATAGACACGATAAGGAGTTTCTCGCCGGAAAGGGCGAGGCTGGCAAGAGAAAGAGCATGCACGGAGCGAACGGTGCAGATTTGGAAGTGCTTTTGCCCGTAGGCTCTATTGTGACTAACACTGAGACCGGACAGGTTATCGAGCTATTGAAGGAAGATGATACGGCTACCCTGCTAAAGGGGGGTTTTGGTGGATACGGCAATGAACATTTTAAGGGTTCGACCAATGTATACCCGACAGAGTGGACACCGGGTAAGCCAGGAGAGGAGGGTAATTTTTATATCGAACTGCGACTTGTCGCTGACGCGGGATTGATTGGATTGCCCAATGCAGGCAAATCTTCACTTTTGAACGAACTTTCAAATGCCGACGCTAAGGTGGGCGCGTACCAATTTACGACACTTGAGCCGAACCTCGGAGATTTTTACGGCTTTATCCTTGCCGATATCCCAGGACTTATAGAAGGAGCTTCAGAGGGAAGGGGATTGGGTCATAAGTTCTTGCGACATATCGAAAGGACTAAAATACTTCTACATTGTATATCCTTGGAGAATGAGGATGTTTTGTCTGTCTACAAAACGATTCGCGGAGAGTTGGAGGCACATAACCCGAGTCTTTTGGATAAGAAAGAAGTTATTGTTTTGACCAAGACCGACACTGTATCCAAGGCGGATTTTACAAAGAAGAAAAAATCTTTGTCTAAGAAGTGTGAGAATATTCTTTCAGTCTCTATCATAGATGATGAGTCTCTTAAGCAGTTCCGTAAGGAATTGCTCGCATTGCTCAAAGTGTGATGAAGGGGGTGGGCCTTAACTCAAATCCCAAGTAGGATTTGAGTTTTTTGAGAAGTCAGGCATAATTAATGGCTATATGGAGTATTTTCCGACAATTGGCCTAGAAATACACGCTGAGCTTAAGACGCAGACAAAGATGTTCTGTGATTCTAAGAATGACCCCGATGAATCCAAGCCAAATGCGAACATTTGCCCTGTCTGCATGGGCCACCCAGGCACTCTTCCTGTGATAAACAAGCAGGCTGTAAAGCATGTACTTCGTGTGGGCGTGGCGGTGGGAGGGAAGCTCGCTGATTTCACAGAGTTTGATAGAAAAAATTATTTTTACCCAGATATTCCGAAGGGGTATCAGATAAGTCAGTACAAATATCCGCTTGTGTCCGGAGGAAGTATCGCGGGCGTAGAATTGACACGTGTTCATCTTGAAGAAGATACGGCCACTTCACAACATCGAGGTGCATCCGATTCTCCCTTTATAAAAGGGAGCACTGCGTCTTCGCAGGAGGGATTTAAATCCTCCGTCCTCGCTGACTCTGACACCTCCTTTTCCAAAGGAGGAATTAAAGAGGGAGGATTCAGCCTTGTAGATTTCAATCGAGCAGGCGTACCACTTATGGAGCTGGTCACCGAGCCGGTTATTCATGATGCCAAGACTGCTGGAGACTTCGCACGTGAGTTGCAGTTGCTACTCCGATTTTTGGGAGTATCGGACGCAAATATGGAAAAAGGAGAAATGCGTGTCGAGGCTAATATTTCCATATCAGCCGATCCAAATAAGTTTGGAACAAAAGTTGAGGTTAAAAATCTAAATTCTTTTCGCGCTGTCGAGCGAGCAATCAATTATGAGATTGCGAGACATACCGAGCTTCTTGAAGCGGGGGAGAAGGTGGCGCAAGAGACACGTGGCTGGAATGAGACAAAGCAAGAGACATACTCACAGCGCTCAAAAGAAGATGCACAGGACTACAGATACTTTCCTGATCCCGATTTGCCGAAATTGATGATAAGTGAGATGCCGGAGTTTTCCGTCGAAACGCTAAAAAAGAGCCTGCCTGAATTGCCATGGGAAAAGCGAGAACGGTACGAGAAGGATTTCGGGATTACTCGAGAGAATGCCTTTTTGTTTATCGAAAATCAAAAACTTGCAAATTTTCTTGAAGAAGTTATTTCTATCTTGAAGGATAAAATGTCCGTGTCGTTGGCGCAAAATTATATTACGACTGATTTGCTCGGACTAGCCAAGATTTCAGGTGAAGGAAGTATTGATGATGCTGTGTCCGCATTAAAATTTTCGGCAGGAGAATTTTCAGCTCTTGTAAGAATGATTGTAGACAAGAAAGTTTCCTCTCGCGGAGCGAAGGATGTTCTCGCTATCATGTACAGAGAAGGAGGTAGTCCGTTGCTGATCGCAGAAAAAAACGGATTGATGCAGAAGAGCGATGAAGGTGAGCTGAAGATTATAGTTAAAACCATCCTTGACTCCAATGAGAAAGTTGTGGCCGACTATAAATCAGGCAAAGAGTCCGCGTTACAGTTTTTGGTTGGTCAGGGGATGAAGGCTACGAAGGGTTCTGCAAATCCGGAGGTTCTCAAGGGTCTTATTAAATCACTACTGTCATAACCTAGGTATATTACATTTAGATATCTAGAGAAGTCCGGCTAGGCCGGATTTTTCGTATAAGAGATTTTCCAGGTTCCTAGTCCTTCAAGATTGATAGAGATTTATAAACATTACTACTTGTACTATTATTGTTAATGTTTGTTTTTATAACTGTATCAATGTTTAAAATTAATTTGTTCTCTGTATTTTTCCAAGATAGTTTTCGATCTCAACTGGCTTGCTTGAATCTACAAATTTTTTGTACTCTGCCGGAGTTTTGAAGTGTGTAGGTATCAATTCCTTGCTTAATAGGGGAGTAAAACGGTCCACAGAGAGGTAATCTTGATAACTTGACCATGGATACAGGTGCATTCGGTTCCTCCATTCCTGTAATTCCTTTGGGCGTTTGTGTATATACGCGGATAAATGCTCCAAATCAGCATCTTTTTCAATATATTGCAGTAGATAAGTGCCCTGTAGGAGGTGTCCTGCTTTCCTGTACTTCGTGTTGAAGTATTTTGTGTAGGAGACCTGAACTCTGTGCATATAACGTGATATCCCGCTCTCCACCTTCTCCTTTAGGATTAGATGAAAGTAGCTTGGCATTAGTACGAAACCGATGAGGTCCACAAGCTTGTCTGTGGCTTGTTTGCTGGTGATTTTGCCACTTACATTGAACCTTCCTCGCTTAACAAAGTACTCCGCATAGCCGGAAATATGATTAACAGGCTCTGGTGACTGCAAATAAAGGATTAAAAATAGGAATCTTGCACGGTCGTTGTCGTCTAGAAAGATCAATTGACCGCTATTTCCTCTGTTAAATGCATGATAATACTCGCCGATTTCGATATTTATATTTCTCATACACCAATTATATCATGTTTACCTCATGTTATGTCAAAAACTAAGTATTTGACATTTTTGTTGTTGGGGTAGTTGACGAAAGTTGTAAAAATTGTTTTGTGATGTGTGAAACACGAAATTCATCCGTTCAATACTGGCGATTTTGCCTCCCTGGGGAATTACATTTTTTGATTAGTGAAAATCTGTGAATTTTTTTTGATAAGTTTTCTCGGATGACCCGAGAAAACCTTTGTTGTCCCCATATTTTTCCATTTGTGCTTGTGGACCACTTATATAATTACACCAATGAATAATCGTTCGACGAATGAAATAAATAGTAGCTATAAGGGTTTCTCGGATTATCCGAGAAATCGAGTATTCTCAACGTATTTTAATTTTTCCATATTCTCAAATAATTAATGGATTCTGGACAAGACATCAACGGCAAGAAATTCATCTCCGTGTCGACCGCATCGCGGTTGACCGGCTACAACTCCGATTATATCGGCCAGCTGTGTCGCGCAAAGTTGATTGTCGCCACCAAGGTGGGTAAACGATGGTTGGTGGAACGCGAGTCGGTGATGAAATATTTTCAGATGGACTCGGTCAGTATGCCGACATCGGTAGTTTCTCCGGAGAGTGACACTGAAAAGTTCATTTCCGCCTCAGAGGTATCTCGCTTGACCGGCTACAACCCAGACTATATCGGCCAGTTGTGTCGAGCGAGGCTTGTTGTCGCGAAGAAAGTTGGAAAGTGTTGGTTGGTGGAAAAGGAGTCGGTGATGAAATATTTTCGGATGGAGACTTCCGAATTGTCCTCTGCCAGTCCCATCAACGAAACAAAAAAAATATCTGAGAAGACTTCTTTCGTTGCGGATTTTGTTCAGAGCAAAAAACTTTTCGTAGAAAAAATTGTAAAGACAGAGGAACAGAAGGGGACAGTGATTTCTGAGATTTCAATTTTCTCAATTCCGCTTCGTCAATTCGGTGTGTTTGCATTTTCAGTGTTGATGATTGTCGGAAGTTACAATTTGTATCGGTCAGGCTATTCCGAACAAATCTCCAAAAAACTCACTTCAGCTTTTTCCGCCACCGCGTCCTTGGTCTCATCGGGTGAGGAGTATCTGGCTTTGGCTTTTCCTCCCGCAAAAGAATTTGATATTTCGATACCCAGAAAAAATATTCACTCATACGGCAACCGTCATGAATTGTTGTCATCCATTTCATCTTTTGTAAATAGTAGTTCATCGTTTGCTTCGTCTGCCTATTCTTCATCTGTCGCGGTACTTGAAGACGCTGTAAATTATTCACGTACTTTGGCCGATTCGTTTGTCACTGATCCGAAGGCTCTTTTGAGTTCGGTGGTATCTTCAGTCTCCACAAACGCAGAAAACATTTCTTCTTCCATTTCTACATCAATAGCTTCGCTCTTTACTAAAACGATAAATACCCTCGCCCGTTCAATCTACACCAACACCAATGACTTGATTGAGAAAACATCAGATTCGGTTATTGCGTTGTTCACGCCCTCCAAGATTTCTCCTACTTCGCCGGAGGCTTCGCAGGACACGGCTCCTACAGTTGTCGT